>JAWKUM010000005.1:0-203576 GCA_041398545.1 Planctomycetota bacterium | reverse complement strand
CCCCAGGGCCCTTCCAGCGCTCGAGGATGAGCCCGAGGTCCGGGGTGTCGGGTACGCCGGCGATGGCCTCGGCCAGCCAGCCGGTCTGGTCGAGCACGGCGAAGCGGCGGACGTCCTTGCTCTTCTGGAAGAATGTCATCAAGCCGATGGCCCCGAGGATCAGCACCGGGCCGATCAGCATCGAGATCCAGAAGCCCTTGGTCCGCGCGTTCTCGACGAACTCACGGCGGGCGACGAGCCAGGTCTTGGGCGAGCTAGCCACGGGTCCCCTCCACGACGGCGGCCTCGCGGCCGACCGTGCGCACGTAGATCTCGTGCAGCGAGGTCTCGGTCGTGTCGAAGCGCAGGACCCGGACCTTGCCGACCAGGGCCCGCAGGACCTCCTGGTCGTCGGCGCCGGCGGCCAGCACCAGCTCGGCGTGGCGGCCGGAGTCGTTGACCCGGTCGACGCCGGGCAGGCCCTGGAGGACGGCCGAGTCGCCCTCGTAGTCGAGGCGGACCGAGCGACCGCCCTGGCGCTTGATGTCCGACAGCGCCCCGTGCAGCTTGCGCTCGCCCTTGAAGATCAGCGTAATCCGGTCGCAGACCTCCTCGGCCTGGGCCATGACGTGGGTCGAGAACAGCACGGTCCGGCCCTCGCGCTTCATCTGCACGATGGTGTCGCGCATGAGCTCCATGTTGACCGGGTCGAGGCCCGAGAACGGCTCGTCGAGGATCACGAGCTCGGGGTCGTGGACGAGCGTCGACAGGAGCTGGACCTTCTGGCCCATGCCCTTGGACATGGCCTCGCACTTCTGGTCGTACCAGTCGCCGAGCCCGTAGCGCTGCAGCAGCTCCCGTGCGCGCTCGCGGGCCTGGGGCCGCGGGATGCCCTTGAGCGTCCCGAAGTAGGCGACGATCTCGCCGACCTTCATCTTCTTGTAGAGGCCCTTCTCCTCGGGCAGGTAGCCGAGGCGGTCCTTGACGCTCTCGGGGTCCGCGTGGCCGAGCACCTCGATCCGCCCCTCGTCAGGGTACAGGATCGACATGACCATGCGCATCGTCGTCGTCTTGCCCGAGCCGTTGGGCCCGAGAAAGCCGTGGATCGAGCCGCCCTCGACGTCCATCGAGAACGACTTGACCGCTGCGAAGTCACCGAAGCGCTTGGTGACGCCTTCGATCGTCAGGGCCGGGGTCATGGGCTGGGCTCGGGGTCGATGCGGGACGAGACCGCAGGATCCTAGGGCCCCACGCCGGCCGTGCATGCCCCAATCGATGGGAACCCGGAGTCGTCGATTCAGCCGCCGACGACGATCCGCTTCGCGCCCGTGAGCGCCATCCCGGGCCCTGCGGCGCCCGAGTCCAGCACCAGGGCCTGCGCGTACAGCAGGACGCCCTGATGCCTGACCTCGGGCAAGGATCGGGATCGCGAGGCTGCCGAAGCCCTTGGCGTCCGCCAGGAGCGAACGGCAGGAACGACAGCCCGAGCTCCCGGGTACAACCGCCGCCGATCGGAATCGACGTGTTGCCCGCGCCCAGGGCGACCACGACGATGGCGCCACCTTGGCCGACACGACGTCGAGGCGGTAGCCTGGTTCCCGATGATCGGCAGGCCGCTGGCGAGCGAGGGCACGCCGTTGCTGCCGCTGCAGCCGGTCCCGATCGACGTGACGACGGATTGTGTCCTGGACCGCAACGTCAGGGTCCGGTTCAACGCGGCGTAGGCCTGACTGGTGACGGCCCTCGAGCCGCCGTCGAAGACCAGGCCGGACCCGCCAGGCAGGGCGCCGAGCTTCCCCCAGCCTCCGAGGACCGGGAGGGCAGGGAGCTTGCTCCAGACCTTCCCGTCCCACTCCCAGACCTCGTCGCTGTGGCTCGGGCCGCTCGACCCTACGTTGCCGCCGGCGAGGACGATCCGGTTCCGCTGCTGGTCGAGGGTGATGCCGAAGTCCTTCCGCGGGAACGGCCCCTGGCCGAAGTAGGTCCAGGTCTTGCCGTCGAAGGCTTCGATCCCGGTTGCGACGCTCTGACGGAGCGAGCCTCCCCATCAGAAGGACCTTCTTGTTGACCGGGTCGTACACCATCCTGTGCCCACCCCGGGCGTCGAGGCTGGCCGCGGAGGTCACGGCCGCCCAGTTCGTGCCGTCCCAGACCCAGGTCGCCATGGCGCCGTAGAGCACTGTCGTCTTGAGACCCGGGTCGTAGGCCATGGCGTGCTGGCTCATGGCCGGTGGACTGGTCTTGAGGGCCTGCTGCGTCAGTTGGTTGCCGTCGAACTCCCGGGTGTCCTGCAGGTCCTAGGTGCCGTCGTTGCCGCCGAAGAGCGTCACGCGTCGCCGGAGGGGAGTCGTAGGACGGTGAAGTGCTGGCGGTAAGGGCGGGACCTGCTTCGGCGTGTGCTGGAGCCAGTCATCGCCGTCGAACTCCCACGACGCCATCGACCTGGTCGGCAGCTCCACGGCCTCGACGAGGATCGGCCGGTCCCGCACCGTGTCCATGACCATCCGCTTCCACCCCTTGCCGGGGTAGGGCGTGCCCGTGCCGGCCAGCGCGGTCCACGATCCCTTGGCGAACCTCCACGTGTCCCCGAGCTCGGCATTGGTCGCGTCGCGCCCACCGAACATCACGAGGCCGGAGCCGTCCGGGTCGCTCACCAACCCATGGGCGGACCGGGCCGGGGGCTTGAGGCTCGGCGCCAGGAGGGTCCAGGCCTTCCCGTCCCAGGCCCAGGCCTCGTCGAGCTCGAGGTACTGCTGACCGTTGTGGGTCTGGCCACCGAACAGGATGCACAGGCCCGACCCCGGATCGAACGCGAACCGCGTGAACCAGCGCCTGGGCGGATAGGTCGACGTGGTCTGGAGGGACCAGTCCGTGCCGTCCCAGGCCCAGGTCTCCTTGCCGTTGTACATCCAGACCCGCTTCCGGATCGGGTCGGCACAGGACACCAGGGTGTCGAGACGCCAGGCACGGTCTTGAGGGGCAGCTTGTTCCCAGTCCGTGCCCGACCACTCGTGCACCTCGACAGGGTTGTTGTTCGCCGCCGCGGTGATGTAGACAGGCCTGCCTCCGGCTCGGATCGGGGACGAGGTCGCCCGGCCAACCCGGGGGAGCGGAGACCGGCTTCAGCGGTGTCCAGTGATCGACGTCCCAGACCCAAGTGTCCCGCACCGGGCCCTGGCTGGTCTTGCCACCGAACAGGAGCACCTTCCCCTGGACCGGGTCCCAGGCCATGCAGGCGGCTTCCCTTCCCGATGGGCCCGTCCCGCCGTCACGTGGGACCCAGTCGCTCCCGTCCCACTCCCAGGTATCACTCCGATAGGGGTCCTGGGGACCCGAGCCACCGAACAACAGGACGCGACCGGTGTCCGGCACGGGAGCCATCCCGAAGTCACGCCGAGCACCCAGGTGCGCCAGCTCCTCCCCCCAACTCCACGGGGTGGCCTGGGCCGGTAGCCGCCCGGCTGTCAGGCACGCGAGGACGGCCAAGGAGAGCCCCGAGCACGAACCGAGCGACCGCATCACATCCTCCTCCGGGCGGACTGCTCGCCCAGGCCCGGGCGATTGTCAGGCCGAGGACAACGGGCCGCAACTCGCCCACATTCCCCGGGCCGTCCAGGATCCGACGCCGCTGCACCGCATCCCGCCTCAGCGGGCGGGGCTACTCCCACTCGATCGTGCCGGGCGGCTTGGAGGTCAGGTCGAGGGTCACGCGGTTGATGCCCGGGACCTCGTTGATGATGCGGTTGCTGACGCGGCGCAGGAGGCCCTCGGGGAGGTAGGCCCAGTCAGCGGTCATCGCGTCCTGGCTCTCGACGACGCGGAGCACGACCGGGTGCTCGTAGGTCCGGGCGTCGCCCATGACCCCGACGCTGCGGACCGGCAGCAGCACGGCGAAGTACTGCCACAGCCCCTTGTCGCGGCCGGCCTCCTCGACCTCGCGGGTGAAGATCGCGTCGGCCTGGCGCAGCATGTCGCAGCCGGCCCGCGTGACCTCGCCGAGGATGCGCACGGCCAGGCCCGGCCCGGGGAACGGCTGCCGGTCGACGACCTCCGACGGCAGGCCGAGGTCGCGGCCGATGGCCCGGACCTCGTCCTTGAACAGCTCCCGCAGGGGCTCGACGAGCTCCATGTCGAGGTCCTCGGGCAGGCCGCCGACGTTGTGGTGGCTCTTGATCACGGCCGTGGCCCCGCCGTGGGCGGCGACCGACTCGATGACGTCGGGGTAGAGCGTGCCCTGGCCGAGGAAGCGGGCGCCGCGGAACTCCCGCGCCTTCTCGCGGAAGACGTCGATGAAGACGTGGCCGATGACCTTGCGCTTGGCCTCGGGGTCGGTGACGCCGGCGAGGCGGGACAGGAACAGGTCGCCGGCGTCGACGACGTGCAGGTCCATGTCGAAGTGCCGCGCGAAGAGCTGCTCGACGGCCTCGCGCTCGCCGAGGCGGAGGACCCGTTGTCGACGAAGACGCAGTGCAGCCGCCGGCCGATCGCGCGGTGGATCAGGACCGCGGCGACCGACGAGTCGACGCCGCCCGACAGCCCGAGCACGACCTCCCCGTCCCCGACCTGGTCGCGGACCTTGGCGATCTCGAGCTCGGCGATGTTGCCCGGCGACCACGTGCTCGGCAGCGCCGCCACGTCGAACAGGAAGTTGCGCAGGATGGCCGTGCCCTCCTCCGTGTGCGCGACCTCCGGGTGGAACTGGATCGCCAGGATGCGGCGGGCGGGGTCCCAGGCCGCGGCGTTGGGGCATGACCGGGACCGCGCGGCGACGCGGAAGCCGGCCGGCAGGGCCTCGACGTTGTCGCCGTGGCTCATCCACACGCGGGACCGCGCGGCGACGCCGGTGAACAGCGGCCCCGGCTTGGGCTCGAGCTCGAGCTCGGCATGCCCATGCTCCCGGCCTGCCTTGTCGGACGCAGGCACGACCCGTCCGCCGAGCACGTGGCTGATCGCCTGCATGCCGTAGCAGATGCCGAGCACCGGGACGCCGGCCTCGAGCAGGCGCGGGTCGAGCCGCGGGGCCCCGTCCTCGAACACCGAGCGCGGCCCGCCCGACAGGATCACGGCCCCGAAGTCGCCGGCCTGGAGCGTGGCCCAGGCCTTGTCGGGTGCGGCGATCTCCGGTAGACGTTGTGCTCGCGCACGCGCCGCGCGATGAGCTGGCAGTACTGCGTCCCGAAGTCGACGATCAGCACCCCGCGCGGGGTGGTCATGTCGGTCACTGGTCGGCCCCCCGGTAGTTGGGTGCCTCCTTGGTGATCAGCACGTCGTGGGGGTGCGACTCGCGCATGCCCGCCGGGGACACCCTGAGGAAGCGCGTGTGCGTCGCCAGGTCGGCGACCGTGCGCACGCCGGTGTAGCCCATGCCCGACCGCAGCCCGCCGACGAGCTGGTAGATGTAGGCCTCGAGCTTGCCCTTGTAGGGCACCATGCCCTCGATCCCCTCCGGCACGAACTTGTCGCTCTCGCGGACCTCGCCCTGGGCGTAGCGGTCGGCCGAGCCCTGCATCATCGCCCCGAGGCTGCCCATGCCGCGGACGGCCTTGAAGGTCCGGCCCTGGTAGTGGATCAGCTCGCCCGGCGACTCGTCGAGGCCGGCGAAGAGCGACCCGATCATGACCGTCGAGGCCCCGGCGGCGAGGGCCTTGACGACGTCGCCCGAATTGCGGACGCCGCCGTCGGCGATCAGCGGCACGTCGTGCTCCCGGGCCACGTCGAAGCACTGCAGGATCGCCGTGAGCTGCGGGACGCCGACGCCGGCGACGATGCGGGTCGTGCAGATCGAGCCCGGCCCGATGCCGATCTTGACGGCGTCGACGCCGGCGTCGATCAGGGCCCGCGTGCCCTCGACGGTGGCGATGTTGCCGGCCACGACGTCGATGTCGTGGCGCGCCTTGATCCACCGGACCGTCTCGATGACGTTCTTGCTGTGGCCGTGGGCCGTGTCGACGACGAGGACGTCGACGCCGGCGTCGATCAGGCCGTCGACCCGCTCGTGCTCGTGCACGCCGACCGCGGCGCCGACGCGCAGGCGGCCCGAGGCGTCCCGGCAGGCGCTCGGGTACTCCTCGGTCAGGTTGATGTCCTTCATCGTGATCAGGCCGGCGAGCCGGTGGTCGCCGTCGACGAGGACGAGCTTCTCGACCTTGTGCTTGTTGAGGATCTCCGCGGCCTGCTCGAGCGTCGTGTCGGGGTCGGCGGTCAGCGGATCCCGGGTCATGACCTCGGAGACCTTGTCCTCCGGGGAGCCCTGGAAGCGCAGGTCGCGGTTGGTCAGGATGCCGAGGACCTTCTGCCGGTCGTCGACGATCGGGAGGCCGGAGATGCGGTGGGTCCGCATCAGCGCGCGGGCCTGCTCGGCCGTGGCCTCGGGGCCGAGCGTGACCGGGTCGTGGATCACGCCGTGGGCGGAGCGCTTGACCTTGGACACCTCGCGGACCTGGGCCTCGACCGTGAGGTTCTTGTGGATGATGCCGATGCCGCCCTCCTGCGCGAGGGCGATGGCGAGCCCGGCCTCCGTCACGGTGTCCATGGCGGCCGAGACGAACGGGATGCCGAGCTTGACGTTGCGCGTCAGGCGGGTGCTCGTGTCGACGTCCCGCGGCAGCAGATCGGCCATGCGGGGCACGATCAGGACGTCGTCGTAGGTGAGGCCTTCGCCGAGGATCTTGTCCTGGAAATCCAAGCAACCTCCTCCTCAGGGGTATCGACGCAGGCCGGTCCCGCCGAGGTGTCCTCGAACAGGGCCTCCCTCGGCGATCGCGAAGGCACGCGTCCCGGAAGGAAAAGCGGGGCAGGATAGCGTCCCGACCCGCGCTTGGGAATGGCGCAGGGCGACTCCGCGCGGCCTCAGCGCCGGACCAGGGCGGCCCTCAGCAGGACGCAGAGGGCGAAGGCCGCGACGAGCTCCGGCCAGTACGGGCGCCGTGGCCGCCAGAACGCCGGGGTCGGGCGGGACCGCGGCGGGGTCCGGGCGGCGATCCGGGACTCCTCGGGGTCGGCGAGGGCGAGCAGGCGGCCCGGCGCGCCGACCGGCGCGAGCCGGGTCAGGGCCCGCACGACGAGGAGCGGGAGGAAGGCCTGCGAGGCGAGGCGGTTGCGGCCGAGCTCGCTGCCGCACCACAGCAGCCGGTGCTCAGGCCAAAGCACGACGAAGGGCGCGTCGCCGAGGCTGACGAGGACCTCGGCATCGTCGTCGAGGGGCGGGGCGAGCACGGCCTCCTCGACCCCGAGGGTCGACAGGTCGAGGTCCAGGAGCAGCGGAGCGGCGCGGGCCCACTCGAGCGGACCCTCGGGCCGGCCCTCGGCCGCGGCACCCGGCAGCAGGGTGCCGAAGCACAGCCGCACCCGACCGTCGTCGGGCCAGGCCTCGAGCCGCCCCCCCTCGCGCAGCTCGAGCCCGCCGGCCTCGTCGCCGGTCCCGTCGCGCAGCTCGCGCGCGCCGAGCTCGCCGACCAGGAACTCGGTCAGGACGCGCAGGTCGGGGTCATCGTACGGCAGGGCGCGCAGGGTCGGGGCCCAGGCCGGCCGCGCCTCGAGCAGCAGCAGCTCGTCGAGGACGAAGCCGTCGCCGGGCTCGAGCCGGGCCTCGACCTCGGGGCCGAAGGCCCGCGGCACGTCGAGCAGCATCGGGCCGTCGGGCTCGTCGCCGGAGCCGCGCCCGAAGGCGAAGCCCTCGCTGCGGCCCTGGACCGGTGAGCGCAGCACGAGCCTGGCGCCCGCGGCCAGCGGCCGCGCGGCCTCGACCGAGAGCTCGAGCTCGGCCGCGGGCCAGGGATCGACGAAGGAGGCGTCGAGGATCGCGGCGGGGCTGCGCGCGTCGGGGCTGCCGAAGCCGCGCAGGTAGAGGTTGTCGTCGTCCCGCGCGGCGCCGGCCGCGGGCTCGGACGCCGTCGCCGACAGCAGCACGGCGCAGTCCGGCCCGGCCTGGTCGGCGAGCGCGCGGGCCAGGCCCGGGCGGGCGCGCTCGGCGCGGGCCAGCAGGACCGCGGCGTCCTCGGCCAGCAGGTCGGCCCTGAGCCCCGCCGGCAGCGCGCGCGCCGCCGCGAACCGCGCGAGCTCGGTGACCCGCTCGCGGCCGAGCCCGTACAGCACGCCCTCGACCTCGGCGGATCCGCGCCAGCTCGGCCTCGAGGCCGCGACGGCGGCGGTGGTCCGCGTGCGGCCGCCGTCGCGCGCGGCCATCGACGGGCTCACGTCGAGGACGGCGGCGAAGCGGCGCGGCCCGGCGCGCTCGGGGCGGCCGGCGCCGGCCAGGGCCCGGACGAGGGCGACCAGGGCCAGGATCGCGAGCAGCAGGCTCGGCGGCAGCCGGCGCCGCCGACGCAGGCCGAGCCGGGCCAGCGCGCGGCGCCAGATCTCGAGCCGGTCGGTCGCCAGCTCGCGGGCCGGCTCGCGGTGCAGCCAGACGAGGATCGGCACGAGCAGCAGCAGGGCCAGGAGCCACGGCGCGGCGAAGCCGAGTTCCGCGCCGAGCTCGAGCCCGCCGGCCTGGACCGCCGGCGCGGCGGGGATGGGCAGCCCCCCCATCACCGGCGGAGCCTCCGCCTGGTCAGGAACGGCAGCCATGCCTCGAAGTCGAGGCGGTGCTCGTCGTCGGGCAGGTCGATGGCCAGGAACCCGTGGCCGAGGTCCCGGCAGCAGGCCTCCATGTCGTGCTCGAAGTCGCGCTGCTCCTCGACGAACAGCGCGTGCAGTCGCGAGCCGAGCTCGACCTGCAGGCGCTTGCCGGTCTCGAGGTCGCGCAGGTCGCGGCGGCCGGTCGGCAGCGGGCGGTCGGTGTGGCCCTCGAAGCCGAGCCTGGGGAACAGGCACAGCAGGCCCTGGCCCTCCTCGCGGTGGCGCGCGAGGCGCGCGCGCCACTCGTCCTCGGGCTGGAAGTCGGACACGAGCAGGCTGCCGGTGCTGCGGTCGGCGTCGGGCACCGGCTCGGGGCAGCCGCCCTCGAGCGGCAGCGTGCGGAGGAGGTCGCGCAGCCGGTCCCAGTCGCCGGAGTCCTCGAACCGGCGCGGCTCGGGCTCGTCGCCCCAGCGGAGCTCGACGCTGTCGAGCCGGTGCAGGGCGAGGAAGCCGTACAGGCACAGGAGGTCGCGGAGGCCGGCCTCGCGCAGCCGCATCGACGGGCTGGCGTCGACGAGCAGGCGCAGGCGGCGGTGCTGGATCAGCTCGAAGCGGCGGGACACGCGCTGGCCTGAGCGCGCGAGCACGGACCAGTCGAGGAAGCGCAGGTCGTCGCCGGGGACGTACGGGACGTGACCCTTGAAGTCGCCCCACTCGGCGCGCAGGTGCAGGCGGCCGCGCTCGTCGAGGTCGACCGACGGCGGCAGGGCCGGCAGGTCGAGGAAGACCGGCAGCATCGCGTCGAAGGCCAGCGCCTCGGCCGTCGCCACTCAGCGCCCTCCCGCCGCCCGGCGCAGGTCGAGCTGCCGGCCCCACTGCTCGAGCCAGCGCCCTTCCCACGGGGCCAGCCGCCCGCGGGCCAGGGCCCGCTCGACCTGGCGCTGCCAGTCGGCGGCCGGCGGCATCGCCGGCGGCTCCGAGTGCGAGCGGTCGGGGTCGGGACGCAGCGTCGTCCGCGGCGGCGTGCGGCGGCGCGGGCTCGGGACCTCGGGGCCGGGCTGACGGGCCTCGGGGCTGGCGTCGCCGCCGGAGGCCTCGGGCCCGCGCGGCGCGTCCTCGCGCTCGCGCTCGTGCTCGGGCGCGTCGGGCCCGACCCGCCCGGCGGCGCTGCGGTCGGCCTCGCCCGGCTGGCCCTGGGTCTCGACCGGCACGTGGGTCACCGCCGGCGCGATCGCGAGGCTCCTGGCGTCGTTCCCGCCGAACAGCCTGGGCGCGAGCAGGATGACGACGAGGACGAGCAGCGCGAGGGCCAGCAGTCGGCTGGCGATCCGACGCAGGCGCGCGCCGGCCGCGGGGTCGGGCTCGGCCGCGGGACCGAGCCTGAGGCCGAGGTCGCGGCGCAGGAGCTCGAGGCCCGCCCGCCCGCCCGGCGCGTCCCCGGCCAGGACGAGGGTCGCGAGCGCGTCGCCGGCGCCGAGCTCGCGGTCCCAGGCCAGCAGCCGGCGCGGCACGGGCAGGAGCAAGAGGCTGAGGCCGCAGAGCAGCGCGAGCCCGGCCGGGACGAGCAGGACCCAGTGCCACCAGCGGTCGCCGAGCCCGGGCACGAGGCCGAGCGCCAGCAGCACCGGCAGGGCCAGCAGCGCCCGCAGGCTCAGCACCTCGACGAGGTCGAGCCGCCGCCGCTCGCGCAGGCACTCGGTCAGCCGGTCCATGCGGCCATTGTCCCCCATGTCACAGCGCCGGCCAGCGCCCGCTGATCGTTCCGCGCGGCGCGGCCTCGAGGGCGTCGAGCAGGGCCTCGGGGTCGGCGGCGCGGACCAGCAGCGAGCGCACGGCCGGGCGCACGAAGCCGTGCGCGACGGCGCGGTCGAGGAAGGCGAACAGCGGGTCCCAGTAGTCGCCGACGTCGAGCACGCCGATCGGCCGGTCGTGGATCCCGATCTGGGCCCAGGTGTAGACCTCGACGAGCTCCTCGAGCGTGCCGATGCCGCCCGGCAGCGCGACGAAGGCGCCGGCCAGGGCCGCCATCCGCGCCTTGCGCGCGTGCATCGTGTCGACGAGCTCGAGGTGGGTCAGGCCCTCGTGGGCCAGCTCCTTGGCGGCGAAGGCGCGCGGGATGACCCCCCACACCTCGGCCCCCGCGGCCAGCGCGGCGTCGGCCGCGACGCCCATGAGGCCGATGTGGCCGCCGCCGTAGACGAGGCCGAGGCCGCGCCGGGCCAGGGCCAGGGCGAAGGTCTCGGCGGCGTCGACGAACAGCGGCAGGTCGCCGGTCGACGAGCCGCAGAAGACAGTCACGCGCGGGGGTCGAAGGCCATCGTGCCGCCATGCTAGCGCCCGGCCGCGACGCCCCCGACGCCGAGGTCTGCGCGGATCCCGCTCCAGGCCCGGCGCGCCGAGGCCCAGGCCTCGCCGAGCGAGCCCCCGCCGCCGACGTCGCCGATCAGGTACAGGCCCCGGACGCTGCTCTGCTGCCGCTCGTCGAGCACGGGCCGGGCCCTCGAACGCGATGCCGAGCCCCCTGAGGAACCCCTCCGGCGTCGTGCCGCCGAGGGCCAGGACGACGTGGTCGAAGGTCTCGACGGCGCCGTCGCGGAACCGCGCCCGCGGCCGCCCTCCGTCGTCCTCGAGCGCGTCGACGTCGCTCTCGCGCAGGACCCTGGAGCCAGCCCGAGGCCTCGAGCGCCTCGAGCCGCCGCCGGTGGCCCTCGGTCATGCGCACGAAGCTGCGCCGCCGGTAGCTCAGCGTGACGTGCTTCTCGCGGGCGACGAGGTCGAGCACGTAGTCGGCCGCCGAGTTGCCGCCCCCGACCACGAGGACCCGCGAGCCCTCGAGCGGGTCGCTCGACACGTCGTGGTGGACGCGCCGCCGCAGCACGCCGGGGACGCGGTAGTCGGGCCGGCGCAGGCGGCCGTAGACGCCGATCGCGACCGCGAGCCGCCGCGCGACGTGGCGGTCCCCGTCGTCGCAGTGCACGACGAAGCCGTCGGCCACCCGCTCGATCCGGCGCGCCCTCCTTGGTCACGACGCGGATGCCGTGGGTCAGGATGGCCGAGTCGAGCTCGGCCAGGAGCTCGGCCTTGCTCCGGTCGCGCAGCGCGAACGCGCCCTCGCCGCCGGCGCGCCGGCCTTCCACTCGGCCTCGACGAGCTTGGTCTCCAGTACAGCTCGCGGATCGAGTGGGCCGGCTCTCGCTCCGCTCGAGCACGAGGATCGCCCACGGGGGCAGGCCGCCGTCGACGGCCTCGACGGCCAGGGCGATCCCGCCGGGCCGGCGCCGATGACCAGCAGGTCGACCGGCCCGGGCGGCGGCTCGTGGCCCGGCTGGACCTCGGGTTCGGCAGGCATCCCGCGCTTCTCCTCGACCGGGCCCGGCGGACGATCGCGCCTCGGGACCGGTCGGGCCCGACGATAGCGGGCCGCCGACGGGCCGCAGTGGCCGGAGGACCCGGCTCGCCGGGATCCCCTACCGACCCGGCGCGGCGGCGTCGACGGCGCGGCGCTTCCACACGCGCTGGCCCGCGAACGGGTAGAGCCAGTCGTGCCAGCATGGCGGTGGCCGAAGACCCAGCGCTCCTCGACCGGCCAGACCTCGAAGCGCGGCCTCGACGTAGTCCCGCGCCAGCACCTGGAACATCGCGACCGCCCCCGGCTGGCGCCGTGCGGAGCTGGTGCGCGCCCTCGATCTCGCTCAGCACGACCCAGTCCGGCCGCCGCTCGGCAGCGGCCGCGGGTCCCAGCGCTCGAGCACGACGAGGTCCCAAGGCAGGCGCCGGTCGTCCCCGTAGGCCGCGGCCGGCTTGCCGGCGTTGAACGGGGTGATCGGGGCCGAGAACCAGTGCGGGTGCATCATCATCCCGACGCTCGCGCCCTCGGGGACGTGGTCCCGGACCCAGCGCGCGCACTGCAGCCGCGGGTCCGGGCCGCGCAGCGCCTCGGCCTGGCGCAGGCACAGCCAGCCGGGCCAGACCAGGAACAGGGCCGGCACGAGGGCCGCGGCCCGCGCCGGCAGCGCCCGGCCGCGCCGCCCGAGGCCGCGCCGCACCCGGTCCTCGACGGCCAGCGCTGCGGCCGCGAGCCCGAGCGCGAGGACCGGCGCCAGCAGCAGGGCGTAGCGCTGGAAGCGCAGGCCGGCGAGGCCGAGCAGCCAGGCGTACGGCACGGCCCAGGCCCACAGCACGGCGCCGCCGCGCGGGCGGCGCCGGTGCAGCAGGACGAGGCCGGGCAGGGCCACGACCAAGGCCCCGAGCCCCATGACGTAGACGAGGTTGACGCGGAGCAGGAACCACCAGCCGTTGCCCGAGCCGCTGAACAGGGTCCAGTGGTCGCCCTGGCTGTGGTCGAACAGCTCCCAGGTCATGTCCCGCCAGAACGCCGGGAAGTCGAGCACGGCGTACGGCACGCCGGCGAGGAAGGCCGCCAGCGCGGAGCCGGCGAGCACGCCGACGGCGGGGGCCAGGGCGCGCGCCGTGAGCCGCCCGTCGGCGCGCAGGCGCAGCGTCGCCGCGGCCACGCCGGCCAGCACGACGATGCCGGCCGGGTACTTGGTCGCGGCCGCGAGGCCGGCGGCGAGCCCGCAGGCGACGAGCGCGCGCCGCCCGCCGGCGTCGACGTGGACCAGCGCGGCCCAGGTCGCGACGAGGGCGAAGCAGATCGACGGCACGTCGACCGTGAACCAGCCCGAGTGCAGGGCGTGGCCGGGGCACAGGGCCAGGGCCCAGGCCGCGACGAGGCCGAGGCGCTCGGAGCCGAGCCGGCGGCCGAGCGGCAGCATGAGCCACACCGACAGCACGCCGAGCAGGACGACCGGCACGCGGGCGGCCAGGAACCAGGCGGCGGGGCTGCCGAGGAGGCCGAGGGCCTGGCAGGCGCCGAGCACGAGCCAGGTCAGGTACGCGTGGAGGCTGCCGTAGTTGAAGTGGCCGGGGTCGAGGTCGCCGGTCAGGACCATCCGGCGCGGGCCCTCGAGGTTGATCCACTCGTCGGGGTGGAACGGGAAGAAGTGCTCCGCGCCGGGGAGGCCCCAGTCGAGGCCGGCGAGGCGCAGGGCCAGGGCCGTGCACAGTGCCAGGACGAGGGCCAGGCGACCGCCGGGACGGTCCGGCCAGAGCTCGGTCAGGATGCGCTGCGATCGGGCCATCGGTGCGGGGAGGGGGCCGGCGGGGTGACCGGATCCCTTTCGGCAGGCTCGAGTCCGGGCGTTGAATTTTCCGATCCTGACGAGGTCTCCTCCTCTATGTTCGGACCCGCTCCGCCCCGCTCCGCGATGCCCAAGAGCTCCGGCAAGAAGACCCGCGTGGCCCTCGTCGGAGGGGGCTACATCGCCGAGTACCACCTCGAGCCGCTGCGCCAGTTGCCGTGGGTCGAGCTCTCGGCGGTCGTCGACCCGGACCTGCGTCGGGCCAAGGCCCTGGCCGCGCGCTGGCGCATCCCCGAGGTCCACGCCGACCTCGACGGCCTCCTCGCCGGAGACCGCCCCGACGTCGCCCACGTCGCGACCCCGCCGCCCGAGCACGGGCCGGTCGCCGCCCGCCTGCTCGACGAGGGCGTCGCGGCCTTCGTCGAGAAGCCGCTCGGCCTGTCGGTCGCGGAGTGCGAGGAGCTGCACCAGCTCGCGCAGGCCCGCGGCGTCCCGCTCGGCGTCAACCACAGCCAGGTCTTCCACCCCGGCTTCCGCGAGCTCATGGCCCTGGTCGAGGCCCGCGTCATCGGCCCGGTCGAGCATGTAGTCTCGGTCACCAACCTGCCGCTTCGCCAGCTCGCCCAGCGGCAGATCGGGCACTGGATGTTCCGCGAGCCGCGCAACATCCTGCTCGAGCAGGGGCCTCACCCCTTCTCCCTGCTCCTGGCCCTGCTCGGCGAGGTCCGCTCGGCGCGCACGATGCTGTCCAAGGCCCGGCTCCTGGCGGGCACGGTTCCTTTCCACGAGTCGTGGCAGGCCAACCTGCGCTGCGCGCGCGGGACGGCCTCGGTCTACCTCCGCTTCGGCGGGCACCACCTCGCGTCGAGCCTCGAGCTGATCGGCCCCGACGGGACGCTGAGCCTCGACCTCGCGCGCGGGTTCGTCCAGCACGTGGAGAAGACGCAGTTCCCCGACTTCGAGGACACGCGGCGCAACGCGGTCCGCAACGCGCGCCGGCTCAAGCGCACGGGGCGCCGGGCGTTCTGGGGCTACCTCGGCGCGCTGCTGCGCTTCCGGCCGCGCAACGACCTGTTCTTCGCGGCGATGCGCGACTCGATCCACGCGTTCCACCAGGCCCTGCGCGAGGGCCGGCCGGTCCCGCAGTCGGCCCGGGAGGCCCGCGAGGTCATGCGCTACTGCCACCTCGTGTGGAGCGGCCGCGAGCCGGAGTTCCCGCCGATCGCCGAGACGACCCGGAGCGTGCCGGTCCAGGCCGGCGGGGACGAGGTCCTCGTGCTCGGCGCGACCGGCTTCATCGGCAGCCACCTCGTCGAGCGCCTCGTCGCGCGCGGCGACCGGGTCCGCGTGCTCGTGCGCGGTCACGGGCCGCTGCCGGCCTGGCTCAACCACCCCGCGGTCATGGTCCTGCACGGGGACCTCGAGGACGAGGGCCAGCTCGAGCGCGCCGTCCGCGGCTGCCGGCACGTCTACCACCTCGCGACCGGGCTCGGCCAGAGCTGGGAGGAGTGCCGCCGGGTCGGCGTCGGCGGCACCGAGCTGCTGGCCCGCAAGTGCCTCGCGGCCGGCGTCGAGCGGCTCGTGTTCACGAGCTCGATCGCGGCCCTGTACCTCGGCGAGAGCGTCGGCGACGCCAAGGCCGCCCTCGACCCCCACCCGGTCGGGCGCAGCCTGTACGCGCGGCTCAAGATCGCCTGCGAGCAGGTCCTCGACCGCATGCACCGCGAGGACGGGCTCGACGTCGTCGTCCTGCGGCCGGCCATCGTCGTCGGCCACCGCGGCCGGTCCCGCGTGTCCGGGACCGGCTACTGGCCGCGCGACAACCACTGCATCGGCTGGAACAAGGGCGACAACCCGCTGCCGTTCGTCCTCGTCGAGGACGTCGTCGAGGCCCTGGTCGCGGCGGCGCGGCGGCCGGGCCTCGCCGGCCGCCACTACGACCTCGTGGGCCCGGTGCGGCTGACGGCCCGGGAGTACGTGCAGGAGGTCGCGCGCCTGTCGCGGCGGCCGGTCGGGTTCCACCCGCGGACGCCGGCCGTGCTCCAGCTCGTCGAGATCGGCAAGTGGCTCGTCAAGCTCGCGATCCGCAAGCCGGACAACCGCTTCCCGAGCTACCGCGACCTCAAGACCCGCGGCCTCGTGGCCTGGCTCGACGCGTCGACGGCCGAGGAGGACCTCGGCTGGCGGCCCGAGCGCGACCGCGTGCGCTTCATCGACAAGGGCATCCGCGTCGTGCTCGAGGAGGACGGGTGAGCCGGGGGCCGGGGCGATGAGCGCGCCGCGGCTGCTGCACCTGTTCGCGACCTTCGACGCCGGCGGCCCGCAGGTGCGTCAGGCCACGCTGTTCGCGGCCCTCGGCGACGGGATGCGCCACGCCGTCGTCGCCCTCGACGGCCGGCTCGGCTGCGCCCCGCGGCTGCCGCCCGGGGTCGAGGTCGTCGAGCCCGGCTTCGACCCGCGCGGGCGGGGCGCCGTGCGCCGGCTGCGCGCCTTCCTGCGGGGCCGGCCCCACGACCTCTGCGTGACCTACAACTGGGGCGCGTTCGACGCGCTGCGCGCGGCGCTGCGCGAGGGCCAGCGCCGGTCATCGTCGCGATCGACGGCTTCAACCCCGAGGAGGCCGGGGCGAGCTCCTGCGCCGGCGCCTCGCGCGGCGGCTGTACTTACCGGCGCGCGGCCGGGTCGTCGTGCCGTCGCACACGCTCGAGGCCGTGGCCCGCACGAGCTGGCGCGTGCCCCCGCCCGCCTGCACCGCCTGTCCAACGGCGTCGACCTGCAGCGCTTCGCGCCCGGCGACCGCGACGCGGCCCGGCGCCGCTTCGGCCTGCCGCAGGGCGGCGTCGTCCTCGGCGCCGTCGGCGACCTGCGCCCAGTCAAGGACCACGCGACCTGGTCCGCGCCTTCGCCGCCAGCGGCCTCGCCGAGGCCTGCCTCGTGCTGGCCGGCGACGGCCCCGACCGCCCGGCGCTCGAGGCCCTCGGCCGCGAGCTCGGCCTCGGCGAGCGCCTCCACCTGTGCGGCGCGGTCGACGACCCCGCCGCCCTATGCCCCGGCCCTCGACCTCCTCGCGTTCTCGTCGCTCAGCGAGCAGCAGCCGATGGCCGCGCTCGAGGCGATGGCCTGCGGCCTGCCGCTGTGCGGCACGGCCGTCGGCGACCTCCCCGCGCTCTGCGGCGACCCCTCGCTCTGCGTCGCGCCGCGCGACGGCCGGGCTCGCCGGCCTGGCCCGGCGCCGGCGGCGATGCCGGGCTCAGGCCGCCCTCGGCCGGCGCAACCACCAGCAGGCCGAGCAGGAGTTCGGAGCCAGGAGGCCATGGTCGCCGCGTACCCGCGACCTGTGCCTCGGCCTGGTCAGGACCCGGGGTGAGCCGGGGCAGGGGCGGCCGCGCCTGCTGCCGCCATGTCTTCGAGCTCGACCCTCGTCACCGAGGAGCACTTCGCCCTCGCCGCCACGCGGGCGAGGACGAGGTCCTCGCTCCCTGCGCGAGGCCGCCGTCGCAGTAGCCCGGCATCCCCGCGATCTGGATCGCGCCCGAGCAAGCAGCCTGCTCCAGATCCTGCTCCGCCTCGCCGGCGCCCGGCGTCGTCGTCGAGGTCGGCACCCTGGCGGCTACTCCGGCGCTGTGGATGGCCCGCGCCCTGCCCGAGGACGGCTCGCTGCTGACGATCGAGGTCGACGCCGTGCGCGCGCGCAGTTCGCCCTGAGTGGCTCGACCAGGCCGGCGTCGGCGGGCGCGTCGAGGTCCGCGCAGCCGACGCGCGGACCGTGCTGCGAGCTCGCCGACGACTCGGTCGACGTCCTGTTCCTCGACGCCGACAAGGCCGGCTACGGCGACTACCTCGCCGAGGGCCTCCGCTTCGTGCGCCCGGGCGGGATGATCCTGGCCGACAACGCGTTCGCGTTCGGCGAGCTGTTCTCGACCGCGCCCTCGGACCGAGACCGGCCCGATCCGCCGGTTCAACGACCGCATCGCCGCCGAGCCCCGGCTGCGCCTGCATCGTGCCGATCGGCGACGGCATGTGGGTCGCCGTCAAACTGCGCTGAGCTCGCGAGGAAGGACCCGTGCACCGACGTAACACCCTCGAGATCGTCCTGGTCCTCGCTGCGCTCTGCACCGCCGGCGGCCTCCGGGCCACACAGGCGACCGGGACCCGGCCCGGGCAGCCTCTCGACGAGCTGGACCTGGACCCCAGGATCGGGACCGTCCGGATAGGCGGAACAAGGCGGAGCTCGACGTCCCGGAGGGCCGCAGCGTTCTTCGGTGAGGCCGATGTCGCGCGCCTCGCCGCCGCCGACCCGGCCAGCCTCCCCGAACTCAGGACCGGCCTGGTCGGGCTCATGGTCCCAATCGAAGATCCCAGCGCACTCCAGGTGCTCGATATGCCCATCAGAGCCGGGCCACTTCGCCGACCCCACCCGGTGCTGGACGCCTCGCGCCTGAAGCAGCTCCTGATCGCGAGGATGGGGTCGTACAACCGGAAGGCGGAGTCGGCTGGCCAGGGCCGCTTCAGCGGAATGGGTAGGTCGAGCCTCCGCTACAATCGCGAGCAAGCGGATGGGCTTCCGCTGGAACGTGGCCGTCGAGGGCAAGGCGCCCCGGCGCTCCCAGGCGAGCCACGTCTTCCTCGGCCGCACCGGCTATGTGGCCGTCGTCGCCAGTTCCTTCTCCTCGTCCGCGGAGGAGCTCTCCGCCCTGGGCAGGAAGTTGATGGAGCGTCGGTTCCTCGAGGGCCACCGCTACACGGACTTCGACCCGGGCAAGGACGCGCTCGCGGAGGCCGACCTGGCCGATGTGATCGTCCACCCGAACGGAGCAGCAAGATCGCCCGAGTCAACCTCCCTGCGCGAGATGTGGCCGACTTGGCTGGCGATCGTCGTCATGATCATCATCACGTCGCTGTGGGAGAAGCACCGACGGCGGCGCTCGAGCGGGCCGGAGCGCGCGCCGGCGCGGGCCTCGGCACGCCGGCACGGCCGGGGGACGCGGCGACCACGCACGCCGGGCACGGGATCCTGACCCCACGATTCGGGCGGCGGACGGGCCCCGGTATCCTGCACGGCGCACGGGCCAAGGGCCCGCTCTCGACCTCGACCAGGACAAGACCATGCTGCACTCCGCGCTGCTGCTCCTCCTCCTGTCCCCGCCGTCCCTGCCGTGCCAGGAGCAGGAGCCCGCCCCCGAGGCGCAGGCCCCGGTCCCCGAGCCGGCGGGCCAGGACGTCCCGCAGCTCGACCCGCCGCTCGAGTTCAGGACCGGCACGATCCGCATCCTCGCCGACAAGGTCGAGGTCGTGATCCCCGAGGGCTGGACCTGGCTCGACCGCTTCCACGCCCGCCGCGTCGTCGAGGGCCTGTGGGGCAACCCGCCCGACACCAACCTCCAGGGCATGTTCCTGCCCGGCAGCGACCCGGACTCGTGGGGCGTGCTCGTCTACTGGGACGGCTCCGGCCACGTCAACGACGACGACGCCGCGTCGATCGACTTCGCCGAGCTGCTCCAGACGATGAAGGACGGCACGCGCGAGGCCAACAAGGAGCGCAAGAAGGCCGGGTACGGCACGGTCGACCTGCTGCGCTGGGCCGAGCCCCCGCACTACGACAGCCGGACCAAGAAGCTGTACTGGGCCCGCGTGCTCCAGTTCGAGGGCCAGGAGGACCTGACGCTCAACTACGAGGTGCGCGTCCTCGGCCGCAAGGGCTCGCTCGAGCTCACGGCCGTGTCCTCGGTCGACGAGCTGCCGGTCGTCTCGGAGGGCTGCAAGATGCTCCTGGCCGCGACCTCGTTCACCGAGGGCAACCGCTACCAGGACTTCGACTCGTCGATCGACAAGGTCGCCGCGTACGGCATCGGCGGCCTGATCGCCGGCAAGGTCTTGCTCAAGGCCGGGCTCCTCAAGGTCCTGCTCAAGCCGATCCTGATCGGCCTGGCAGTGCTCGGCGCCCTGTTCGCCAAGGTCTTCCGCAGGGGCAAGGCGGCCCCGCCGGCCGGCGCCTGAGGCGCCGGGGTCGGGGCCGCCCCCCGGCGCTCAGAGCGTGACGCGCGAGACGTTGCTGACGTCGAGCGGCCCGTTGGCGTCGACGAACAGCGTCACGCCGTCGAGCGACAGGCCCTTGAGGAAGCTCAGCGCCCCGGCCGGGATCTTGTACTCGGCGTTGGGGAACTGGTTCGCGCTGGTCGTGGCCTTGAAGTGCAGCGGGTCGCCGACCGAGGCCGGCCAGCCGAGGATCGTCGCCGCGAGGGCGTCGAACTGGATCCCGAGCAGGTCGCCGTGGCCGGGCGCGGGCCGCATCGTCAGCGACAGCAGGGTCCAGCCCTCGGTGTAGCCCTTGGGGGCGTTGGCCAGCTTGAACGACAGGTCGCCCTGGCCCTGGGTCGTCAGCGTCAGGACCGGCCCGGTCGTGTCGCGCAGGCCACGCAGGCCCGAGACGACGAGGGCGAAGGTCGCGTCGACGGCGGTCGTGGCCGCGTGCGTGTCGCGGGTGACCGTCGGCGCCGAGACCCGGACCTCCCAGACCCCGGCCATCGGCTGGGACACGAACACGTTCTCGACCGTGTCGACGGTGTTCTTGCTGCCGCCGGACGTCGAGTAGTTGCCGGCCAGCAGGCCGTTGTTGCCGTGGTAGCTCGTGCCCTTGGGGTCGATGACCTCGAGGTCGAGGTCGTTGATCCGGTGCAGGCTCGCGCTCGTCGTGCCCTCGACGTCACGGTAGCACATCGTGACCTTGAGCTCGCCCTGCGGCGGGTCGACCATGACGAAGTAGCGGCGCACGTCGCCCTGCTTGACGACGTCGTACTCGTCGGCGATCAGCGTCCCGTCCTTCTTGTTGTAGAGGTTGCCGACGTGCGGGTGGCCCCAGCCCTGGTGGGTCCGGGTCAGGTCGTGGCTCGTGCCCGAGAACGGGTACTGCCACGCCGAGTTGATCATCATGGCCTTCGAGGTCTGCGCGTGCGGCCGGTCGGCGAAGCGCTTGTTCCAGGCCGACGCCTTGTGGCCGAACGCGCCGTCCGTGAACATCTCGATCGTGAGCCCGAGGTGGCCGGCGTTGACCGGGGTCGCGTTGGACGTCCCGCTGAAGTTGCTGTAGCCGGTCGTGCTCGACGAGTAGGTCGTGTAGGTGGCGTCGTAGAAGCTGCAGAGGTCGGGCTTGATGCGGCCGTCCTCGGCCGGGCCGATCGAGCCGGCGCCGAGCCACCGGTCGTCGGCGGGCGAGACCGTGTCGTAGTGGCGGATCCCGCCGATCGAGATGATGTTCTTGGCCCAGGCCTGCGGCCGCGAGTCCCGCGGGACCGACGTCGAGCCGGCGTTGCTCTGGCTCTGGGTGATCGGCAGGTCGTGGTCGAGGATGATCTTGTCCATCTCGGCCGAGGTCGACAGGTAGCTCGTCGTCCGCGCGTAGCCCCACGACGCCGTCTGGAACATGGCCTCGAGGCCCTTGGTCGGGTTGACGAGGTCGGCGACGCAGTTGTAGCGGTTGATGCCGCTGTAGTTGGTGTAGAGGCCCTGGCCGTCGGGCAGGAGGCCGCGGGCCTTGGCGACGACGCCCTTGGCGAAGATCACGCCGAAGGTCGCCGAGCCGTGGGTGTTGGACGCCGCGTTGAGGTAGCTGATCGGCGTCCCGCGCCACGGGGACACCGCGGCGAACTCCTGGTGGCCCGCGACGATGCCCTCGAAGATGTGGCCGCGGACGCCCTTGCCGGTCATGCCGGCCTGGCTCTCGACGTAGTTGGCGCCGCTGAACTGGCGGACCACGTCCATGTCCTCCTCGGGGTCGCTCGCGACGTCGACCCACAGCACGCGGTCCGAGGCGGCCAGGACGAGGAGCTGGCTGCGCGACAGGGTCGCCGTCAGGTACAGGTGCCCGACCTGGTCGGCGGCGAGCCGGCCGGCGGCCTGCTCGACCTCGCGGGCGAGGCCGTCGCGGTCGCGGTCGCAGTCGACCATGACGAGGTTGTAGGACCGCGACGGGAGGCGGTCGCGGAGGCGGCCGAGCTCCTCGCGGATGCGACCTCGAGCCGCCACGCGGGCTGGTACGGGCCGACCCAGCGCACGAACGGCAGCGCCGCGACCTTGGCGCGGAGGGCCGGGTCCATGCGGAGCAGCGCGCCCTGGAACGGCAGCATCTGGTGGAGCTCGACCCCGAGCGCGCGGAGCGCGCGGCGGTAGGCCTCGAGCTCGACCGTGTGGTACTGCACGGCGAACAGGCGCCCCTCGGCCCGCGCCGCGAGCAGGCCGGGCACCTGCGGCTCGGCGACGAGCGGGTCGAAGTCGGCGTAGACGAGCTTCAGCACGGGCTCGACCGCGCGCGCCGCGGAGAACCCGCGGCCGCCGTCCTCGCTGTAGCGATAGGCGGGACCGTCGGGGCCGCGCTCGAAGCGGACGACGGTGCCGAGGACCTCGTAGGAGCCGGGCGCGGAGGGGTCACCCCCCTGGGCCGGGACGACGCCGGTCAGGACCGTGGCTGCGACAGCGGCGAGGACGAGGGCGTGGGACATCGGACGACCTCGGGACCTGGGCGCGGGCGACCGGTCCGGATGCGCGTGGAGACAGGGAAGGAATCGGCCGGAGGACCCGACCGGGGACGAGCCCGAGTCTGGAGTCGCTGCGCCGCGTTCGGGAAGCCGCGGCGGCGGGCCAGGGGAGCGAGATCGTTACGTCCGGGGACGGAGCCGGTCCCCGCCCCGAGGCGGCGCTCGGGGCCTGTCCGGAAAATAGCACCCGGGACTCCCAACACGCCCCGGACCTGTATAGGTCGGGCATGGCTGGATCCATGAAGCGTTTCCGGCGATGGGGCCCGGGCAGGCCTGGCTGTTCCCTCCCTCGATCCTCGATCTGGTGCCCGCCGGCCAGCCCATTTCGTCCGGGAGTTGGTGCGGGGACCTGGACCTCTCCGCGGTCTACGCGTCACACCAGCACCAAGGGCAAGCCGCCCTCCGGCGATGATGACCGCGGTGCTGCTCTACGCGATACGCAGGCATCTACTCGCGGCGGATCGCCAAGTCCTGTGCCGAGCGCGTGGACTTCATGGCGGTCGCATGCAGATGCCGGACTTCCGGACGATCAACGACTTCCGGAAGCGGCATCTGGCGGCGCAGACGGCCTTTTCATCCAGGTGCTCAAGGTCTGCCAGCGGGCGGGTCTGGTCCAGCTCGGCCATGTGGCCTTGGACGGCGGCGGTCAAGGCGAACGCTTCGAAGCACAAGGCGATGAGCTACAGGCGGATGCGGAGGAGGAGGCGAAGCCGGGGCCGGGTCGACGGCTGGTTTCGGGAGGCGGAGGCGGTCGACGACGCGGAGACGTGGGTTGGCAAGGACAGCCGTGGGGACGGCTTCCCGCCTGGGTGGCGGACACAGCAGCGCTCGAGCGCATCCGTGAGGCCAAGCGCGCTGGAGAAGGAGGCGGAGGAGGAGGACGACGAGAGGAACAAGCCCGAGGCGCCCCCGCAACCAGAGGCGTCCCCTGGAGAAACGGCAGCGCAACTTCACGGATCCCGACAGCCGGATCATGCGGACGGCAGACCTATGACAGGTACGCTGCCAGATCGCGGTGGATGCGGGTAGCCAGGCATCGTGGCGACGAGCCTCGGCAACCGACAGAACGACGCCCGGGGCTTCCCGGCATGCTGGGCAGATCAAGGAACACGGGCAGGCAGGCACGGCTGTCGGCCGACACGGCCTACTGCTCGGAAGCGAACCTGAAGAGATCACGCGGAGAACATCCGTGGGCGTGGCGACGGGACGGCAGAAGCACGAGCGGGTCATCCGTCGGGCAGAGGATCGGTCCCGGGCGGCGGAGATGGCCGCCCGTTTGAACGCGGCGGCTTCCGCGGCGTTACCGGCTGCGGAAGCAACCATGGAGCCGGTCGGGCAGATCAAAGCCAGGTGCTTCAGGCGATTCCACCTGCGTGGGCGGAAGGTGGCGCAGGAGTGGCTTTTGGTTACCGCCCACAACCTCGGCAAGCTGATCCGGATGGCCTGAGAGGCCCGGTCGCGTTACGGACCAGGCTCAGGGGCCCGGAGGCGACAGGTCCCGGTGGGCCTCGGGGACCCGCCCGAAGGCAAATGGAAGTCGAAGGCCCGAGGTCCGCCGAGATCCCTTTCGCGTGGGAACTACCCGGACAGGCTCCTAGCGCAGGGCCGCCGGGCCGTCGAGCGGCAGCGGCTCCCCGGCCGGCGCGAGGAGGCGGACGCCACCGGCCTCGTCGGAGGGCAGCAGCACGGCGCCCTCGACCTCGCGCGGTCGCTGCCCGAGCAGGCGGAGCCCGAACGGCCGCGCGCCCGCCGCGCCCTCGCCGAGCGGCGCGTCGAGCCGGAGCCGGAGCACGCTCCGGTCCTCGTCCCAGGCGCAGCCGGCGATGCCCGCGGTCGTCGCCGCGAGCCCGGGCAGGCGCTCGAGCCCGACGGCCTCTGCGACGAGGAACGAGGTCCCCGTCGCGGGCAGCAGCACGAGGTCACGGTCGCGCGCGGCCCAGGCGTGCCCGTCGATCGCACCGCGCGGCGGCCGACGCGGAGCGTCGGCGTCGGGAGCAGCGGGCTCCGCGCGACGAGGGCGACGCCGGCCGCGGCGGTCGACGGTGCGAGCGCGAGCAGGCGCCGCGCGCCGGGACCCGGCGCCGGCAGCGATAGCGCCGCGACGTGCAGCCCGTCGCCGTCGGCGAGCAGGACGCCGCGCAGCCCCTCGCCCGAGGGCCGCGGGCGGACGGCCACCTCCAGCCCGCCGGCGAGGCGGCGCAGCCCGGCCCGGTCGTCGGGGACGACGACGAGTCGCCGCCACGGGAAGCCGTAGCGTCGCCGCAGCGGGACGACGCCCGCGTCGGGGACGAGCCGCTGCGTGCGCAGGCACTCCTCGCAGGCCACGAGGAGCGCCTCGGGGTCGGCGCCGGCGCCGACCGCGCCGGCGAGCAGGACGCCGACGACGAGGCCGGCGTGGCCGCGCGGGTGGCTGTCGAGCACGAGCCCGTCGCCGGGGTCGTGGCGCAGGCGGTCGTGGCGCCCGAGCCCCGCCATGACGACCCAGAGGTCCGGCCGGCCGCCGTCGGGGCACGCGAGCCGCAGCGCGACGCGCCCGAAGCCCTCCAGCCGCCGCTCGGCGACGACCTCGTACCCGGCGAACCCGAGGCGACGTTCGACCCCGACGCCGGGCAGGACGCGCTGGTAGCGCACGTCGTGCACGACCGCGGGCAGGTCGCCGAGCAGGACGGTCCGGCGCACCTCGCTGCAGTAGCTCGAGCCGACGCGCTCGACGAGGAGGGCCCGCGGACCGGCGCTGGCGCCGCCGTCGGCCTCGAGGCCGGCGTCGTCGATGCGGACGAACGCGGTGCGGGACAGGTCGAAGCCATCGCCGGTGACCGGCTCGAACGACAGGGTCACGACGCGGGACGAGGCCAGGCCGAGGCGCAGCTCGCGGCGGTCGACGACGCCGCCGGCGGCCGCCAGGCAGCCGTACAGCACGCCGTCGACGCGGACCGCGCAGACGGCGCCGCCGGCCTCAGCGCGCCCCTCGAGCTCGAGCACCCACGTGCCCTGCGCCAGCGCGACCCGCTTCTCCAGCGGCTGCCGCACCTGACGCGGCAGCCAGTCCTCGTCCTCGGGCACGGCGATCGTCGCGACGTCGGCCCGCTCGTCGCGGAGCTCGAGCTCCAGCGGCGGCAGCGGCAAGGAGGACGGGACGGGCCTGAGGCCGTGCAGCCGCACCGAGCTGAACCGCGCGGCGAGGACGTGGCCGCCCTCGAAGTCGCCGGAGCCGCCGGCGTCGTAGAGCAGGCCGCCCTCGCTGCCCTCGACGCGCAGGAACCGGTTCTGGGCGACCATGCGGTCGGCCGGCGCCCGGCCGAGGGCGCGCAGGAACGGCGGCGCGTCGTCCCGGCTCCGGGCCAGCGACTCGCGCAGCCCGCCGCGCCCGGTCGCCTCGAGCCGGAAGCTCATCGCGGACGCGAGCGGCCGCTCGACGAGGTCGGCGACGAAGTCGGGCGCGGTCGCCCGCTCGGCGCCGTGCACGACGACCGCGGCGCGGTCGCGGCTGCGGACGAAGGCGAGGACCTGCGCCGCGAGCCAGTCGGGGCGGGCGCCGAGGGCGGCGTCGGCCTCGAGCTCGCAGAGGTCGAAGAGCCCGGGCGGGTGGCAGCGGTCGAGCTCGGGGGCGACGAGCCCGCGCACCGGGAGGTCGCCGACGCGGCCCGCCTCGGGGCGCACGATGCCGGTCGCGCTCGCCGACGGCGCCGGCGCCGCGCCGAAGGCGAAGGCGCCGGGCTGCAGGGACCGCAGGCCGACGAGCCAGTCGAGCTGGCGCTCGGGTCGGCCGAGGCCGTCGACCGGGTCCTCGTCGGCGCCGGGCGCGGCCAGCACGCCGGCGAGCGCCTCGGGCGGCGGGGTCGGTGCGGACCCGAGGTCGAGGGCCAGCAGCGCGCCGCGGTCGTGCAGCGCGCGGGCCCGCAGGCGCAGGGCGCGGTCGGCCGCGGCGTCGCGCTCGGCCCGACCGCGTGCGACGAACAGGTCCGCGCCCGCGGCCAGGGCGGCCTGGACCCCGGCGTCGTCGGGCGCGACGAGGGCCTCCTCGTCGGCGCTCCGACCCTGGTGGACGACGCGCGGGCCGACGAGGCTCGCGCCGAACGGCGGGGTCGCGACCGCGCCATCTTCGCGCCAGCCGTCGACCTCGGGGTCGGCGGCGACCACGGGCAGCGAGCACAGCCCGCCGCGCCGGCCGCCGTCGAGCTCGACCAGGAGGGCCTCGACCAGCGCCGGGTCCCCGGTCCAGGCCGAGCTCCCGAGCGCGACGACGCGGCCCTCCCCCAGGCCCCACGCGACGAGGATCGGCGCGCCGACCTCGCTCCGGGCCCCGCGGCGCTCCAGGCTCCAGGCCCAGACGCGCCCGTCGCCTGGCTCCGGCATGCACGCGCTGAGGACGCGGCCGTGCGTGCCCTCCCACAGCCAGCGATCGGCGCCCGGGCCGAGGCTCGCCGGCGCCGCGCCGCCGAGCCGGAGGCCGAAGGCGGTCGCCCGCGCGGCCCCGTCCCGGCCGAGGACCCGTGCCTCGACGTCGGGCGCAGGCGCGAGGCCGAGCTCGGCCGCGACACCGGCCGCGCCGCCCAGGAGCAGCAGGCCCCCACCGTCCCGGACGAAGGCCTCGAGGCGCGCGACGAACGCCGGCTGCCGCCAGGCGTCGGGCACGCGCCGCGAGCGGCTGCCGAGGACCAGCACCGAGGCCCCCGAAGGCAGCTCGAGGCGCTCGGTCCCGGGCAGCTCGCGCACCCTGCTGCCGCCGGTCACGAGCTGCCGCTCGCGCCCGCCGGAGGCGAGGCATCCGGCGAGGACGAGGAGCAGCGCGGCGAGCGGCCGCCGCGGGGGGCTCGCCGTGAGGTGTCGCACACGGTCCATCACTGCTTTTTCGAAGCTGGACCGGGGATCCCTGTAACGCGCAGGGATATCCTTCGCGCCATGACCGAGATCATCGACGTCCACGCCCGGGAGATCCTCGACAGCCGGGGCAATCCGACCCTGGAGGTCGAGGTCACCCTGGACTCCAAGGTCGTCGGTCGGGCCGCCGTCCCGTCGGGGGCCTCGACGGGGGCGCACGAGGCCGTCGAGCTCCGCGACGGCGAGGAGCGCTACGGCGGCAAGGGCGTGCTCCAGGCCATCGAGAACGTCAAGGGCGAGATCGCCGAGCAGGTCGTCGGCATGGAGGCCACGGAGCAGGTCGCGATCGACGAGCTCCTGTGCCAGCTCGACGGGACCGACAACAAGAGCCGGCTCGGCGCCAACGCGATCCTGGGCACGTCCCTGGCCGTCGCCCGCGCGGCTGCCGAGGATCTCGGCATCCCGCTGTACTCCTACGTCGGCGGCGTGTCGGCGCGGCGCCTGCCCGTCCCGATGCTCAACATCCTCAACGGGGGTGCCCACGCCGACAACAACGTCGACGTGCAGGAGTTCATGATCATGCCGTTCGGGGCCCCGACCTTCGGCGAGGGCCTGCGGATGTCGTCCGAGATCTTCCACGCCCTCAAGAAGGTCCTCAACGGCCGCGGCCTGGGCACCGGACAGGGCGACGAGGGCGGCTTCGCCCCCGACCTCGGCTCCAACGAGGAGGCCGTCGAGGTCGTCATGGAGGCGATCCAGAAGGCCGGCTACACCCCGGGTCAGGACGTCAAGCTGGCCCTCGACGTGGCCGCGACCGAGCTCTACCGGGACGGCCGCTACGCCTTCGAGGGCAAGCAGCTCGAGGCCGACGGCCTGATCGAGCTCCTCCGGGGCTGGGTCGACCGCTACCCGATCTTCTCGGTCGAGGACGCGCTCGACGAGGACGACTGGGACGGCTGGGTGCGGCTGACCGAGGCGCTCGGCGACCGCTGTCAGCTCGTCGGGGACGACCTGTTCGTGACCGACGGGCGCCGCGTCGGCCGCGGCATCGACCTGGGCGCGGCCAACGCCGTCCTGATCAAGGTCAACCAGATCGGCACGCTGACCGAGACCCTGGCCACGATCGAGCTCGCGACGATGAACGGCTACGCGAGCGTGATCTCGCACCGCTCGGGCGAGACCGAGGACACGACGATCGCCGACCTGGCGGTCGCGACCGGGGTCGGACAGATCAAGACCGGCGCGCCGAGCCGGTCGGAGCGGGTGGCCAAGTACAACCGGCTGCTGCGCATCGAGGAGGAGCTCGGGGAGGCCGCGCAGTACGGCTTCGGCCAGGCGGGCGACTGAGGAGGAAGGGCGACATGGGCGGCAAGGGAGCGAGGCGGCCGGGGGCCCGGGGGGGCGTGCTGCCGTGGATCCTGACGACCTGGTTCGGGGTCCTGGCCGGCTACCTGCTGCTGTTCGAGCTCGGGCCCGCCTTGGCGGCCCACCGCGAGGCGCGGGCGATCCTCGGCCGCCGGCTCGAGGCCCACGACCGCCTCGAGCAGGAGGTCGTAGAGCTGCGCCGCCGGCTCGCCGGCCTCGAGCACGATCCCCAGGCCGTGCTGCTCGAGCTCGACCGCCGCTCCCTGCTCGGTCCGGTCCAGGCCGGCGAGGGCTCCGGCTCCGCCGCGCACGCCACGCGCGCCGATGAGCGGGATCCCCGCACCGGGCGAGGCTCCGGCAACCGCGCCCTGCGCTGAGCCGAGGCGCGGGCTATCCTGCCCGACCCGTGATGCCCGTGCCGGTCACCCTCCTGCCCGCGGTCCTGTGCCTGCTCGTCCAGGACGGTGAGCACGCCCGCGCCCTGGCCAATGAGACCTGGGTGCCGACGGCCGACCCGATCCTGACCCGGCGCATCCAGGCCGGTCTCGACCGGCTCGACGAGGGCAAGGGTCGGCAGGCCATGATCGAGCTGCTGCCGGTCCTGGCCGAGCCCGACCGCGAGGTCGCGATCGCGTACGGCGCGCGCGAGACACGGAGCTTCTGGCACCTGCTCGACCGACGCCTGGCCGAGGCGACGCCGAGCCTGCGCGCGGCCTTCGCCGAGGGCCTCGAGGTCGAGGCCGGGCGCGTGCTCGAGCTCCTGCCGATGCGGCCTCGGGCGTTGCGGTCGTTCTGCCGACGCTACCCGGGCACCGACGCAGCGGCGTCGGCTCGCCGCAAGCTGGCCCTGCTGATGCTCGAGCAGGGGGACCGCGCCGGGCTCGGAGAGTGCCTGCTCGGCCTCGGGCGGGACGCGGAGCTCGAGGCGGCCCGCGACCGCCTGCGCGCGGCCGAGGCCGCGCGCCACCCCTGGCCCCAGGTGCGCGGTGGGCCCGACGGCCTGCCGGCCCAGGTCACCGTGGCCTGGCCCGAGCGCCCGGCGCCGCGCCTCGCCGCCGAGCTCGAGGGCCGCTGGTCCCTGCTCGGCCCGTACGCGCGCGGCGTCGTCGGCCGGCACCCCACCCTCGGCGAGTTCGCCCTGTTCCAGGACCCGGTCCAGGTCGCGCTCGTGTTCGCGTCGCCCGCGGCCGGCAAGGCCCGCTGCATCGAGCTCGAGCCCCTGTGCGGCCTGCCGCCCGGCGAGCCCGAGCCGCCCGAGCCGGCGCTGGCCGGCGACCGCGCCTTCGTCGTGCACGGCGACGCCGAGGAGGGCACGGCGCTGCTGGCCCTGACCATCACGCCCGGGCCGCCGGCCGTCCTCGCGCCGGCCTGGACGTGGAAGCCGACCGAGCTTCCGACCGGCGAGGGCCAGTCGCCGCGCGCGCGCCTGAGGCCGCGGGTGCTGGCCTCGGGCGGGCGGGTCTGGGTCACGCTCGTCGACGTGCAGGACCGCCTCTCCGCCGTCGTGAAGCTGTGCTGCCTCGCCGCGGACGGCGACGGCGCCGGCGGACCGAGGCTCCTGTGGTCGACGCTGCTCGCCAAGGGCGCACCGCTGTCGTCGGACATCGTGACGAGCCGGCAGGAGGAGGTCCGCGCCAAGGCGGTCCAGCCGGCGGCCCCGATCCTGCACCGCGGCCTCGTGCTGGCCGACACCGGCCTCGGCGTCCTCGTCGCCGTCGGCGCCGCCAGCGGAGAGCAGCTGTGGAGCTTCCGCAGCGCGCGGCTCCAGAACTCGGGCCAGGAGGGCTGGCTCGAGGCGCGCGTCGAGGCGCACGGCGACGAGGTGCTGTACGCGCCGGGCGACGGCGACCACCTCTACCGGCTGAGCGTCGGCGGCGGCACCGGCGAGCTCCTGCGCCAGGAGCCCTGCCCCAAGCGCAGCCTGAGCCGCCTCCTCGGCGTCGCCGGCGACGCGGCCTACTTCCTGCGCGGCGAGGCCATGCCCGGCGAGGTCCCGCTGCAGGACATCCGCCCCGTGCGCCTGCGCCTCGACCGCGACCTGGAGCGCTTCGACGCGCCCCCCCTCGAGCCGGACCAGCGGCCCGACGGCGGCCCCCTGCTGACCGGCCACGACCTGTTGCTGTCGACGGCCCGCCGCCTCTACCACCTCGACCTCGACCGCGACCTCGCCTACGCCCACGTCATCGAGCTGCCCTCGGCCCACCCCCTCGGCCTCGCCGGCCCCGTGCTGCCCTTCGCCGGCGGCCTGCTGCTCGGCAGCTCGGCCGGGCCCCTGACCCTGCGCTGAAGCCGCGCCCCGATCGACGGCTCGCCGAGGGGTCCACTCCGCGCCCCGACCTGCCGATGGGTCACCGTTGCGCGCGCCGAGGTCGCGCGCGAGGGGGGAGCGATGGCCACGTCGATGCTCGAGGCCCTGAGCAGGATGCAGGACCGGATCGAGGCCTGGGCGGCCGAGGGCTGCCGCGAGCTCCCGGGCGGGGCGCGGCTCCTGTGCCCGGGCGGGCGCGACGGGGCCTTCCGCCACCTGCTCCTGCCGCCGCTCGACGCGGCGGCGATCGCGGGGCTCGAGGGCTCGGTCGGCCGCCACCTGCCGGCCGACCTCGTCGCCGTCTACCGGGCCGCCGGCGGGATGTGCCTCGACGACGGCGCGTTCGCGCTGGCCGGCCCCGGCGCGGAGCTCCCGCCCGACGTCATGCCCGGCGTGCGGCCGCCGGACCTCGCGACCCTGAACCGCCGCATCCGCCACCACGTCGAGCTCGGCGGCGTGGCGCTGGCCGTCGGCCTGCTGCCCGACGACGACTCGCTGCTGGTCTTCGCCGACCCCGACCGCGACCGCCGCGTGCAGCGCATCGCGATGCCGTCCGGCGAGCCGGTCGATCACTGGCCCGACCTCTGGGGCTTCCTGCTGTCCGCGCATGCTCCCGCTGCGCGGCGGCGTGCCGCCGGCTGAGCCGACGGGTCGCGCTGCAATCCAGCCCGGCCGACGCCCGACCAGCAACCGCGGCCGACCGCCGAGGTCGGCACGATCCCGACGTCGACGAGGCCACCGGCCTCGGCGAGCTCGCGCACGGCGGCGAAAGCGGTGTCGACGCCGAGCTCGAGCAGGACCAGGCCCCGGCGTGAGGCCCCGGGTCACGCCGTCGAGCAGGAACCCGTGCGCGCCGAGCGGGTCCTCGCCGGCGGCGAAGAGCGCGGCGGCCGGCTCGAACCGGCGCACGGCCTCGTCGAGCAGCGCGGGCCGCGCGGGGTCGACGTACGGCGGGTTGGCGCACAGCGCGTCGAAGGCCTCGCCCGCGACCGGCGCCCAGTAGCTGCCCTCGCGCCAGGCGACCGCGGCCGCGCCCAGGCGCGCAGCGTTGGCGCGACGGCCAGAGGCCGGCGCCGAGACGTCGCTGGCGACGACGGCGAGGTCGGGCCGCTCGAGCGCGAGGCTGATCGCGATGCAGCCCGAGCCGGTGCACGGCTCGAACACGCGGGCCCCCTCGGGCAGGGCGGCCAGCGCCCGCTCGACGAGGAGCTCGGTCTCGGGGCGCGGGATCAGGACGTCGGGACCGACCGCGAAGCGCCGGCCCCAGAACTCCTGCCAGCCGAGCACGTAGGCCAGCGGCTCGCCGCCGAGCAGGCGGCCGAGGCGGCCGCGGAACAGGCCGCGCTCGTCCGCGCTCAGCGGCCGCTCGTGCTGGAGCAGGAGCGCGAGCCGGTCGACGCCGAGGACGTCGGCGAGGCAGAGCGACAGGGCCGCGCCCGGGCCGCCGAGCTCTTGCAGGCGAGGTCCTCGAGACGCGAGGAGGACCTCGCCGACGGTCCAACTCGTCCAACTCAGCGCCGGCAGCCGCTGCGCTTGTCGGCTTGATCTGCTGCACGCCCCCGAGGTGCCCATCAGGAACGTGAACTCGACCATCAGGGCGCCCAGGAGGATGAACAGCTTGCCCGGGCCGATGCGCTGGAAGAAGTCGCCTGCGTCGCGCAGGCCGCCCTCCGGTGAAGTTGGAGAACGCGTCCCCGAGCTCGTTCCACGCCATGCCGGTCGGCAGGAAGATCAGGTGGACGAGGCTCCAGATCAGCGGGATCGTCGCCAGCATGCTCCCACTTCATCTTGACGATGCTGGGGATGTTGATCGAGATCCACGCGCTCCACATGACGCCGAAGCGCGATCACGAGGATCCTCACGCCGCCGGACAGGGACTTGTAGCCGACATGGTCCCAGTTGGCGTCGAAGGGCATGAAGCAGCCGACCAGCATCAGGAGGCCGCCGAACAGGAAGCGGTAGTAACTCCTTCCGAGGCGTTGCAGGGTTGAAGAACGGCGCCGCGAGGCCCTCGAAGGCGCTTGTAGATCGGGCCGGTGATCCGGGGCCTTCACAGGACCCACTGGCGTCGCCGGCCTCATCGAGCTCGTCGTATCGCTCATGGACTGCTCCTTCTCTGTCTCGGGGTTCCGGGAGCCGCGCAGGGCGAGCTCACAGGTTCTTTAGCCTGACCTCACGGTCAGGCGCATCAAATCCTCGTAGATCAGGTCGAGGTCGCCCTCGAAAGGACCGGCTGGAGGCTGTAGTTCTCGTGCACGCGGTGGTCGGTGCGGCGGTTGTCCTTCCGGTTAGCCGTGCGGATGCATGGCTGCGGTCGCCGGTCCCGACCTGCGCCCGGCGCTCGGCCGCGCTCCGACTCGACCTTCTGCCGCTCGTGGTCGAGCACGCGCGCGCGCAGCAGGCGCATGGCCTTGGCCTTGTTCTTGTGCTGCGACCGCTCCTCCTGGCAGAACACGACGATCCCGGTCGGACGGTGCGTGATGCGCACGGCCGACTCGGTCTTGTTGACGTGCTGGCCGCCGGGCCCGGACGAGGTCGTCGTCTGGATCTCGAGGTCGCGGTCCTCGAGCTGGACGTCGACCTCCTCGGCGTCGGCGGGACGGCGACCGTCGCCATCGAGGTCTGGATCCGGCCCTGGGCCTCGGTGATCGGCACGCGCTGGACGCGGTGGCCGCCGGTCTCGAAGCGGAACAGGCGGAAGACGCCCTCGACCGTGAACGGCCTCCTTGAACCCGCCGAGCGCGTTCTCCGTGATCGACAGGGGCTTGAGCTTGAAGCCCCGCCGGTCGCAGTAGCGCTTGTAGATGTCGGCGAGGTCGCGGGCGAAGAGCGCGGCCTCGTCGCCGCCGGTGCCGGCGCGGATCTCGACGATCGCCGAGTCGCCCCCACCTCGTCGCCGGCGAGGAGCTGGTCGAGCAGCTCCTCGGCCGCGACCGCAGCGATCCGGTCGAGCTCTGCGAGCTCCTCCTCGGCGAGGGCGACGAGCTCCTCGACGTCGTCCCCGGCGGCGGGATCGCGGGCGTCCAGGATCCGGGCCTCGAGCGCGTCGACCTTGCGGCGCTGCTCGAGCGCGCGGCGGGCCGGCCGAGCTCCTGGAACACGCTGCCGGATATGCGGATCCTTGACGAGGCCGGGGTCGAGGGCCTCGGCCTCGGCCGCGGCGGCCCGACCCACTGGCTCTCGAGCTTCTGGACGAGGACCGGGGTCAGGGGATCGGCCATGGAAGCGAGGACGGAGGAGGCGGCAACGGGGCGAGGCCGGCCCCGTTCGCTACTTCGCGGCCTTCTGGTACTTCTTGAGGAACTTGTCGACGCGGCCGGCGGTGTCCGCGACTTCTGCTTGCCCGTGTAGAACGGGTGGCAGACCCCGCGGATGTCGAGCTTGATCTCGGTCAGGGTCGAGCGCGTCTCGAAGCTGTTCCCGCAGGCGCAGGTCACGACGCAGGTCTGGTAAGCTCGAGGTGGGTGTCCTTCTTCGTCCTCAACTCCGGCAGGGGCGGTCGCCCTCGGCCCCGCGTCGACCCGGTCCGGACGGGCCGGCCGGCGGCCGCCGCCCTCGGGGGAAAAGGGCAAGGATCATAGGATGTCCGGTCAGTGCACGCAAAGGCGGCCCCGAGGCCGCGTCGGTGGGCGCCGAGGTCCCTCGTCCGGTGGTCCGGCCCGGGTGGAGCCGGAGCTCCCGCCAGCCCTCCCCCGCCAGGGGACCAGGCGCCGTGGCTGCGGTCCGAGCGCCCTCGCGCAGCCGGTCGAGGGCCACGAGCAGGGCGGCCGCTCAGCGCCGCGTCGAGGCGGTCGGGATCAGGGCCAGGGTAGTCGATCCAGGCTCGGAGCCCAGCTGACGCGGCGGTAGACCGCCCCTCCCGGACCTGGATCCCGGCGCGGGCGCGGTCGGGTCGAAGGCCAGCAGGCGGACGTGACCGTCGCCTCCTCGCTGCCCCGCTCGCACTCGCTCCGCAGGCGCTCGGGCGCGAGCGCCGCGGGCCGCGAGCACCGGCGCGGGGCCGGCCTCGGGCTCGTCGAGCCCGCTCCGCAGCGGACCCTGCTGTGCCGGTACTCGAGCAGGGTCGAGAGCAGCAGCAGGGCCGAGATCGCGACCCCGAAGATCAGGACCGCGCGGCGGAGGATCGGCAGCCGAGTTCATCGCCAGCGGCCGAGCATGCGCGATCGGGGACGCCGGACCAGGATCGTCCAGGCCGGGTCCAGGCCGTGCCCGCGGAGCCAGGGCAGGACGGCCTCGAGGGACAGGCCGACGACCGTGCCGAGGGTCCCCGGCGACGAGCCGCGTGGAAGCCGGCCGCGTCAGCCTGGATGCCGTAGCCGCCAGCCTTGTCGTGCTGATCCCGCCCGGCGAGGGGCCGCCGTAGCTCCGCCGGGTCGAGGCGGGCGACCGCGACCCGGGCGCGCGCCTCGACGTAGGCCACCGGGCCGGCGCGGCCGGCGACGACCTCGGCGAGGGCGTGGCCGGTCAGGACCTCGTGCTCGCGCCCGCCGAGCAGGTCGAGGAAGGCCTCGGCCTCGGCGCGGTCCGCGGGCTTGCCGAGGACGCGCCCGTCGACGACCACGACCGTGTCGACGGCGAGGAGCAGCCCGGTCGCCGCCCCGAGGCGCGCGCCGGCGGCCTTGGCGACCGCGGCGCGCCGGCAGTAGGCCGCCGGCTCCTCGTCGGGCGCGGGCGCCGGCTCGGCGCCCGGCGCGACGAGTTCGAAGGGGATCCCTGCCCGCCGGCACAGGTCCGCGCGGCGGGGCGAGCGCGAGGCCAGCAGGACCGGGGCCACGGGGCCGGCCTCAGATCTTGCGGCCCTTGCAGTTGAGGACCAGGTAGCAGCCCTTGCAGTTGGGGTTCTTGGACGTGCAGATCTCCTCGCCGAGGTCGATCAGGTCGACCTGGAGGGAGACCGTGTCGCAGCCCTCGAAGGCCTTGTCGGCCGCGGCGACGAGCTTCTTGGGCGAGCCGCTGCGCGGCACGAGGCCGAGGCGCTGCACGACGCGGGCCCAGGAGTAGTGGAACAGGAAGCCCTCGAAGTCCTGGATCGCCAGGGCGAGGAAGTGCGCGTACGACGGCGGCAGGGACTGGTAGCGGCCGAGCATGGCCGGCCGGTCCTCCACCGGGTACTCGCGGAGGTACTCGAGCTCGACGAAGTTGCGGTCGTTGTAGACCTCGTTGACGAACTCGAGGACCTGCTCGCAGCGGTCGAAGAGGTGCTCGATCGGCAGGTCCTCGAGGATCTCGACGAGCTCGTAGGCGTCGCTGATGCGGAACTCGTTCCAGTCGGGGAAGTTGTCGATCAGCCGGCGCATCGCGTCGATCGCGGCCTTGGACGAGGTCCCGCCGACGGCGAAGAAGCAGTAGATCCCCATCTGCACGAGGTTCTCGGGGGCGCCGGCCTTGGGCGGCACCGCGCAGCGGCCGAGGTGCTTGAGCAGGAGGGCCTGGATCTCCTTGGCCGTCGCCTTCTTGGGCGACTTGCCGAAGCTGCGCGCCGAGAACTCGGGCAGGCGGCTCTTGCGGGCGCGGCCGATGCGGACGTCGATCTCCTGGACCTCGACCGGCTGGGACCTGAGCCGCAGGCCCTTGCCCTTGGCCTGGGCGCCGTCCCCGCCGTCGCCGCCGTCGCCGTCGCCGTCCTCGTCCTCCATCGCGTCGCCGACGAGCTGGGCCGTCGAGACCCGCGTGCTCGAGCGCTTGCGGGACGTGGTCCGCTTGCGCGTCGTCGTGCGCCGGGCCGCGGCCTTGCCCTGGGTCGTCTTGCGCTCCTGCGACTTGGCGGCCTTGGCCGCCGTCCGCGCCCGTTCGCTGCGCCGCGCGAGGAGCTTGGCCGCCGTGCCGGTCTTGCCGGCGCTCGGGGCCCGCTTGGCGCCCTTGCCGGCCGGCTTCTTGGCCGCCGAGGCCTTGCCCGCCGCGGCCTTGCCCGCCGCGGCCTTCTTCGCGGCCGGCGGCTTGGCCGTCGGCTTCTTGGCCCCGGGCTTCTTGGCCGCCGGCTTCTTGGCCGCCGCCTTCTTGGCGGTGGCCTTGCGGGCCGTCGGCTTCCGGGCCGCGGTGGTCTTCTTGCGCGTCGTCGCGCGCGTCTTGGACTTGCTGCCTGAGGCGCTCTTCTTGGTGGCCACGGTCACTCCCCGTCAGGTTCCCGCTCGGACTCCGCTGCGCGGAGGCGTCGCGTCACTCGGACTTCTCGGCCGCCTTGGCGGCGGCGGCGGCGGCCTTGCGGGCCGTGGCGCGCTCCTTCTTGGCCTTGTGCACGCGGGCGTTGCGCTCGAACTTGGCCTTGGCCCGGGTCTCGGTGGCCTGGCGCTTGCGCTCGCGCGGCTTCTTGTCCTTGGCCGGCAGCTCGATGCCGGCGCGCTTGACGAGGGAGGCAGCGGTCTCGCTCAGCGAGGCGCCGTTGGCGACCCACCAGACGATCCGGTCGCCCTTGATCTGCAGCTGCTCCTCGGCCTTGGGGGCCAGGGGGTCGTAGAGCCCGAGGTTCTCGAGCACGCGGCCGTCGCGGCGCGTGCGCTGGTCGATGACGCACAGGCGGTGGCAGGGCCGGTTGCGGCGGCCCGTCCTCCTGAGTCGGATGCGAACGGTCATGGATCTGCTCCTTGGTCGGTCGGAAGTCTCACAACGGTCGGACCGGCGCCACGGCCGGTCCCGCGAATCGATCCCGGCCGCGCGGCTCGGGGACCGGGGTGACCCCCGACTCCGTCGCGCTCACGGGCCTCCGGAGCGGGAAACCCCCGCCCGGGAAGCCGCCACCGGGGAACCTGCCCTTCCCGCCGCCGAAGGGGTTGCCACCCTTCGGGGCGCGGAAGCCCTTCTTCGGCGCGCCCGCGAGCTCGGGCGGGAGGCCCCCGCCCTTGCCGAGCTTGCCGAACATCTTCTGCATGTGCTTGAACTGCTTGATCAGGTCGTGCACGGCCTGCAGCTCGTTGCCGGACCCGCGCGCGATGCGCCGCCGGCGCTGGATCTCGATCAGCTCGGGCCGCCGCCGCTCCTCGGGCGTCATCGACAGGATCATGGCCTCGACGCGCCCGAAGCGCTTGTCGTCGAGGTCGACGTCCTTCATGGCCTGGCCCACGCCGGGCAGCATGCCGAGCACCTTCTTGAGCGGCCCCATCTTCTTGATCATGTGATAGGTGCGCAGGAAGTCGTCGAACGTGAAGCTGCCCTTGAGGATCTTGCGGGTCTGCTTCTCGGCCTCCTTCTCGTCGATGGCCTCCTGGGCCTTCTCGACGAGGCCGACGACGTCGCCCATCCCGAGGATGCGCCCGGCCATGCGGTCGGGGAAGAAGGCCTCGAGGTCCTGGGGCTTCTCGCCGACGCCGACGAAGAGGACGGGCACGCCGGTCACGGCCTTGACGCTCATCGCGGCGCCGCCGCGGGTGTCGCCGTCGAGCTTGGTCAGGATCACGCCGCTGAGCGGCAGGCGCTCGTGGAACTCCTTGGCCGAGTTGACCGCGTCCTGGCCGAGCATCGAGTCGCAGACGAGGACGACGGCCGTGGGCCGGACGGCCGCGACGACGCGCTCGAGCTCCTGCATGAGGCGGTCGTCGACGTGCAGCCGGCCGGCCGTGTCGAGGATGACGAAGCCGTGCCCGATCCGGCGGGCGTGCTCGACGCCGCGGCGGCAGACCTCGACGGGGTCGCCCTTGGCGCCCTCGCTGTAGACGTCGATGCCGAGCTGCTTGCCGAGGGCCTCGAGCTGCTCGACGGCGGCCGGGCGCTGGAGGTCGGCGGCGACGAGGAGCGGCCGCTTCTTCTTCTTGGACCGCTGGAACAGGGCCAGCTTGGCGCAGGTCGTCGTCTTCCCGGAGCCCTGCAGGCCGGCCATCATGACGACCGTCGGCCCCTTGTCGGCGTGCGGGAGGACCGCGCCCTCGGGCCCCATCAGGTCGGTCAGGGCGTCGTGGAAGACCTTGACGAACTGCTGGCCGGGGTCGACCGACTTGATGACCTGCTGCCCGACGGCCCGCTCCTGGACCTTCTTGACGAAGTCCTTCGCGACCTTGAAGTGGACGTCGGCCTCGAGCAGCGCCTTGCGGACGGCCTTGAGGCCCTCCTGCACGTTGTCCTCGGTCAGCTCCTTCCTGCCGCGGAAGAAGCCGAGGGCGTTGCTCAGGGATTCTGTCAGCGAGTGGAACATCGAGCGGGCGCGGACGCCGCGGGGCCGGGCGGGGCCGTCAGGCCGATCGTGGGCGCAAGGTCATGCCGGCAAGCGGCTTGGATGCCGGCCGGGCCGTCCCGACCCTGCCCCCGATGGGACGGAAAGGGCGAGGATCCTAGCGAGCCGGGCCGCCGGGACCAAGCCAGGGGCCGGATCTCCCGGCGGTGCCGGGCCCCCGGGGCGGGCCCCCGCCGGGCCCCGCCCCCGGCCGTAACCCCGCCCTGCGGCGCCGGATCGGCGCCCGGAATCGGCGGCGACCGGGCCGCTCCGGCCCGCTATGATTCTCCGCCCTTTGTCCGGCCCGCCGGACGGCCGGCCGGACGGCCGGGCGGCCGCCGCAACCTGGGACTCCGAACCCCCCACCCGCCATGAGCTTCGACCTCTCGTCCTACGGCATCACGGTCTCCAAGGTCCTCCGCAACGCCCCCCCGCCGACGCTCTACGAGCAGGCCATCCGCCGCGGCGAGGGCCTGATCGTCTCGTCCGGCGCGCTCGCGACCCTGTCCGGGGCCAAGACCGGCCGCTCGCCCAAGGACAAGCGCATCGTGCAGGAGCCGTCGACCAAGGACGACATCTGGTGGGGCTCGGTCAACGTGCCCCTGGCCGACAAGAACTTCCTGATCAACCGCCAGCGCGCGATCGACTTCCTCAACACCCGCGACCAGCTCTACGTCGTCGACGGCTACGCCGGCTGGGACGAGAAGTACCGCCTCAAGATCCGCATCGTCTGCCTCAACGCGTACCACGCGCTGTTCATGCACAACATGCTGATCCGGCCGACGGCGGCCCAGCTCGCCGACTTCGGCGAGCCGGACTTCGTGATCTACAACGCCGGCGTGTTCCCGGCCAACAAGCACACCGACGAGATGAGCTCGTCGACCTCGGTCAGCCTGAGCTTCGAGCGCAAGGAGTTCGTCATCCTCGGCACGCAGTACGCCGGCGAGATGAAGAAGGGGGTCTTCACGATCCTCAACTACCTCATGCCCAAGCAGGGCGTGCTGTCGATGCACTGCTCGGCCAACGAGGGCGACGACGGCGAGGTGTCGATCTTCTTCGGGCTCAGCGGCACGGGCAAGACGACGCTGTCGGCCGACCCGCGGCGCAAGCTCATCGGCGACGACGAGCACTGCTGGACCGACGAGGGCGTGTTCAACATCGAGGGCGGCTGCTACGCCAAGTGCATCGACCTCTCGCCCGAGAAGGAGCCGGAGATCTTCGCGGCCATCCGCTTCGGCTCGGTGCTCGAGAACGTCGTCTACGGCGACGACCGCGTCGTCGACTTCACGAACGCGACGATCACCGAGAACACCCGGGCCAGCTACCCGGTCGAATACATCCCCAACGCCAAGATCCCCTGCGTCGGCGGCCAGCCCAACCACGTGATCTTCCTGACCTGCGACGCCTTCGGCGTGCTGCCCCCGGTCAGCAGGCTGACCCCGGCCCAGGCGATGTACCACTTCATCTCGGGCTACACGGCCAAGGTCGCCGGCACCGAGGTCGGCGTGACCGAGCCCGAGGCGACGTTCTCGGCCTGCTTCGGCGCCGCGTTCATGGTCTGGCACCCGGCCAAGTACGCCGAGCTCCTGGCCGAGCGCATGGAGCGCCACGGCGCGACGGCCTGGCTCGTCAACACCGGCTGGACCGGCGGCCCCTACGGCACCGGCAAGCGCATGTCGCTGCCCCACACGCGCGCGATCATCGACGCGATCCACGCCGGCGAGCTCGACGGCGCGCCGACGGTCGAGGACCCGATCTTCGGCGTCCACATCCCGCAGGCCTGCCCCGGCGTCCCGGCCGAGGTCCTCAACCCGCGCAACACCTGGAAGGACGCGGCCGCCTACGACGCCAAGGCCAGGGAGCTCGCGGCGCTGTTCGCCAAGAACTTCAAGGTCTACGAGTCCGGCGCCAGCGACGCCACTTCATCCAGGCCGGCCCGCGCGTCTGAGCGCTCGACCCGACCGGCCCGGAGGGGCCGGTCGGCCGACCCGGCGTGGCGGAGCGCGACCGATGAGGGGGCATGCCTCGTCGGTCTGGCAGCTCGGTCACCCGGACCCTGTGTCGTGCTGGCCCCGGTCCTGGCCTCGCTCGGGCTGGCGGCCTGGGTGCGCCTGCCTGAGGTCCGGCGGCAGATCTCCCGCAACGGGTCCATCGCGTGATCGGGACGCTGAAGAACCTGTGCTCGGCGATGGCCGGGTACCTGGCCGGTCATCATCCGGTCAATGAGGACCCGGGGGTGACCTGGAGACCGCCCGAGTTCCCGATCCTGGCGTCCCTGAACGTGCATGAGCCGGCGCGGAGCCCGGCCGACCAGCCCGTCATCAACGGCACGTCGATGATCGGGCTCGACTGGCGGGTCATGTGATGACCGCCCCGGCGGCCGCGTGACGGCCGCCTCCGCTCAGCGGTCGGCGACGCGCTCGATGTCGGCGCCGAGGGCGGCGAGCTTGTCCTCGAGGTGCTCGTAGCCGCGGTCGAGGTGGTAGACGCGGCGCAGCTCGGTCAGGCCGTCGGCGACGAGGCCGGCCATGATCAGCGCGGCCGAGGCGCGGAGGTCGGAGGCCATCAGCATGGCCCCTGCAGGCGCGGGCCGTTCTTGACGATCGCGCCGACCCTCGCGCCGGATCTCGGCGCCCATGCGGTTGAGCTCGGCGACGTGGATGAAGCGCTCGGGGTAGATCTTCTCGGTCACGACGCCGACGCCGTCGCAGAGGCACAGGAGCGACAGCATCTGCGCCTGGACGTCGGTCGGGAAGCCGGGGCACGGCATCGTCACGGCGTCGACGCTCTGCAGCCGGTCCCAGGGCAGCGTGCGGATGAACGGGATCCGTCGGGCAGGCTGCCGCGTCGTCCTCGGGCGCGGGCTCGCCCCTGCCCCGCTGCAGGCGGTAGGCCATGCGGACGTCGTCCTGGATGCCCTGGCCGAAGGAGTTCTTGGCCCGCCGCGGCTTGGCGCGGCGGCGGCTTGGCCCGTGCGCGGTCCGGGTCCAGCGGGACCAGCGGACGTGGCCCGCCCGGCAGGCCGTAGGCCTCGCTGAGGTCCATCTCGCCGATCTCGGCGCGCCGGCCTTCGCGCAGGCGGTCGAGCACGGCGGCCGGTGGTCCGGCCGCGCGCCGACGACCTCGACCTCGCCGCAGGTCGCGATGCCCGCCATCAGCAGCGTCCCGGCCTCGGATGCGGTCGGGGATGATCTCGTAGTCGCAGCCGGTCAGCTTCGCTCGACGCCGTCGATGACGAGGCGGTGGCTGCCGAGGCCCTCGATGCGCGCGCCGCAGCGGTTGAGGAACCGGCACAGGTCGACGACCTCGGGCTCCTGGGCCGCGCAGACTTCGAGCACGGTCCGGCTCCTTGGCCAGGGTCGCGGCCATGCGACGATGCCGGCCGTGCCGAGCACCGTCGAGCCGAAGCTCCCGCCGAGGAAGATCGTGCCGCCGCGGACCTCGCCGCCGGGTGGACGTTGCTGCCGCGCAGGGTCAGCCCGGTTCCAGGCCGCAGCGGCGTCTCCGAGACAGGCGATTGACCGGCCGGTGGCCGAAGACGCAGCCGCCGGGGTGGTTGACGATCGCAGCGGCCGCGCCGGGCCCACAGCGGGCCGAGCAGGTAGAACGAGAGGCGCATCGTGCGCATCGAGGTGGTACGGCGCCTCGACTTCGCTCTCGTCGACGACCTCAAGCTCGAGCACGCCGTCGGCCTGCCACGCGGAGCGCACGCCGAGGCGCGACAGCATGTAGAGCATGTTGTCGACGTCGGCGAGCTTGGGGATCCCGCGCAGCCGCACGGGCCCCTCCACGAGCAGGTACGAGGCCAGGATCGGCAGCGCCGCGTTCTTGGAACCCGAGACCCAGACCCGTCTCCCAGCCGGCGTCCTCCGTGGACGCGGATCTTGTCCATTGCTCCCCTCCCTCGAGAGTCGTCGGTGCGACGAGACCGCCCTTGTCGCGACCGCAGAGGATAGCGACGGGGAGCGCCCGGCGGAACCGAGGACCCGATGGCATCGCGGGCTCGGCCCCCGCGGTGGGTCGCGGCCTCGGCCCGCACGCCCTGCCTGGGGTACGGGATCGGATCCGACCCCAACCGGAGGCGGTCGTGCCGAGGCCGGACTTGGAGGCCGATCTCGCGGGCCATGGACGGCTCAGGGACGCAGCGGCGCGCCCCGGAGGCCGCGCAGGAGCTCCCGCCACGAGAAGGTGGCCCCGGGTCGTGCTTCTCGACCGACACGTGGAAGTGGCCGAGCAGGCCCTGAACGCGGCCAGCTCCTCGGGCGACAGCCGTGGTGCGCAGCGCGCCGGTGCTGTCGCGCGGCACGCTGACGGCGATCGCCGGCAGCTCCTTGACCAGGACGCGGAGGAGCTGATCAGGGCCCGCACTGGGCCCGCGTGAGTCGCACTGCAGCCAGGACCGGCCCTGGACCTCGCCTTCGAGCAGGGCGCGCGGCGGGCCGGCCGACGAGCCCGGGCGGGAGCTGGCCGCGGTCGGGGCCGTCGGGCAGGACCAGGTACGGGCCCAGGGCGTCCTCGGCGTAGTGCTCCTCGAGCACGTCGCGCCGCTCCTCGGGCCAGGCGCCGATCTGCGCCAGCTCGATGCCGACCGAGCGGTCGTTGGCCGTGCCGGCGTGCCAGGCCCGCTCGCGCAGGTCGAGGCACTGGTAGACCGTGCCGTCCACGTCGATCAGGAAGTGGCAGGACAGGCCGCGCAGGTCCTGCAGGATGCGGAAGCAGCGCCGCGACGTGCCCGCGGCGTCGTAGTGCACGACGACCTGGTCGACCTGGCGGCGGAGGGCGTCGAGGGTCCAGCCCGAGGCCTCGACCTCGGCCGCGAGCGCGGCGTCGCGTGGCACGCGATGGCCGTAGCGCGCCCCGGTCGGCGGCTCGGCGTCCTCGGGCAGCTCCAGGGGGAAGGCCGGGTCGTGCGAGTAGGCGTCGAAGCCCCCGGCCTCGTCCCACATGACGACGCGGGTGCCGGTCGGGAAAAGCTCGTCGCAGATCGCGACCTCGGTGCCGTAGCGGGTCGCGCAGCCGGCGGCGAGCAGGGCGAACGGGAGCAGGGCCGTGGTCTTCATCGTCGCGGCGGCCAGGGGAGGCCGAGGGCGGCCAGCGCCGCGCGCAGATCCTCGGGCAGCGGGGCCTCGAGGGCGAGGACCTCGTCGCGCAGCGGGTGGCGGAGCTCGAGCCGCCAGGCGTGCAGCAGGAAGCGCCGCCCGCCGGCGGCGCGGCGCGCGGCCTCGGGCAGGGCCCGGCCGCCGTAGCGGAGGTCGCCCGCGAGGGCGTGGCCGGCGGCCGCGAGCTGGGCGCGGATCTGGTGGCGGCGCCCGGTGCCCAGCTCGACCTCGCACAGGGCGTGGGCGCCGGCCGCGGCCAGCCGGCTGAACGTGAGCCGGGCCTCGGCGCCCTCGGGGTCGGGCACGAGGCGCGGCTCGGCCGCGCCGGCCTGCTCGCGGACCGAGAAGCGGCCGCCGAGCTCGCCGCGGGCCGGCGGGCGGCCGTCGACGACGGCGAGGTAGAGCTTGCGCAGGTCGCGCGCGCGGAAGGCCGCAGCGAGCCCGCGCAGGCCGGCGGCGGTCTTGCCGAAGGCGACGAGGCCCGAGCTGTCGCGGTCGAGGCGGTGGGCCGGGGCCGGGCGGAACCGCAACGCGCCGCGATCGCCGAGCCGGGCTCGCACGCGGGCCGCGAGGCTGTCGCGCTCGTGGCCGGTGCCCTCGTGCACGGCCAGCCCGGCCGGCTTGACGACGACGCAGAGGTCGTCGTCCTCGTAGACGACCTCCGGCGGCGGCAGGGCCGGCGCCGGCGCCGGCGCGGCGCGACGCGTGGGCCCGCCGAAGCCGAGCCGTGCGAGCTCGTCGGCGGGCATCGCCAGGCTGAGCTCCTGGCCGGCGCCGAGCCGGGCGCCGGGGCCGACCTTGGCGCCGTCGACGCGGACCCGGCCGCTGCGCAGGAGCTTGTAGACCGCCGACAGGGCCAGGCCCGGCAGGAGCTTGCGCACGAAGCGATCGACGCGCTGGCCGGCGTCGTCCTCGGCGATGCGGAGCCTGGTGGCGTCCATGGGCCCGAGCCTACCGGGCAGCCGACGGATCTCTGAGTCGCTCGAATCCCGGCGGGCAGGAGCTGCCTGACGGAATGGCAGGAAACTGTTCCGTTCCACGTGGCCTGAACGGAAGGGTTTCCCGGGACACCCTTCCCTCGGAGTCTCTTCTATGAGAGGGGCGGTCGGTTCAACTGGTTTTCTCTCTGGCTCCTTCCGGCGAGGGCCGGCGCCTGGCGCCTGTCCCGGGGTGGCATCGGACTCCGCAGGTTTCTATCCGCACTCGCTGGGGCCTCGCTTCGAGGCCGGTGCCTTGGAATCCGTCCGATCCGGTGCTGCGATCTGAGACGCGGCCTCGAGGGCCAAGAGACTGTCGCAGTCGCCGGGATCGGGCGGTGAGTCCTCTGCTCATGGGATCAGGCGCTGGGCGCACTCCTCTCCGTGTGTTCCTCCGGTCGGGTCGGGCTCAGGCCGACAGGCGAGCGGCCTTCCTGTCGGCGTCATGGAGCGGGTCGTAGCTCAGGCCGTGACGCCACAGGCGGTGCAGCAGCACGGCCAGCTTCCTGGCCACGGCCGTGACCGCGCGTTTCTTCGCGGATCGTCCTCCCCTGGCCGCGAGGCGCAGACCGAAGCGTCGCAGGTCGCCGTCCTTGCCGAAGGGGCCCAGGATGTACTGCGCGCACTGGACGAGCAGCCGCCTCAGGTAGCCGTCGCCCGACTTGCTGATCCCGAGCTCGGGGGCCTTGTCGCCGGAGGCCTGGCTCCGCGGACACAGGCCGACCCAGGACCCCACGCGCCGGCTGTCGTCGAAGCGGGTCGGCTCTTCGATCGTCAGGGCGAAGGCCATCGATGTCAGCGGTCCGACGCCGTGGACCTGCTGCAGCACGGCGGCCTCGGGTAGCGCGCCTCGGCGGCCTTCCCGATGCAGCGGTCGTAGGTCCGGATCGTCGCCGACAGGCCACGATCTGATCCAGCAGCGGCTCGACCGCAGGCAGGAGGATCTGCGGCACGAGTCCGCGGACCCTTGCCGAAGCCCTTCGTCGAGGCAGAGGCAGGCGGAGACCGAAGGACTTGGTCAGGCCCTGACGCACTGCACGAGGGAGGCACGGGCCCGCACGACCTGGTCCCGGGCCCGGATCATGGCCAGGTCCGCCTGGGCCTGCTCGCTCCGGTGGTGGACCTGGCCGAGCAACTCGGGCATGCCGTGCTCCAGCCGGGCCAGGAGCTCGGCGTCCCGCCGGTCGGTCTTCCTGGGGTCCTTGGCGATCAGCTGGACCCGCCTGGGATCGGCGACGTGGACCACGAAGCCGAGACCCAGCAGGTGCCGGGACATCCACGGGGACCGCGAGCCGGCCTCGAGGATCACCCGGGAGCCGGCGTGGGCCTGGAGGGCGCGGTCGAGGCCCTTCCCGGTCGTCGGGAAGTGTCCCTCGCCGACGACCTCACGGTCCCGGAGCAGGCAGTAGTGGGTCGTGCGGTCGCCGACGTCCAAGCCGATGGTCAGATGGGAGGAAGTGGTGGTAGCGTGAGTCATGGGTCGGTCGTCTCTATTCATGTGCAGCCCCCATTTTGGGGTGACTGCGTGGAGCGACCGGCCCTCTCATTCCATCTGAGACTCGGGCTACTGCGCGGCCTCGTAGAGCAGGGCTCGGCGGCGCTCGCCCGGGATCAGGGCCGAGAGGTCGGGGTAGACCTCGATCGCCGCGACGCGCTGGCCCTGGCACTCCGCCGGGTGCTCGGGGTCGTCGACGAGGCGCGGCTGCCGCGCGGCCACCTCCTCGGCGCATTCACGCGCGCAGGGTCGCGGCGTCGACGTCGCTCCCGGCCCCGTGGAGCGCGGCGACGCGCGCGAGGCAGCGGGACAGGTCGAAGAAGGCCTTCTCGCAGCGGTGCTCGCCGATGGCCGCCGGCAGCTCCTCGGCCAGGACGCCGTCGCGCAGCAGGGCGCGCGTGCGCCGGCGCAGGTCCAGGTCGGGCTCGGCGACGCCGCGGGCGGCGAGGTCGGCGGCCACGGCCCGGTCGAGGGCGAGGAACCGCAGCCAGGCCGGGGCCAGGCTGCGCGCGACGTGGGCGCGGAACTCGGCGCGGCCGACGCTGCGGCCGTCGGGCAGCGGGATCGGGTCCATGCCGAAGCCGCGGCTCAGCGGCACCGGCCCCCCGCCCGCGAAGCGGCGGACCTCGCCGCCGCAGGCCGACGCCGTGACGAGCACGAGGAGCGCCAGCGCGGCCGCCGCTAGACTGCGGCGATGGACGCCCGCCCCGACCTCGACGCCCTCGAGGCCCGCCCCGGCCTGGCCCCGGCCGAGCGGTGCCTGTGCCTCGCCATGGCCGCCCTGACGGCCTACGAGCTCGACGACTTCGAGGCCCTCGCCGCCCGCGCCCTCGCGCGCGGCGCGACGCCAGCCCAGCTGCGCGAGCTCTGCCTCATGGGCGTGCCCTACGCCGGCTTCCCTGCGCCCTCGCGGCGCTGTTCCGGCTCGACGGCCGCCTCGACGACGGCGCCGGCCGTGGCCTCGAGGCGGACCCCGCGCGCGGCGCGGCGTACTTCGGGACGGTCTACGGGGGACATGCGCAGCGGCTCGTGGACAGGATCTCGGCCCTCGACCCGGCCTTCGCCGACTGCGTGCTCGGCTTGGCCTACGGCGCCGTGCTCGGCCGGCCGGACCTCGAGGGTCGCGCAAGGAACTTTGCGGGGTGGCCTCCTCGTCGTGCTGGCCCAGCAGGAGCAGTGCCAGGCCCACGCCGTCGGAGCCCTGCGCTTCGGCGCGTCCGAGGATCAGGTCCTCGAGGCGGTCCGGAGCGTGGAGGCGTGCTGGCCGGCGACCCGGGGCCGCATCGACGAGGACGCCCTCCGGGCCTTCCTATCGAAGGTCCGGGGCCGCGGCCTGTAGGTCAGTCCAGCGGACGCGGACGACGGCCTCGCGGAGCACGCCGACGACGTCGTCGTGCCGGTGGCCGAGGGCCTCGGGCAGGAGGTCGAGGCCTCGCGGGGCAGGCGCTGGACGCCGTCGTCGACGCCGTGGAGGAGCCGGTCGTAGCGGTCGACGACCTCGACCACGGCCCGCATCAGGGCCCGGCGCCCCTCCTCGTCGGGGCGCGGGTGCGGCAGCGGGCTGCCGGGCTCGTGGTGGTGCCAGGCGATCAGGGCCGCGCGCTCGAGGATCGCCGAGCCGACGGCGTAGGGCGCCAGGCGGCGGAAGCTGCGGCTCGCGTGCCGGCGCGGCTCCTCGACCTCGCCGGCGCGGAAGCTCCGCCCCCGCTCCTCGGCGCGGCCGAGCCCGACGTGGCCGATGTCGTGGAACAGGGCCGAGACGCCGAGCTGGGCCAGGTGCTCGTTGTCGAAGCCCATGCGCCGCCCGAGGACGACCGAGATCAGCGCGACGTCGACCGAGTGCGAGAACAGGCCGGCGTCCCAGTCCTTGAGGTCGTCGAGGGCGCGCAGGAAGCTCTCCTCGCCGAGCAGGGCCTGGGCCAGCTCCTGCAGGATCGGCACGGCGTCATCGAGCCCGACGGGGCACGACGAGCTGCGCCCGGCGAGCAGGTGCTTGACGATGAAGATGCTCTTGAACCAGGTCTTGCGCGACGAGAAGTCGGCGCCCGGGTCGAGCCGGTAGAGGTTCTCGCGGTCGCCCTCGTCGACGACCTCGCGGGCGATCGGGTGGATGCGGCGGACGCCGGCGCGCTCGAGCCGCTCGGAGAAGCTGGCGTCGGGCGCGGCGTCGCGGTCGAGGACGAGGGCCAGGAGGCCGAGGAGGTCGGCCCGGCTGAGCCCGGGCTCGAACAGCAGGCCCTGCAGCTCGTGGGCGTAGAGGACCTGGACGAGGTAGCGCAGGGCCGAGAAGCCCTCGAGGTCGAGGCGGGCGCGGACGCCGTTGAGGTACAGGTAGCCGCCGCGCTCGCCGAGCACGAGGCTGCCCTCCGCGGCGAGGCAGTCGCGCAGGGGGTCGAGGAAGGAGGCCAGGACCTCGTCCGAGACGCCGGCCGGGTCCTCCTCCTCGACGTGCTTGAGGAGCAGGAACAGGCGCAGGAGGACGCGCTGGTAGACCTCCTCGCGCTCGAGCGCGCGGAGGACCTCGGCCGGCGCGTCGCCCCGGGTGCGTGCCCCGGCGGCGGCCATGGCGGTCAGGCCCGGGTCTTCTGGCCGATGTGCTTCTCGACCAGCTCGATCAGCTCGTCCGGCTCGAACGGCTTGCGGAAGTAGCCGGCGGCCCCCATGTCCGAGCTCTTCTGGTGGCCGCGGGCGTGCTCGCGGGCCGTGAAGATGATCACGGGGATCTCCGAGGTCTCCGACTCGCGCTTGAGCCGCGTCAGCGTCTCCCAGCCGTCGATGCCCGGCATCATGATGTCGAGGAGGATCAGGTCGGGCTTGAGCTCCCGGGCCTTGCGGATCCCCTCCTCGCCGTTCATGGCGGCCTCGACGCGGTAGCCGACGGCCTCGAGCACCATCTGCGTGGAGACGATGATCAGCTTCTCGTCTTCGATGATCAGGACGGTCCTATCCATCACCGTTCCTCTCGAACGTGGTGTACTCAAACGGCGAGGCTCTCCGCCTCCTCCAACTGATGCATGTCGAACTTCGGCAGGCGGATCCCGAACCGGGCACCCTTGCCGAGATCGCTCTCGACGAGGATCTCCCCGCCGTGGGCCAGGGCGACGCCCTTGGCCACGCAGAGCCCCAGGCCGGCGCCGCCGTGGTGCCGGGTCAGGGGGTCCTCCACCTGGTAGAACTTTTCGAAGATCCGGCGCTGGTACCTTTTGTCGATTCCGGGCCCCGTATCCTCGACGAAGACCACGACACTGTCGCTTTCCTCGGCGACCGTGACCTGGACGCGCCCGCCCGAGGGCGTGAACTTGATCGCGTTCTCGATCAGGGCCTGGAGCGCCCGGCGCAGGTCCTCGCGGTCGGCCCGGACCAGCGGGCAGAACGCCGGAAGCTCGAGCCGGAAGTCGATCTCCCCCTCCCGGGCGGCCTGCTCGAAGGGCACGACGGCCAGGTCGAGGAGGTCCACGACCGGGAAGACCTCGAGGTCCATGGCGAACTCGCCCGACTCGATGCGCCCGAGGCAGATCAGCTTGTCGATCTCGTGCTCGAGGCGCAGGGCCTGCTCCCGGATCGACTCGGCCACGCCCTGCTGCCGCTCGCCCATCTCCCCCAGGGCCCCGCGGGCCAGCAGGGTCGCGAAGGTCTTGATCCCGGTCAGGGGCGTCCGGAGCTCGTGGCTCAGGATCGACAGGAACTGGTTCTTGTTCTCCTCGGCCTTGTGCTCGGCCGAGACGTCCTTGATGACCGTCAGGATGCCCGCGAAGGCCCCCTTGTAGTCGGTCACGGCCGTCGTGTTGACCTGCAGGTAGAGCAGGTCGTGCTCCTCGTGGTGGAGCTCGAGCGTGACCTCCTCCGAGCCGCCCTCGATCATCGCCTGGCGCTGGAACTCGTCGACCTGGCTCAGGAGGTCCTTCCAGCCCTCGAGCTGCCGCAGCCGCTTGCCGATGGCCACGATGGGCTTGATCCCGAGGAGCTCGGCCGCGACCGGGTTGAGCAGCGTGATCTGCCCCTCCGGGTCGGTGAACACGATCCCGTCCCCGATGTTGTCGATGATCGTCATCATCCGGGACAGGTCGAGGTAGAAGACGTCCAGGGCCTCCTGGTTGCTCCGCCCCTGCTGCAGGCAGCGCTCCTTGAGGTCCGCGACCTGCTGGCGCAGCGTGGCCTGGGACTCCCGGTTGCGCATCGCCCCGAGCTCCTGCGTGACGTGCTCCTCCTCGATCAGGTGGAGGATCCGCAGGCACTCCTGCTCGGCGTCCTGCTCGAACGGCGGGACGAGGACCTCGCGGGCGCCGAGGCGCATCGCCTCCTGGAGCGAGGCCTCGAGGTCCAGGGCCTCGACCTCCTGCAGGACGGCCATGACCCGGGGGTCGCGGTCGGCGTGGCCGAGGAGGTTGCCCGACTCCTCGCGCAGGACCGGGAGCGACACGAGGACGACGTCCGGGACGTGCTCGATGACGCAGTGGGCGGCGTCGCCGGGGTGGGCCATGCGGAGGTCGACGCCGGCCTCGAGGAGCCGCTGCTCCAGCCGGGTCGGCTCGGTCGCCAACCGTCCCAGCACCAGGATGTTCCCCGCGTTGCGCGTCATGATCCGGCAGGGAGGCGGCTCTCCGGCCAGGCCCCGTGCGAGCCCGGCGCGAGGGCCGCGGGGCTCGTCGTGGGCGTCAGGGGACGGCTCAGCCGTTGCCCTGGATGGCCTGCAGGGCCTCGTCCTCGGTCTCGAACACGTTCAGGTGCTTCGAGATCCGCATGATGTCGAAGATCTTGATGATGAACGGCTTGATGTTCGTCAAGTACAGCTTCGACGACCGGGCCGAGGTCAGGTTGTTGGCCGCGATGACGAGGCCGACCCCGCAGGAGTCGATGATCTTGACGTTCTCCATGTTCAGCACGAAGTGCCGATAGCCGTCGTCGATCTTGCCGCCGATCAGCTCCTTGAGGTTCTCCTTCAAGGCGTCGGTGACATAGAAGTTCAGGCTCCTGTCGTTGAAGGACAGGACGACGACCTTGTCCTTCTCGAGGCAGGTCACGGAGAGGCCCTGGCTTTTCTTTCCGACGATGTCCATATCCACACCTGGATCAGAAGGTGAGCAGCGGACGTCCCGACGGGGAGCGGTCCGCGGCGGTCGTCGGCATCCCTATCGACGCCCCTGGATGGCAGGTTGAGCCGAACTGGGGCCTGGACCGGGGGCCCGCGGGCCGCGCCCCGGGCGCCGGCCCCGAAGGCCCGTCGGCAGCGGGGCGTCAGGCCCCGCCGCGGCGCCGGCGGCGCAGGCTGACGTTCTCCCGCCCCATCTCGCGCAGGCGGCGCCTGGACTTGCGCAGGCCCAGCTCCGCGGCCTTGGCCACGACGCTCTTGACGCTCCGGTCGAGCTCGCGGGCGATCTCGAGGTTGCTCCGGTACGGGTAGAGGGCCACGAGGCGGTCGAGCTCGACGCCGGTCCACCGGGGCATCCGCAGCGGCGGCTGCGGGTGCAGGACGACGACGCGCTCGAAGCCCGGCAGCGGCACCGACTCGAGCGTCTTGCTCTTGCCGAGGCAGAGCTCGCGCGCCTTGGCGCGCAGGGCCTCGTCGTCCCTGCCGAGGACGAGGGCGAGGGCCCAGTCCGGGCGCGTCGCCCAGCACGCGCGGAGGTGCCGGAGCTCCCACGGCTGGAACCGTCCGCCGCGGCGGCGGCCGGCCCAGTCCTCGAGCACGGCGACGACGGCGGCCTCGGCGCGGCGCAGGATCCGGGCCATCGTCGCGAGGTCGGCGACGCCGACCATGAGGCGCAGCGTGGCCTCCTCGCCCCGGGTCAGGGCACCCGGCCGCGGCGCGTCGGGGTACAGCCGGTGCGCGCGGTCGAGGACGGCCTCCGGCGTGCGGTTGAGCTCGCGCGCGAGCTGCGACACCGGCTTGCGGCCGTAGCCGGCCCTGAGCCGGCCCAGCTCCTCCACCGACCAGTTGCCGCGCTTGCGCATCCCGACCCTCCCGGCCGCGTCGCCGCCCGCGGGTCCCCCCCGGTCCCCGTGACGGTCCCTACATCTTGCGCTTGCGGGTCCACGCGCGCACGGCTTCGTAGACCTCTTCCGCGGTCGCGAGGGTCGAGACCGAGGCGAACAGCTCCTCGCACTCCTTCACCGAGACCGAGCGCGCGGCGAGCTTGATCCGCGGCAGGAAGACCGGCGCCATGCTGAACTGCCGGAAGCCCATGCCGAGCAGGAGCGGCACGAGCTGGCTGTCGCCGGCGACCTCGCCGCAGATCGCGCACGACTTGCCGGCCTCGCGGGCCAGCTGGGCGATCTGGGCCAGGAACGCGAGCACGCCGGGGTGGAACGGGTCGTAGAGGCCCGAGACCCGCTGGTTGTCGCGGTCGACGGCGAGCAGGTACTGGACGAGGTCGTTGGAGCCGACCGAGATGAAGTCGACCTCGTTGAACACGGCCGGGAGGACCATCGCGAGGCCGGGGACCTCGATCATGACCCCGAAGCGGATGTCCTTGGCGATCGGCTCGCCCTTGGCCCGGAGGTCGTCGACGACCTCGTGCACGATCCGGCGCGCCTTGCGCAGCTCCTCGATCGTCGTGACCATCGGCAGCAGGATCGACACCGGGCCGGCCGAGCTGGCCCGGACGAGGGCGCGGATCTGCGTGTAGAACAGGTCCTGCCACTGCAGCGTGACCCGGATCCCGCGCCAGCCGAGGACGGGGTTGCGCTCCTTGGGCGTGCGGAAGTAGGTCAGCGGCTTGTCGCCGCCGATGTCGAGCGTGCGGAACGTCACGCGCTTGCCGCCGACCTTCTCGAGCACGGTCCGGTACAGGACGAGCTGCTCCTCCTCCGACGGGAACTGCAGCCGCTCCATGAACACGAACTCGGTCCGGAACAGGCCGACGCCCTCGAAGATGCCCTCGCCGACCATGTCCAGGTCGCGCAGGCCCTCGAGGTTGGCGTAGAGCCGGATGCGCTCCTCGTCGAGCGTGACCGACGGCGACAGCCGGAGCTCCCAGACGCGATTGTCGGCCTCGGTGCGCTCCTTCTTGCGCTCGGTGAAGAGCTCGAGCTCCTCCTCCTCGGGGTCGATGACGAGCTTGCCGCCGTCGCCGTCGAGGATGACCGGGGTCCCGGCGGGGACCTTGCGCAGGTTGCGCTCGAGCCCGACGAGGCAGGGGATGCCGAGCGACTTGGCCAGGATGGCCCCGTGGCTGTAGCGGCCGCCCTCCCCCATCAGGATCCCGACGACCTTGTCGGTGTCGATCTTGCCGATGTCGGACGGCAGGAACTCGTCGACGGCGAGGATGACGCCCTCGTCCTTGCTCTGGAGGGCCTCCTGCTCGCGCTGCAGCAGGACCTGGAGCACCTGCCGGCCGACGTCGCGGATGTCGCTGGCCCGCTGCCGGATGGCGGCGTTGTCGATCGACTCGAAGGCCTCCTCGTACTTGGCCACGACGCGCTGGAGGGCGACCTCGGCGTTGATGCGGTCGTCGGCGATCAGGGCCTCGACGTCGCGGACGAAGCCGGGGTCCTCGAGGAGGGCGACCTGGGCCCGGTAGATGTCCGTGTCGCGGCTGGCGATCTTGGCCGCGAGCCGCTCGATCAGGCCGAGGAGCGCGTCCTTGGCCCGCCCCATGGCGCCGCGGAACCGCTCGAGCTCGGCGACGACGTCCTGCTCGAGGATCTTGCGGGTCGGGACGAACTCGCCCGAGCTGCGCAGGTGCAGGACCTGGCCGATGGCGATCCCGGGGGACGCGGTGGTGGCGGTGATCTCCTTGGACATCTGGGGATCCGTGCTCTCCGCCGGCCTGGCCGCGGGGTCGGGAGGCCTCCTCCCGGGGGCGGCCCTCCCGGCCGCCAAGTCCCGATGCCGGCGAGCCGACGGAAAGGGCGAACCAGGAAAGCCCGAAGCCCCCGGGATTGCAAGGGGCGCTCCTGTTCAGGGGCGGGAGCCGAAGCCCCGATAGAGAACGCGTCCGCTTGCCTCAACCTGACGCCCATTCCGGCCCGGTGCCGGACCCGGAGAGCATGGCCATGGCCGAAGAACTGGATCGGAGAGAGCCGGAGCTGCACTCCTTCCTCGACGACATCGAGTCCCTGAACCCCGAGTCGCAGGCGCGGCCCCAGGAGCCTCCTGCCGAGGAGGAGGGGGGCTACGAGGGGGACGAGGGGTACGACGAGCCCGGCGAGGACGAGGAGGGCGCCTGGGACGGGGCCGAGGGCGCCATGAGCGACGCCCCCCGCCACGAGCGGCGCCGCAAGGCCGCCAGCCCCCCCCGCCTGCCCCTGGTCATCGGCATGCTGCTCATCGCCTCCGGGATGGGGCTCGGCGCGTGGCACGCGATGTCCCCGTTCGCCCTGGCGCTGGCCTCGCTCGCGAACCTGGGCATCACCCCGGCCCTCCTGCTCGTCTCGGGCGTGCTGCTGACGACCCTGGCCATGGCCCAGCGCGGCGTCATGCAGAGCTCCAGCCACAAGCTGCTCCTCGCCTTCGAGAAGGAGCAGAGCAAGGTCCACCGCGAGCTCCAGGCCCTCCTCGACGAGAAGATGGGCCAGCAGCGCGAGTTCGCCGCGACGAACGAGGCCGACGCCTTCGCCAAGGTCGCGATGATGTTCCAGAAGGTCGAGTCGATGCTGGCCAACCTGACCAAGGCCATGCGCCTGCTCAACAAGCCGGTCATCGACATCCACGGCCAGATCTCGGACATGCACGAGCCCATCAAGCAGCTCGGCACGGGCTTCAAGCGCCTCCACGAGGACTTCGAGCTGCTCGGCAAGACGCAGAGCGAGGCCGCCGTCAACTTCGAGAAGAAGTGGGAGAGCCTCGTCGAGCGCCAGCTGACCGAGACCGACGAGCTCCTGACCAAGAGCGACAAGGTCAAGAAGGAGCTCCTGGCCAGGCTCGACACCCACCTCGACGAGATCGGCACGGAGGTCAAGGGCCTCGGCGGCAACAAGGACCTCGGCGGCCGGATCGAGGCGCTCGAGGCCGGGCTCAGGGCCCGGATCGACGAGCTCTTCGCCGAGCTCGGCGGCAAGGTCGAGCAGGCCACGGCGCGCCTCGCGGAGCAGCCGGCCGGCGACGGGGACGCCCGCGTGCTGTCCGAGCTGCAGGCGAGCGTGGCGCGGATCCTCGGCGCCATGCAGGAGCTCTCGGTCGCGGCGCCGGCCCAGGCCCAGGCCCCGGCCCAGGCCCAGGCCCGTCGGACGCGGCCCCAGGTCGCCGTGGCGGCCGAGCCCCAGGGCGGCGAGCCCGCGGCGGCCGGGACCGGCGGCAAGAAGACCGGCAAGGCCGTCGCGAGCGCGATCGAGCGGCTCGAAGCTGCGCGGCAACCGAGCCGCGCCCGGCGCCGGCGGCGACGCCGGCGTCAGCGCCCGCCGAGCGCCTTGTAGCGCTCGGCGATGACGCGCTCGGCCGGCAGGCCCTGGGGCGTGAACTCCTTGGAGTTGCGCCAGCCGCGCCCGCCCACGTGGGCGAACCACTTCCACACGTAGCTGCCGGAGATGCTGTCCCGGCCGCGGATCGCGTCGAAGAACCCGCCCCAGGCCTCGGCCTGGGCGTCGGCGTCGAAGGGGCTGCCGCTCCGCCACTCCCAGGGCTTGTGCGTCGTCCCGGTGACCGGCTTGTAGCCGATCTCGGTGAACAGGACCTTCCGCCCGACCCGCTTGCTGAGCGCGTCGAGCTTGTCGAGCCAGGGCCGCCACCCGGCGACGAGCTCGGCGTGGCTCGGGTTGCGGTCGTCGAAGTCGACGAGGGGGAAGTAGCCCTGCACGCCGACCCAGTCGAGCTCACCCCAGAACCCGACCTCCTCGAACTCCTTGTACCAGTTGGCCGCGTAGGTCAGCCGGCCGGGATAGATGGCCCGGATCCGGCGGATCATGCCGGTCCAGCGCTCGACCTGGCCGACCGTGCCCGCGAGCTCGGTGCCGACGCAGAAGGCCTCGGCCCCCTCCTCGGCCGCCATCCGCACGAAGGGCTCGAGGAAGGTCCCGTAGGCGTGGAACCACGCCTGCCAGTCCTCGTCGCGCTGATACGTGATCTCGCCGCGCCAGAACCCGTCGCGGTGGAACACCCACAGGTGCGGCTTGATCATGACCTTGAGGCCGAGGGCCCGCGCCCTGCGCGTGACCCGGCGCACGTCGTCGAGGCTCTCGCCGCGGTGCCGGCTCGCCCGGTAGCTCTCCGGCACGAGGCCGCGGCCGGGGTGGCCGTACCCGAACGGGGTGACCGAGATCCAGTCCACGCCGAGCTCGCGCAGGCGGCGCAGCTCGGTCTCCTCGTCGCCGCCGACCCAGCAGACCCCGCGGTGGAAGCCGGCCTCCGGCGCGACGACCGGCCGCGCGGGTCGGATCAGCGGCGCGGGCCGGAGCACCGGCACCGGCCCCTGCAGGGAGGCGAGCAGGGCGAGGATCGCGAGGGCGGCCACGCGCCCAGGATCCCCCGGCCCGGCGAGGCGGGCAAGGGCCTCGGGTTTGGGCTGCCCTGCCGGGGGACCGGAGGTACAAAGACGCCATGAGCGATCGCTCCAGGTCGGTGCTCGTGACCGGGGCCTCGTCCGGGATCGGACGGGCCGCGGCCTTGGCCTTCGCCCGCGAGGGCTTCGAGGTCGCCGTCGGCGCCCGCCGCGCCGACCGGCTCGCCGAGCTCGTGCCCGAGCTCGCCGCGGCCGGGGCGCCTCGGACGTTCCACGCGGCGCTCGACGTCACCGACCGCGGGTCGGTGCAGGCCTTCGTCGGGGCGATGCGCGCCGCGCTCGGCGTCCCCGACGTCCTCGTCAACAACGCCGGCCTGGCCCGTGGGGTCGAGACCATCGCCGACGCCGAGGGCACGGCGTGGCGCGAGATGGTCGAGACCAACGTCTTCGGCGTGCTCCACGTGACCCAGGCCCTGCTCCCGGCGATGCTCGAGCGGGGCTCGGGCCACGTCGTCATGGTCGGCTCGGTCGCGGGCCGCCTGCCGTACGCCAAGGGCTCGATCTACTGCGCGACCAAACGCGGCCTCGAGGCCATCTGCCGGGCGCTGCGGCTCGAGACCCTCGGCAAGGGCATCCGGGTGACCAGCGTCGACCCCGGCCTCGTCGAGACCGAGTTCAGCCTCGTCCGCTTCTCCGGCGACCGGGACCGCGCCGACCGGGTCTACGACGACATCCGGCCCCTCGCGGGCGAGGACGTCGCCGAGTGCATCCTGTTCGCGGCGACGCGGCCCCCCCACGTCAACATCGACGACATCCTCGTCATGCCGACCTGCCAGGCCGACCCCTGGCACATCCACCGGGGCGACTGAGCCCGCGCCGCTTGGGAAACGAAGCCGCGAACCCGACCGGCCCCACCACGACCCGGCGCCCCGCCGGGGCGCGGGCGCTGGGCCTCTGGCTCGCCGTGGCCGCCGCCTACCTGCTGCTGCTCCAGCGACACCCGTACGGCGACGGGATCACGTACGTCGACTACGTGCTCGACGGCAAGCTCTGGTACCACCACCTCGCGTACCTGCCGAGCCTGTGGGGCTTCGTCGGGCTCGCGGGGCTCGTCGGCGTCGAGCCGCGCACGGCCTGCTTCGCGTTCTCGGCCCTGGCCGGGGCCGGGGCGGTCGCCGTGCTCTACCACCTGCTGGCCACGGCCCGGACCTTCCGCGGCCGCTGGCCCCCGCTGCCCACGGCCCTGCTCCTGGCGACGGCGCCGTCGGTGCTGTTCTTCTCGACCCAGGTCGAGAACCACGCCTGGCACCTGTTCTGGGCCACGGTCGTGCTGTGGACCCTCGACCGCGCGCTGGCCGGCCTGCGGCTGTGGCCCTGGCTGCCGGCCGGGGCCGCGGTCGTGCTGGCCTACGCGAGCCACTCGTCGTTCCTGCTCCTGTGCCCGGCCCTGGCCCTGCTCGTCCGCCTGCACTGGGCCGGCGGCCTGCTCCGGCCCCTCGGGGCCGCGGAGCTCCTGCGCCTCCTGCTGCTGTTCGGCCCGACGGTCCTGTTCAAGCTCCTCGTCGAGCCGGCCGTCAAGGCCGCCTCGGGCGGCGCGGCCTTCGGCCAGGACACGAGCCTCGCCTTCGCCCTGTCCCTTTGGGAGTGGCGCGGGCTCACGTGGTGGCTCGACTACCTGCCGGGGGAGGTCCTGCTCCCGGCCTTCGGGGCACTGGCTCGCGGTCGGCGTGCAGCTCGTCCGCGCGCGGGACCGACGCCGCTTCGGCGTCCTCGCCGTCGGCTGGCTCGCGCACGTCGGGCTGTTCGGCTTCTGGCCCGTGCACGAGCGCGGCGCGCACTACCTCGCCCTGCTCCCGCTCGGGCTCGTCCTGCTCGACCGCGTCGCCCGCGACGAGGCGGGCGGGGCCCCGCCCCGGCCGCGGTCCCTCGGCCCGGCCCTGTGCGCGCTGGCCGCCGCGCAGGCCGTCGTCGGCGTCGCGGAGGCCCGCGCCTGGGGCCGCAACCCCGACGCGCCCTGGGTCGTCGCTGCGGAGCTGGCGCGGACCGTGCCGGCGGGGACGACGGTGCTCTGCGTCGACGGCGTCGTGCACCTGCACCTGAAGCGCGACCAGGGGCTCGCCTCGCAGCCGCTGGCCAACTGGGCACCTGACCTGGCGCGGCGACGGCTCGAACCCCCCGAGCGTGTGGCTCCGCCTCGCCGAGGAGGAGATCCCCCCGATCCTCGCGCGGATGCGCGCGGACGGGCCGGTGTTCCTGACGGACAAGGCCAGGGCCTACCTCGCCGACAACCCCGACCTCGCACCGGTGCTGGCGTCGATCGAGCGCCGCTACGTCCTGCGCCCGGCCGGGGCGGGCCACGGTCGCGGCGCGTTCCTCGAGCCGCGCTGACGGAGGGCGCGCTCCGGGACGGCCGGGGCGCCGGGGCGCGGGTCTGCACCGTCGCTTCAAACTCCCTTCACGGGGGCTTCAAGACCCTGCCTGTGATGGGCCGGCACGACGACAGCCCAAAAGCAAGCCAAGGACCCGATCATGCGCCTCACGACCATCCTCGTCCTCCTCGCCCTCTGCCTCCCGGCCTGCAAGAACTCCTCGACGACGGAGGCCGGCGCGTCCCGCTCCATGGGCTCGGGCACGATGGCCGCCGACTACTACGAGGTCCCCAAGGACGGGCGCATCTACGTGCTCGGCAGCGAGGCGAGCATGACGCACTTCCGCGAGACCGGACACCTGCCTTACACCAAGACCCTGATCGGGGCCGGCCCGAACGGCGAGACGGTCGTCTTCGAGGCCGAGGCCAAGGACACCGCGCTGCAGGAGCGGCTCATGGCCGGGTGGCACGACCGCCATTGATCGGCGCGCGCGACCGCCGCTCGCCGCCGCGCCCCGCCGCGGGCGAGACGTTCGCGGTACAAAGGTGGCCGCGTGGTCGCGTATACGCGGCCGCGGATGGGCCTCACGGCGGTGGACGGGCCCGGTCGACGGGCGCGCAGGTCCCGTCGCAGGCGGGTTTCGGCCGCGCAAGCAGGGCCGCGATTCCTTGCGCGGGCCCCTGCTCCACCTAACATGCGGCCATCCGGTTTGGATCCAAGCTTTCCGTACGGAGGAAACACATGCGCAAGCTCCTGACGGCGCTCTCGTTGAGCGCGCTCCTGGGCCTCGGCTCCTGCATGGCCGGCCCGCACCAGCTCCGGAGGACCGTCGACGACTGGGACGCCAAGATGTACACCGAGAGCCCCTGGCTCGACGCCGTGCTGTGGATCGTCCCCGTCATCCCCCTGGCCAACTTCGGTGCGACCATCGCCGACTTCTTCGTCAGCGACGGCTACACGTTCTGGGTCAAGGACGCCTTCAAGGGTGAGGGCGGCACCGGCTTCAAGCACGCCGAGTATCTCGGCAAGCAGCACGTCAAGAGCCTGCTGCTCGACGACGCCGAGTTCCTGAACGCGAGCGGTTCCTGACCGCCAGGGACCTCAGCGGCCGGCCGGATCCTCGGTCGGCCGCGTCCCACTTTGCTGGCGCTCGAACTCCTCGAGCAGGACCAGCGTCCCCCCGTCGAGGCGGCGCACGAACCAGCCGACCTCCGGGGCGTACCAGTGCACCGACGTGCGCTCCAGGTAGTCCTGGCCGACGAGCTCCAGCTCCTCCCAGATCCTGAGCGCGCGGAAGCTGCCGGCCGCGGTCTCGACGGTCTCGATCGCGTCGCAGGTGTAGTGGGCCTGCAGCATGCGGGCCCCCTCGGGCAGGTGGTCGAGGAACCCGGCGCTCCACTTCTTCCCGACCCACAGCGGCCAGTGCATCCACGGTCGCCCGGGCAGGAATTCCCGGCGCTCCGCCGCGACCTTGCGCGAGAACCGCGCCCGCTCGTCGAGGTCCGGGCCGAGCCGGTAGACCATCCCGGTGCTGCGCTCGACGGCCTCGATGCCGTCCGCGTCGACCTTGACGACCCCGATGTCGAGGGTCTGCCGCCCGCCCTTGTCGTAGACGAAGCGGTCGCCGACGGTCCACACGGGCCGGTCGAAGGTCTCGGCCCCGGCCGGCGGCTCGCGGTCCCAGGACGTCAGGCCGGGGCCCTCGCCCTCGGGGATCTCGGTCCCCGAGGCGCAGGCGGCGAGGAGCAGCAGGGCGGTCGTGGCGGTTCTCATCCCGGAGAGCAAAGGGCCGGCCGCCGCCGACATCAACTGCGGACCGTGTCGTACATGACGGCCCCCAGGCTGGCGAACAGCACGGTCGGGGACCACGGCGCGACGACCGGGTGGAGGAAGCCCTTGGCCCCCAGCTGGCGGGCGACCATGTCGGTGATCAGGTAGGCCCCGCAGACGACGAGGGCGAAGAACACGCGCTCGGTCTTGCTGCCGCGCTCGAAGCGCAGCGCGAACGGCAGGGCCAGGATCAGGAGCACGAGGTTGGCCAGGGGGTACGTCAGGTGGTAGTGCAGGTAGACCGTGTAGGCCTTGAGGTCGGGCTGGCTGCGGACCAGGGTCGCCAGGTCGCTGTACGACAGGTCGAGGAGCTCCCGGCGGTCCTTGAGCAGCTTGCGCAGGCTGCTCGGGTGGAGGGCCGGGTGCACCTCGGTCGACAGGAAGTCGACGTCGTAGCCGACGTCGGTGCCGAGGTCGGTGCGGCGCCCGTGGGTCAGGTACCAGCCGGGCCCCCGCTCGCCGCGCTCCTTGAACTGGGCGTGGCTCGCGGCCACGAAGGCCTGGACGTAGCCGCCCTGCTCGCGCAGGTACAGGACCATGCCCTCGATCTGGTCGGTCTTGGGGCGCAGGACGTCGACGAGCAGCGCGTTGCCGTCGACGAGCTCGAACAGCTGGTCCTCGACGACGAGCTCGACCTTGCCCTCGTGGAGCACCGAGAACAGGTCGTCCTTGGCCTCGACGAGCGCCGGCAGGACGTACTCGCGCATGCCGACCATGATCCCGGCCGTCCCGATCCCCATCAGGAACACCGGGAGCATGATCCGGTGCAGGCTGCGCCCGCAGAACAGCATCGGCGCGATCTCGTTGTTCCCCATGAGCCGCGTGACGGCGAACATCCCGGCCGTGACGGTCACGAAGGGGCCGATCTGCTCGAACAGGAACGGCGTCCAGACGCCGTACCAGCGGAAGATCGTCGAGATGCCGTAGTCGGTGCCGGTGCTCTGGCGGATCACCTCGAGGTTGTGGAGCATCGACTCGAGGTTGGAGATCAGGTCGAAGATGATCGTCAGCCCGACCAGGAACAGCAGGCACACGAGCCAGGAGCCCAGGCAGTTCCAGGCCACGTACTGGTCGAGGCGCCGGCCGCGGAACGGGTTCATCGGCGGTACGCCCGGTGCAGGAGGAGCCAGGCCAGCCCGAACAGGCCGAGCAGCGGCAGGTAGGCCGGCCACGAGGCCCCGAGGCTCGTGGCCAGGGCCCGGTTGACGACGATGTGCAGCAGGTAGTACAGGCCGAGGGGAAGGAGGGAGAAGGCCACGGCGGCCCCCCGGCCGGCGCGGCGCATCAGGAGGCCGATCGGGAACCCGACGATCGCGAACAGCAGGCCGGCCAGGCCGCGGGAGTTGCGGTCGTGGATCAGCCAGCTCGTGTAGCCGGGGCGCTTGGAGCCCCCCCGGGCGTACTCGGAGACGAGCTGGACCGTCGAGACGTCCTTCTCGCCCTCCTCGCGCTGGTTCTTGCCGAGGAGCTCCTCCAGGTCGACCGAGAGGCTGAGGTGCGCCTCGAGGCCCTGGTTCTCGAGGCTCAGCGCGCCGTCGTCGAGGCGCTCGTAGCGGAACAGCCGCACGTCGTGCAGGGTCAGCGTCAGGATCCGCTTGGAGCGGTCGGTCGTGCGCTCGGCGTAGGCCGCGAAGCCCTCGATGCGGTGGCCGTCACGCTCGGGCTTCTTGAAGATCAGGCCCTCGTAGCGGTTCCCGTCCGACCGCCGCCACCGGAGGCTGTTGCCGCCGATCTCCCACGAGTTGTTGGTCGTCTCCCGGCTCGACAGGAGCTGCTGCACGAGCGGCTCGATGACCCGGTACTTCTTGTAGTGGACGTACGGGATGACGTTGTGGATCAGGAAGCAGTTGATCGCGGCGACGAAGGCCCCGACGAAGAGCACCGAGCCCATGAGGCGGATCGGCGAGATCCCGGCCATGCGGAGGGCCGTGATCTCGTTCTCCGCGGCCGAGCGGCTGAACGTGAAGACGGTCGCCAGCAGGAGCGAGATGTTGAGCAGGTGCGGGACCGTGTCGATCGCCAGGAGCAGGGCGATCAGGAGGGCCCACACGATGTTGGCCCCCGAGGCGTGCTCGATGCCGCGGGCCACGACCGACAGGAGGGCGATCCCGAACAGCATCAGGAACGTCAGCCCCAGGTTGGTCAGGAGCTCCTTGCCGAAGTACTTGTGGAAGCGCCACACTCTCGGTTCGCCTTCGTCCCGGGCCTACGTTACGCGTGGTCGTGGCCCGCAGGAAGCGCGCGCGGGTCCTGCATGACCGAACCCTTGGACGACATCCTGCCCGATGACCTCCGCGCCTTCGTCGCGGCCTGGCTCGAGGGGCGCGAGGGGCCCGCGGTCCCGGGCGTGCTCGACCTGTCCCCGACCCGGATGGTCCTCCGGGTCGAGGGCGAGGGCGGGACCGAGGTGCTCAAGCTCGACCGCCGCCGCGGCCTCCGGGAGCGGCTCAAGCGCCTCGTGCGCGGCTCCCCCCTCGCGGCCGAGGGCCGGCGCCTGGCCGAGGCCCGCGCCCGCGGCCTGCCCTGCGCCGCGCCGCTCGGGCACGCGCGCCGCCCGGGCCTCGAGGTCCTCAGGCTCGCGGACCTGGGCCCGGGCCGCGACCTCGGCTCGTGGCTCCGCGACCCGTCGCGGGACCGCGGGGCCGCCCGCGAGGCCCTGGGCGCGGCCGGCGCCCTGCTGGCCCGCGCCTTCGCCGGCGGCCTCGTGCACGGCGACCTCCACCTCGGCAACCTCCACCGGGCCGAGGACGGGGGCCTGGCCCTGCTCGACCTGCACGCCGCCCGCTTCGCGCGCGGGCCGCACCGCCCCGGACCGCGGGAGCTGCGGCCGCTGTACCTGTCGCTGCCCTGGCCCGAGGACGAGGCCCTGCGCCGGGCCCTGTTCGCCCCCATCGGCCTCGACCCGAGCCCCAGGGCCCTCGAGCGCTGGCGCCGGACCTGGCTGTCCCGGCGGCTCGTCCGCTGCCTGCGCGACTCGGGCTCGTTCCGCCGGCGCGGGCGGCTGATCCAGCGCCGGGAGCTGGCCCTCGAGCGCGCCGACCTCGAGGACCTCGCCGCGACCGGCGAGCCGCTCAAAGCCGGGCGCCGCGGCGCGGTGCTGCGCACGGCGGACGGCATCCTCAAGCTCCGGCGGACCGACCGCGCCCTGGCCCACTGGCTCGCGGCCGAGGGCCTCGCGCTGCGGCGCGTGCCGTCACCGCGGGCGCTGGCCTTCCTCGGCGGCCGGCGCGGCACGGCGCTCGTGCTGAGCCAGGAGCTGCGCGGGGCCCGGCCCCTCGACGCGCTCGCGCCCGGCGAGGCCCTCGCCGCCGCCGCCGACCTCGGCCGCTCCCTCGGCCGCCTGCACGGCACCGGGTGGCGCTTCCGCGACGCCCGCGGCGACAACTTCCTGGTCGCGCGCGGGCGGGTCCACCTCGTCGACCTCGAGGGCGTCCGCGCCCTGCGCCCGTGGGCCCGCGGGCGCGCCGAGGCCGCCGACCTCGGCCGGCTCCACGCCTGGCTCACGGCGCAGGCCCCGCCGGCCCTCGCCGCCGCGGCGCCCGTGCTGGGCCGCGGGTTCCTGCGCGCGTACCTGCGCGAGCGCCGCGCCCTGGGCCGCCCCGAGCGCGCGCTCCGTTCCTTCGTGCGCAGGATCGGGCTACGCTCCGCGCGATGGAAGCGGGCGCACCAGGGCCGGCACGACGGAGGGGCGGGATCCGGCGCGACCTGAAGCGCGCGCGTCGCTTCGTCGTCGGGATGCTCGCCTCGGGGGCGATGGCGGTCGGCAGCCGGCTGCCGTTCGCGCTGACCTCGCGGGTGCTGCCGTTCCTGACCCGCTGGCTCGCGGCGCCGCGGATCGGCCGCGCGAGCCGCGCCAACCTCGAGCTCGCGTACGGCGACGCGCTGCCGGCCCGCGACCGCGACCGGGTCGTGCGCGCGCTGGCCCGCAACCTCGGCCGGCTCGCGGCCGAGCTCCTGGCCCTGCACGGCGGCCGCCTGCCGGCCGACTTCTTCGACGGGGACGAGGTCGTGGCCCGCTGCCGCGCGCTCCTCGCCGAGGGCCGCGGCCTCGTGCTCGTGACCGGCCACCTCGGCAACTGGGAGGCGCTCGGCCTCTACGCCGCGCGCGAGCTGGCCCCCCACGCGGGCGCCGCCGTCGCGCGCCGCAACTCCAACCCCTGGCTCCAGCGCCTCGCCGAGCGCGGCCGGCGCCGCACCGGGCTCGAGACGATCTGGCAGGACGAGTCGCCGCGGCGCTCGCTGCGCCTGCTCCAGGGCGGCGGCTTCGTCGCCCTCGTCGCCGACCAGGACGTGCGCCGCCTGTCGGGCACCTTCGTGCCGTTCTTCGGCCAGCCGGCCTGGACCCCGACCGGCCCGGCCGCCCTGGCGCTGGCGGCGGACGCGCCGATCCTCGTCGTCGTGGCCCACCGCCGCGGCCGCGGCCTCGTGCTGGCCTCGTCGGACCCGATCCGGCCGCGGCGCGGCGGGGACCGGAGCGAGGAGATCGACCGGCTGACCCGGGCCTGGAGCGACGTCATCGAGCGCGAGGTCCGCGCCGCGCCGTCGGACTGGATGTGGTTCCACCCGCGCTGGCGCTCGACGCCCGAGACGATCGCCGCGCGCCGCGAGCGGGACCGCCGGCACGCGGCCGAGGCCCGCGCTCAGGACGCGAACAGCCTGCGGTAGTCGTCCATCGAGGCCGTGACGACGGCCTCGGCGTGCGCGCGGCCGTAGACGCGCTCGATCGAGACGCCGGACTCGGTCCCCGGCAGCGCCTTGTAGCTCAGGAAGTAGTGACGCAGGCGCTCGATCATCGGGCGCGGCAGCCGGTCGAGCTCGTCGACGTCGGCGTAGAACGGGTCGCGCTCGAGCACGGCGATGATCTTGTCGTCGGCCTCACCCTGGTCGACCATCTGCAGGCCGCCGACGACCCTGACCGGGAGCAGGACCTCGGCCCTGGCGATCGGCCGCTCGGACAGGACGCAGACGTCGAGCGGGTCGCCGTCCGCGCGCGCGGCCCCCGGGCACAGGGCCCGGACGCCCTCGCCGCAGTAGGTGCGCGGGATCAGCCCGTAGAGGCACGGCGGCAGCGACGAGGTCGGCTGGGGGCGGTCGACGCGGAGGAAGCCGGTGGCCTTGTCGAGCTCGTACTTGACGAGGTCGAAGGGCGTGATCTCGATGAAGGCCGTGACCCGGCCCGGGGGCGCGGCCCCGGTGTCGAGGCCGTGCCAGGGGTGCGGCCGGTAGAGGTGGAACGGCTGCGGGCCGGCCATCGCCCCTAGCGCGCCGAGGCGGAGCCGAAGTTCTGCGTGTAGTAGCGGCCGACGACGCCGATGCCCATGTCCCAGTGGTGCTCGTTGAGCAGGTTGCGGTGGTGGCCCGAGCTGTGGATCCAGGCCGTGTGGGCCCCCATGGGGCTGCCGTTGATCGCGATGTTCTCGCCGCCGCCGCCCGGGTAGCCGGCCTTGCGCATGCGGTCGCCGGGCGAGGTCAGGCCCGGGGTCGGGGACGTGTGCGAGAAGTAGCCCAGCCGGTTCATCTCCTCGCTGTGCCCCTGCGCGGCCTCCATGAGCCGCGTGTCGCAGCGGAGCGGGCGGTGGCCGAACATCCGCCGGTAGGCGTTGGTGATGCGGATCTGCTCGCACTGCTCGCGGTTGAAGACCTTGTCCGTGACCATCTTCTCGAACATGACCTCGTTGTCGGCCTCGATGCGGTCCCACTCCTCGAAGTCCTTCCGCTCCCGCTCGTCGACGGCGAAGGTGCGGATGTCCATGGCCCCGGAGCTCGCGGCCAGGAGCTCGAGCTTCTCGTCGAGCTCCGGCGTGCGCTCGCCGAGCGCCTCGAGCTTGGCCGTCAGCCAGCGGTAGTCCTCGAGCTGGTCCTGGACGGCGCCGGGCAGCGTGACGCGGACCTCCTTGCCGTCCCAGATCTCGCGGATCGCGTCGACGCGGGCGTCGACCTCCTTCTGGACCTCGAGGTACTCCTTGTACTTCTCGCCGCTGACCTCGGGCGGCCGGTACGGGTAGAAGTACTTGACCGTGTCGAAGATCAGCTCCTTGGCGAAGGCCCGCCGCTTGTCGAGCTCGACGCGGAGGTCCTTGAGCTTCTTGTACGAGCCCTTGAACGAGTTCTTGGTCAGCGCGGTGTGGAGCCGGCGCTTCTCGGCCAGCAGCCCGTCGACGAGGAAGCCCTTGAACTCGTCCTCGGTCGCGACCTTCTCGTAGGCCTTCTCCCGGCCCTCGGCGGTCGAGCGCGTCAGGACGTCCTTGAACCGCTTCTCGAACTTCGCCAGCAGCTCGCGCCGCTTGACCGAGCTGACCGAGACGAAGCGCCCCTTCTCGAGGACGTAGCCCTCGGCCCCCTCCTCGCCCTCGCCGCGCAGCCTCGCGATCGCGCGGTCGACCTCGCCCTTGAGCGCCGGGTCCTTGGCCACGGCCGAGGCGAGCAGCTTCTCGGCCTCGTCGCGCATGCCGGCGCGCTCGGCCAGCATCGCGACGCCCATGCGGTCGCGCGGCTCCTCGACCGAGCGGCGCAGGAGCTCGAGCAGGCCCGCGTCGCTGACCTTGGCCAGCGGCAGCTTCTCGGTCCCGTCCTTGGTCAGGACGTCGAAGCCCTCGGCCCCGAAGCCGGTCACGTCGACGCGGCGGCCGTCCCCGAGGTCGACGCGGTGGAACTTGTCGGGCGAGGCGGCCAGGGCCTGGGCGAGGCCCTCGAGCGTGTGCGCGAGCAGCCCCATCTCCTCGGACAGGCCGAGGTAGCGCTGGACGAGCCAGGGCGCCTGCACACGGCAGATCTGCGCGACCTGGCGGTAGGCCAGGACCGCGGCGGAGAACTCGCGCCGGGCCTCGTACTCGCGGGCGCCGACGAGGAGCCCGGACCGCGCCTGGCGCAGCTCGGGCATCGACATCTTCTGCAGCTCGGCGATGCTCGGCACGCCCTCGACGACGTCGCCGCCGGCCACGGGGTTGCCCGGCTCGGCCTCGCCGGTGACCTTGGCCAGGCGCTCGGACCGGACCATCTGGCGGTACTCGGCGGCCAGCTCGTGCAGGACGCCGAACCGGCCCTCCCGGGGGAAGCCGCGGCCCTCGATGTCGACGATCGCCAGCGCGCGCTCGAGGCGGCCGTGGTCGACCTCGCTCCTCGCCTTGGCGACGATCTCGTCGAGCTTCTTGCCGGCCTCGTCCTCGGCCTGCCACAGCCGCGCGCGCACGCGGTCGGCGTCGGCCCCGGCCCGCGGCAGCTCCTCGCGCAGCTTGTCGAAGGCCGCGGCGAAGCGCCCGGCCTCGATCATCCGGTCGACCTCGGCCAGCATCGCGCCGGTGACGTCGCCCATGAGCTCGCGCTCGCTGAGCTCCTGCGAGACGCGGTTGCGGCCGGCGTCGACCTCGGCCTTGCCCTGGCCGCCGTCATCGGGCGCCCGGTCGCCGTCGCCGGTCCCGCCCTGCTCGCCGCCGCCCTTGTCGGGCTCGCCGCCGGCGTCCTTGGCCGGCGCCTGCCCGGCGCCGTCGTCCCGCGGCTTCGGCCGCGCGCCCCCGTCGGCCTGCTCGACGCGGGCGATCCAGTCGTCGAACTGGCTCAGCAGGGCGTCGAAGGCCTCCTTCTCGTAGCGCGTCTTGAGGCGGTGCTTCTTGTTGATGATGTACTCGCGCTGGAGCTGCGAGTGGGTCATCGACCGGAGGTCGACGCGCAGCTCCTCGTCGAAGCGGGCGTGGACCTCGGCGAAGGAGGCGACGTGCTGGTCGGCGATGTCGAGGTCCTTGGCGAAGGTCTCGGCCGACGGCAGGCGCCTCGCCGCGGCCAGCGCGGCGCGGGCCTCGTCGAGCTGCCCGCGCTTGGCCAGGGCCAGGGCGGTCTCGATCTGCGGCGGGCGGACCGGCTTGGGCCCGCAGGCCCCTCCGAGGAGGAGCAGGACCGCGGTCAGGACGGCGAGGCAGGCGCGGAGGGGCCTGGAGGACGGGGTCACGGTCATGCGGGGTTCGGGCGGAGCGCGGCGGGCGGGGCGGCCGGCACGCGCGCGGGACGGCGATTCTACGTCGAGCCGGGGGCGAGGCTCAGGTCCCGGGTGCCGATTTCCTCCCCCTCGGCGAGGGCGACTGCGCGCCGGATCGCGTTCTCGAGCTGGCGCACGTTGCCCGGCCAGGGCTGTCCGCGCAGGAGCTCCTTGGCATCGGCGCCGAGGACGTGGGCGCGGCCGGACTCCGCCGCCGAGCGCTGCAGGAACCAGTCGGCCAGGACCAGCACGTCGTCGCCGCGCTCGCGCAGGGGCGGGAGCTGGATCTGCAGGACGTTGAGGCGGTAGTAGAGGTCCTCCCGGAAGCGCTTCTCGCGCACGAGGACGTCGAGGTCGCGGTTGGTCGCGGCGACGAGGCGGACGTCGACCCGGATCGTCTTGTCGCCCCCGACGGGCCGGACCTCGCCGTCCTGCAGCACGCGCAGGAGCTTGCCCTGCATGACCAGGGGCATGTCGCCGAGCTCGTCGAGGAACAGCGTGCCCTTGTCGGCCGCTACGAAGTGACCGGGGTTGTCGCGGTGGGCGCCGGTGAACGAGCCCTTCCTGTGCCCGAACAGGATCGACTCGAGCAGGGTCTCGGGGATCGCCGCGCAGTTCTCGGACAGGAACACCCGGGCCTTGCGCCGGCTCTGCTCGTGGATCGCGCGGGCCACGAGCTCCTTGCCGGTCCCGCTCTCCCCGGTGATCAGCACCGGGTAGTCGCTGGGCGCGAGCTTGGCGATGAGCTCGTAGACGGCCTGCATGGCCGGGCAGTCGCCGATGATCCCGAAGCGCCCGGGGAAGTCCTCGACCCGCGGGCCCGCGGTGGCCGCGGCCTCCTCCTCGGGCTCCCGCGTCAGCGCGCGCACGCGGTCGAGCAGCGCGCGCCGCCCCGCCTCGTCGAGGGTCGCGGCGGCCCGCTCCAGCACGGTCCGGATCTCCTCGAGGTAGGCCTCGCCGCTCAATGCTCCTCCACTCGTTGCAGGGCCGCGTACTCGATCAGCAGGGTGCGGACGCCGGACGGAAACAGGACCTGCACCTTGGCGCTCGGGCCCTCGCCGAAGGCCCGGAGCACCGTGCCCTCGCCGAAGGCCTCGTGGTGGACGCGCTCGCCCTCGTGGAAGTCGGCGCAGGCCCGCTCCTCGTCCCCGCCGGTGCCGGGCGGGGCATCGTAGCGGAGCACAGGCTCCTCCCAAGCGGGTTCGTCGACGACCTCGAACGGGCGGCCCGCCGCGCCCGGGGCCCGGCGCCCGTCGCGCGGGGCGGCCTCGAGGCCGGCCTCGTCGAGGAACCGCGAGGCCGTGTTGGCCCGCCAGCCGCCCTCGTAGCTCTCGCGCAGCGTCGCCAGGCTCAGCACGAGCTCCCGGCGGGCGCGCGTCGCCGCGACGTAGAACAGCCGGCGCTCCTCCTCGAGCTCGGCGTCGGTCCCGAGCGACAGCGAGTGCGGGAACAGGCCCTCCTCGAGGCCGACGACGTGGACGTGGTCGAACTCGAGGCCCTTGGCCGCGTGCACGGTCATGAGCTGCACGCCCTCGGCCCGGCCCTCGCCGCGGGGCCGGTCGGAGGCGAGGCTGACCTGGGCCAGGAACAGCGGCACGGCGCCCATGTCCTCGATGCCCGAGCCCGGGTCGTCGCCGGCCTCGCGGTCGAAGTGGCGCGCGTGCAGCAGGAGCTCCTTGACGTTCTCCTCGCGGTCCACGTCGCCGCGCCCACCGGTGTCGGCGAGCCAGTCGAGGTAGCCCGTCCGCTCGAGGAAGAGCTTGAGCGTGCGCTCGACCGAGACCAGCGCCGGCTCCTCGGCCTCGGCCAGGAGCTCGCCGAGCTCCTTGAAGCCCTTCCTGGCCTTGCCGCGCGCGCCCTCGACCTCCTTGCCGCTGCGCAGGAGCTCGACCGGGGCCATCCCGAGCCGCCGGGCCTGGTCGAAGAACAGCTCCTCGCTCTTCTTGCCGATGCCGCGCGTCGGGACGTTGAGGATCCGGCTCAGCGACAGGCGGTCACGGGGGTTGGCCAGGACCTGCAGGAAGGCCACGAGGTCCTTGATCTCCTTGCGCTCGTAGAACGACAGGTCGCCGACGATCTGGAACGGCAGGCCGGCGCGCCGGAACGCCTCCTCGAGGCCGCGCGACAGGAAGCGGCTGCGGTAGAAGACGGCGATCGAGCTCGGCTCGACGCCCTCGTCGACGAGCCGGCGGGCGTGGCGGACGGCCAGCGCGAGCTCCTCGCGCCCGGTCTCGAGCCGGTGGACCCGGACCGGCTCGCCGGGGCCCAGGGTCGGGCGCAGGACCTTCTCGTGCCGCAGGCGGTTGTGGGCGATGACCTGCTGGGCCAGCTCGAGGATCGTCGAGGTCGAGCGGTAGTTCTCCTCGAGCAGCACGACCTTGGCGTCCGGGAAGTCCTCGGGGAAGTCGAGGATGTTGCCGACCTCGGCCCCGCGGAAGCGGTAGATGCTCTGGTCGGGGTCGCCGACGACGCAGAGGTTGCGGTCCTCCCCGACGAGGAGCTTGAGCATCCGGTACTGGATCCGGTTGGTGTCCTGGAACTCGTCGACGAGGACGTGGCGGAAGCGCCGGCGCCACGCCTCCCGCTCGTCGGGGTGCTGCTCGAGGACGTACAGGAACTCGAGCAGGAGGTCGTCGAAGTCCATCGCGTTCATCGCGCGCATGGCCTCCTGGTAGCGCGGGTAGATCCGCGCGACCTGCTCCTCGAGCCAGTCGTCCCGCGGGAGCGCGGGGTCGTCGGCGCGGTGACCCTGGTTCTTGAGCCAGCTGATCCGGTTGCCGACCAGGGACGGCTTGAGCTGGGCGACCGGGATCCCCAGCTCGGCCATGACCTGCTTGATCAGGGCGTTGCGGTCCTGGACGTCCTTGATCGAGAAGTCGGGGTCGTATCCTATGCGCTGGCCCGAGCGGCGCAGGAAGCGCGCGCAGGCCGAGTGGAACGTCGACAGCCGCACCCAGGTCCCCGGCAGCAGGGCCTCGACCCGCTCGGCCATCTCCCGCGCGGCCTTGTTGGTGAAGGTCAGGCCGAGGACCTCGCCCTCGCGGGTGCCGTGGGCAACGAGCCAGGCGATCCGCCGCGTGATGACACGGGTCTTGCCTGACCCGGCCCCGGCGACGACCAAAAGTGGGCCGTTGCCATGGGTCACGGCGGCGCGCTGCGCCTCGTTCAGGTCCTCGAGCAGGGCTTCCACGTCTCCCCCAGGGCCGGTCAGCGGCGGTCCAGGGCTCACGCGGCCGCCCGGGGCGATCATATCTGTCCAAGTTACAAAGTCTCGGGTGCCCTACGTCCCCACCCGGAGGCTCCGGGCTAACCTGTTTGCCGCAGGAAGGATCAGGCATCCACCTCGGACACCTCCCTCCGGCATCCCTCCGCCCGGTGATCTCTGCCCGGACGGGTCTCCACTTCTTCGCACAGGAAGGACCATGAAGCTCATCCTGCCTCTCGTCTCGGCCCTGGCCATCACGACCGGGCTCCAGGCCCAGCTCGGCTCGGCGATGGTCACCAGCGGCGCCTACGGCGTCGCCGCCAACAAGGTGACGAAGGACGTCCCCGACAAGACCGCCGTCGGCCCCATGGGGCTCAACCTCCACGCGTTCGACGGCACCAGCTACCGCAGCTGGAACGCGATCGCCTCGACCTCGGCGCGCCACGGCGCCTCGAACTGGTGGAGCCCGATGGCCTCGGCCTCGGTCCACGACAGCGCCTCGGCCATGGCCGGCTCCAAGGCCGGGACCTCGAGCCCCCACGACCTGACCTGGACGATCACGTCCAAGACGGACGTCACCGGCACGGTCCGGGTCAGCTACTTCGGCCGCGTCTCGGCCAACGGCGGCACCGGCGGCTGCAAGGTGACCTTCGGCAGCAACTCGTTCTCCGGCAAGGCCGACGGCAAGTGGGCCTCGCAGGAGTTCAAGGCCGTCAAGGTCGGGAGCGCCGGCGTGGCGATCTCGATCTCGTCCGACTGCACGGCCGACGCCTCGAGCAGCAAGGAGAACGCCTGGGCCTCCGGCAGCCTGGCGATCTCGTTCGTGCCCGACATCCAGGCGACCAAGTGCACGATCACGAGCGACACGGCGAGCTGCAAGGAGGGTGGCACCCTGGCCGGCACCTCGACGCTCTCGGGCCGTATCCACGCGATCGCGCTCAACCTGACCGGTGGCCCGGCCAAGGCCTGGGCGATCACCTTCGTCTCGCCCAAGGCCGACACGGCCAAGATCGGCACCGGCAGCTGCGTGATGTTCACGACGCCCTGGTGGGCCGGCTTCTCGATGACCGACGACAAGGGCAACGCCACGGCGCGCTACGGCGTCCCGGCGACCAAGGCCCTGACGGCCTACGCCCAGCTGGCGAGCTTCTCCTATGCCAGCAACAAGTGGTCGGTCGCGACGAGCAACACGCTCAAGATCGACTGCCAGTGACGACCCGGCCCGGGGCCAGGATCCTGGCCCCGGGCTCCGTGCCGTGTCAGATCCCCGCCCTGGGGTCCCTGGAGGCCGCCGGGGCGCTTGCGGGCGGACCCGGTATCTGCGAGGGTTTCGCTGTCCCCTTTTCCCCGAGGCTCCCCCATGCAGCGACTCCTCCCCCTCCTGGCCGCCTTCGCAGTCGCGACTCCCCTCTCGGCCCAGCTCACCTCGGGCCTGACGACCAAGGGCGAGTTCGGCGTCGTCGCCAACAAGCTCAAGGACTCCCTCCCGGACCAGACCGCGATCGTCAACTCGAAGTACCTGACCGCGATGGACGGGGTCGGTCTCGAGGGGCGCAAGGCCTACTCGACGTCGCTGGCGGCCCACTGGACCAACACCCTGGCCGGCACGCGCATGGCCTCGGTCACGGACTCGGCCTGGGCCCAGCCCGGCAACCGGGGCGAGACGATCAGCCCGCACGAGCTGGTGTGGAAGCTCGGCGCGTCGACGGCCACGACCGGCACGCTCAAGCTGACCTACATCGGGCGCGTCGGCGGCAACGGCAAGGCCGAGGCCAAGGTCGACGTCGGCAACGTCAACTTCACGGCGCCGGCCGACGGCAAGGCCTGGTTCAAGGACATCCCCGGCCTCGAGGTCGGCTCGGCCGGCCTCGAGATCCGGATCCGCACGCTGGCCCAGGCCGACGCGTCGAGCGCGACGGTCGTTGCCGAGGCCTTCGGCAACCTGTCGATGACCTTCGTGCCCGACCAGCCGGCCACGACCTGCACGATCAAGCTCGACAAGACGAGCTGCAAGGAAGGCGGGACGCTGAACGGCGCCAGCAAGCTCGAGGGCAACGCCCACCTCATCGACTTCGGGCTCGCGGCCGCCTCGGCCAAGGCCTTCGCCGTCAGCCTGATCTCGGCCAAGGCCGACACCGCGTCGTTCGGCGCGGGCTGCGTCCTGTTCACGCAGCCGGTCTGGGTCGGCGTGTCCCTGACCGACGACAAGGGCGCGACCTCGCTGCGCCTGGCCGTCCCGGCCACGACCCCGCTGACCGGCTGGGTCCAGATGGCCACGGTCAAGATCGACACCCACGGCATCTCGCTCGCGACCAGCAACACCCTGGTCGTCGACTGCCACTGAGGCGCCGGGCCCTCCCGGCCCCCCACGGGGCCGGGCCCACGCCTTGATGTCCAGGTCCTGATCCGGACAATCCGGAATCCTCTGGGCCCGGGGGAACGAACCCCCGCGAGATGGACCGCGTGGACACAGAGGGCGGGGAGCTGCTGTCGATCGGGCAGCTGGCCGAGCGGGCCGGCCTGAGCCCCGACACGATCCGGGTCTGGGAGCGCCGCTACGGCCGGCCGGCCTCGATCAGGCTGCCCTCGGGCCACCGCCGCTACCGCCCGGAGCAGGCCGAGTGGCTGCGCCGGGTCCACGAGGCCATCGCCCAGGGCAGCCGGACGGCCGAGGCCGTGCAGGCCACCCCCGACGAGCTCGAGCGCATGCTGGCCGGGGCCCGGCCCGGCGAGCGGGCGCGCGACCCTGCCTTCGAGGACCGGGTCCTGGCCGCCGTCGCCGCGTACGACCGCGAGGGCCTCGTCCGCGAGCTGCGCCACACGGCCCGGGCGATCGGCCTGCGCGCCCTCGTCCACGACCGGGTCGCGCCCCTGCTGTGGCGGATCGGCCGGGACTGGTCCGAGGGCAGGATCGACGTGCGCCACGAGCACCTTGCCTCCGAGGTCCTCGAGGACCTGCTGAGGGCGCAGCGGCTGCGCCTGCCGCCCGGCGACGGCCCGACCCTCCTGTTCACGACGCTCGAGGGTGAGGGCCACTCGCTCGGCATGCAGATGGCGGCGACGCTCGCGGCCCTGGCCGGGTACCGAGCCCTCGTCATCGGGACCGGCACGCCCCTCGACGACCTCGTCGCCGCGGCGGCCGAGAGCGGCTGCGTCGCGGTCTGCCTGTCGGTGTCGAGCTCGTCGGGAGGCCCGGCCAGCGATCGCGTCCTCGCCGAGCTCGCGGCCCGGCTGCCGTCGGACGTCGCGCTGGTCGTCGGGGGCCGCGGCGCGGTCAGCCACCGGCGCAGGACGCCCGGGGTCACCGTCCTCGAGGAGCTCGGCGAGTTCGAGGACTGGCTCGCCGCCAACCGACGCGGCTGAGCACGCTCTCGCCGTCAGGGCTCACGCTTCCTGGATCCTTCTCCCCCTTTCTGGGAAGATCCGCCTCCGAAGTCCACCCCATGTCACCGGGTCCAGGAGTTCGGAACATGCGCAGCATCCTCTCTCTCGCGGGCCTCGCGGCCCTCGCGTCCTGCGGGTCCATCCGCATCCCCCACGAGGTGTCGGTCACCGACGCGCCGGCGGCCCCGGAGGCCGTCGCGGTCCAGGTGGCCGCGGCCACGCCGAGCGAGACCTCGGCCCTGGCTCCGGTCCCGCTCGGCCTCGAGCTCAGGGGCCTCGGCCTCGGCATCGACCCCGAGACCGGCTACGAGTGGAGCGAGGCCGACTGGCGCGAGTGGAGCGAGCCGGCGGCGTTCCGGCAGTCCAAGTCCAAGCGCAGCGTCAACCTCGGCGTCCTGCTCGGCGCCCGCGCGATGAGCGACGACCAGGACTGGCAGAGCAACCTCGACCAGCAGCTCATGGCCGGGGCCGAGGCCTCGTTCATGCTCAAGCACATGCCGATCGGCATCGAGCTCGGCGTCCTGACATCGTTCACGAGCGAGGACGTCCAGGCGGGCTCGATCACCCTCGACACCGACGTGCGGCTGTACGAGTTCTTCGCCGGCGGCCGCGTCGAGTTCGGCATCCCCGAGGGCGGGTTCGTGTTCTTCGCCGGCGCCGGCGTCAACGCGATCATGACCTACGTCGAGGCCCGGGAGACCGTGACCAACGTCACGACCGACGACAACGACACGACGCTCGGCGGCTACCTCCACGGCGGCATGGAGATCATGGTCAGCGACAACGTCGGCATCGGCTTCGACCTGCGGGCCGCCTTCGCCGACAAGGCCAGCCTGTTCAACAGCGAGGCCGACCCGAGCTACTACCAGGGCGCCCTGCTGATCGGCTTCCACTTCTAGGGGCCGGGGCCTCCGGCAGGACCCGCTCGGGTCAGGCGCGCCGGCCGAGCAGGGCGACCATCGCCTCGAGCTCGGCCGGGTCGGTGCAGACCTCGTGCCGCAGGATCGCGAGGCGGCCGCGCGCGCGGTGCAGCCGCCAGGTCGGCCAGGCGAGGTGGAGGGCGCGACCCTCGGCGTCGAGCAGACCCTCCAGGTCGTCGTCGGCGAGCTCGTGCAGCAGGAAGGCCTCGTCGTACGGCGGGTCGCCGATCCGCCGGTCCCCGTAGGCGCCGAGCAGCTGCGCGATGCGGAACATCCCGCGGCGGGGCAGCACGTCGAGGTCGGGACCGTCGTCCCGGAGGCTCGCCCGGGTCACGAGGCTCCTCGTGTTCGCCTCGTTCTCGGGGAGCACCAGCCACAGGGTCTCGACGCGGATGCTGCGCGACCCGTCGGCGGGGGCCGGCACGTCGACGACCGGATGGACCGGGGCCATGAGCCCGCCTCGGCGCACCTCGATCGCCAGCCCTCAGGCCGCAGCCCAGCGCGACCAGCTCGCCACGGCCCGCCGGCTGCGGCCGCGCGAGCGGAGGACCGCCCAGGCCCCGGCCGACGCGAAGAAGGCGAACCCGAGGACCATCGTCCAGACCAGCGCGGGCGGCGGTGGGTCCGAGGCCGGGACGAAGGTCGGGACTGGCGGCATATGGTCGGTGGGCGTCGCTACGCGCGGGCCCGACCGATCATCGGAGGTCCTGGTGCCGGGTCCATGCCGGGGTCTGCGACTCCAGCATCGACGTGGGGCTTCGTGATGGCGGCATCGGGTCGTGCTCGGGCCGCTCCGGGCCGGCGAGGGCGATGACCAGCGTCGCGAGCAGGGCGACGAGCCCGAGCAGGATCAGCAGCCCGGGCAGCCAGCCGGTCCGGCCGCCGCGCTCCACGGTCGAGGGATGGGTCCGGCCGCGTGTCATCGGTCCCCTGCTTCCCCGACTTCGGCCGAGGAGTTACCGGGACCGTCGCGCCTCGTTTCGCCGGGGGAACGGTCGTCGCGCTCCTGGACCAGGGCGAGGCGTCGGGCCGCGGACCCGAGCGGGCCTGCGTCCGGCCGCCTGGGCCGGCCGGGCACCATGGGATCGGCCGGCTGCCGGGTCAGGGTCGGAGTCGTCGGGATCGGGGGCTGCATGGCGGTCACCAGCGCAACTCGCATGCCCGCCACCGACCCCCCGATCGCGAATCCTCGGGGCCCCTCCCGCGCATGCAGGGAAACTTCCTGCCCGACTCCGTAGACAAGTCTGTTTTGCAGACTAAACTCTCCCACCACCCCCCAGGAGGCACCCAGATGGATCCGTCCCGCTCGCTCGCCCCGCTCTACGTCCTGGCGCTGACCGGCATCGGCCTGGCCGGCTTCGCGACCTTCCGCTCCCTCGATCGGGCCGGCCCCGCGCCGGTCGAGCCCGGCATCGGGAGCCGCGCCGATACCGACCTCACGACCACGCTCGAGGACCTGCGCGCGGGCCAGCAGCGGTTCGAGACCGGCCTCGACCGCATCCGCGATCGCCTCTCCGAGCTCGAGCTCCAGGTCAGCTCGCGGACAGAGCTCGGCGGCCCGAGCGACGCCTCGGGGCAGCGCGGGGCCACCGGCGACGGGGCCGCCCCCGACGCCCCGAAGGCCCTGACGCCCGAGCAGCAGGAGCGCCGCGAGAAGGAGTTCCGCGACCTGCTCGGGCGCGTGTTCCAGTACGGCAACCCGGCCAGCGAGGACGAGCAGGCCCGGTTCTGGAAGCTGGCCCGCGAGACCGGGATGCTCGACGACGCGATCAAGGAGCTGGCCGACGCGGTCGAGCAGAACCCCAACGACCCCGACCGGCGCATGGAGCTGGCCTCCGCCTACGTCGCCAAGCTCCTGACCGTGCCCGACGGTCCCGAGCGCGGCATCTACGGGATGAAGGCCATGCGCCAGTGGGGCGCGATCCTCGAGAAGGACCCCAACCACTGGGAGTCCCAGTACTCGATCGCGTTCTCGTACAGCCAGTACCCCGAGTTCATGAACATGACGCCCAAGGCCATCGAGGGCTTCGAGAAGGCGCGGGCGATCCAGGAGCGCTCCTCGACGCAGAAGGACGGCTGGGCAGAGACCTACGTCCAGCTCGGCCTGCTCTACAAGAAGCAGGACAAGCTCGACAAGGCGATCGAGATCCTGACCGAGGGCAACCGGCGCTTCCCCAAGAACGAGCGCATCCAGGACCTGCTGAACCAGGTCCGGGGCGGCTGAGCCGAGCCCCAAACGAGCGACCGGAGGGACGACGATGAAGCACGCCAGCCACGACCGGGCAGGGGACCACGGCCCGGCGGCCAGGGCCGCCGCGGCCGCCGACCTGCGCTACCTCGAGGAGGTCCTCGAGCGCGCGCGCCGGCGCATCGACCCCCACTCGTTCCACGACGTGCACTGGGGCCTGATCGTGCTGCTGTGGTTCCCGGTCGGCAACTGGCTGGCCGCGACCGGCCGCATGACCGAGTTCCTCGTGCTCGGGATCGCCGCGATCGGCCTCGGCACGGTCCTCGGCATGGTCGGTGAGCGGCGCCTCGCGCGACAGCCGCGGATCGGCGGGGCCGACGAGGTCCTGGCCCGCAAGCTCCTCTGGGTCGTCGTCGGCACGATCGTGCCCGGCATCGTGCTGTCGGCCGTCGGCGGCGCCACCGGCCTGCTCGAGCGCGGCGAGCACTTCCTGCTGTGGGGCTTCGTCTACGCCGTCCTGGCGTGGATGAGCGGCGTGCTCTACCACCGGGACTTCATGGTCGCCGGGGCGTTCATCTTCGCCGGCAGCGTCGTCGCCTGCTTCTTCCCCGACCACAGCGGCTACATCCTCGGCCCGGTCATGGGCCTCGGCATGCTCGTCCCCGGCCTGCGCGCCGAGCGCCGCGTGCGCGCCCTGGCGCGCGAGGACGCGGTCGGGGCCTCGACCGCCTGACGCGGCGATGGGCGCGAGGGAGCCAGTGCTGCCCGACTTCGACCCGGTCCTGCTGTCCCAGGCCCGGCTCGGCGCCGTCGCGATCCTGATGGCCCGCGACGAGGCCAGCTTCGCCGAGCTCGAGGTCCTGCTCGGCCTGACCCGCGGCAACCTCGGCCAGCACCTGCGCCGGCTCGAGGAGGCCGGCTACGTCACGGTCAGGAAGGAGTTCGTCGATCGCCGTCCGCGGACGAGCTATCGCCTCGCGGCGAAGGGTCGCCGTGCGTTCGAGGCCCACGTCGCGACCCTGCGTCGGATCGCCGAGGACGGGAAGGGCTGACCCCGTCGCCCGCCCCCTTCGGGCGCTTCCGGAACGGCCGCCACGCGGCCTCCACGAGCTTGCACAGCAGTCAGAGCATCGGCGTCACTTCAGCACGACCTCGATGTCCTGGCGGCCGGCCGGGACGTCGTCGGCATGGCCCTGACGCATCGGCTGGTTGGGCATGCTGACCGTGATCCGGCCCACGAAGTCCGGCAGGACCTCGATCGAGAAGCGACCCTCGGCGTCGGTCCTGTGGACGAGGGCCTGTGACGGGCCACCCTTGGCCATGGCGCTGACGAAGGCCCCGGCCACGGGCTTGCCGTCGGCGTCGACGACCTTGCCGCTGACCTCGGCGGCGCGCACGAGGACGATCTCGACGTCCTTGGCGCCGGCCGCGACGTTGCGGGCCGGCCTGGCGGCGAAGCCCTCGGGGGGCTTGAGCACGCTGACGGTGACCAGGCCCTCCTTCATGCTCTCGAACCGGAACGTCCCGTCCGACCTGTACTCGCCCTGCTGGTACTGCCCGGGCCCGTTGGCCATGACCATCATCCAGGTGTCCTTGGGCAGGGGTTGCCCGTCGGCGCGCACGACCCGTCCCTCGATCGTGAGGCCGACGACGAGGCGGAGCACGAGGCCCTCGGTGACCTCGCCGTCCCGGACCTCGACGCCGGAGAGCTCGATCGGGTCGCCACCCCGCCGGTTGATCCGCAGCTCGTAGGTGCCGGCCGCGACGCCGGTGAAGCGGAAGCTGCCGTCGGCCGCGGACCGCGAGTCCCGCATCTCGAACTGGTAGACGTGCCGGTTGTCCCTGCCCTCGCCGAGCGGGGCCGCCGTGGTGCCCTGGAGCAGCCGGTCGGCGTCGGCGTTGTGGCCCGCGAGGCTGACCTCCATGCCGGCGACGGGCTGCCCCTCGTCGTCGACGACGCGGCCCTCGACCCCGCCGGCGGCCAGCAGCCGCAGGTCCCCGACGTCGAGCACCTCGCCCGCCGCGAGCCTCCGCGGGAGGATGTAGACCTTGGTGCCGCGTCCCGGCGCGCGCATGTACAGCGAGTAGACGTGCATCGGGTCCAGGCCGTCGGCCTCGAAGAAGCCGTTGCGGTCGACCTCGGCGCGGATCCAGTCGGTGTTGCCGATCCCCTGCCGGGCGGTGTAGGAGGCCCCCGCCGCGACGTAGGCCCCCGCGATGGCGGCCCCGCTGCCGTCGACGACCCTGCCCTTGACGCTGCCGCCGCGCCGCAGGACGACGTCGAGGCGCTCGACCCCGACCGCGATCGGCTCGACCTGCTCGACGTAGCCCTCGGCGCGGACGTGGAGGGCGACGTAGCCGGAGCGCTCCGAGACGGCCAGCGCATAGCGCCCGGCGCCGTCGGTCAGGACGTCGTCGCGGAAGGTCCAGGACCGCGCGACGCTCGCCCCTGGCACCGGCTTGCCCGTCGTCGCGTCGGTCACCGTGCCGATCAGGAGGCGCCCCTTGTCGAGCTCGAGGTCGACCCGGTGCTCCTTGCCCGGCTCGATGTCGAGCTTGTTCCAGACCTGCTCGCCGAAGCCTGCGGCCGTGCACTGGACGTAGACGGTCTCGGCCGGGAGACCCTCGAGGCGATAGGTCCCATCGGGTCCGGACTCGGTCGTGCCGAGCGTGGCGCTCTCGCCGCGCACGGAGACCTTGACCTCCGCCCCGGCGACCGGACGGCCGTCGGCCTTGTCGCTGACCCGCCCGAACACCGTGGCCCCCGCGCCGAGCTCGATCACGACCTCGGCCCCGCCGAAGGCCCTCAGGGCCGTCCTCGGCGCATAGCCTTCCTTGGTCGCGCGCAGCCGGTGTTGCCGGCCGCGCGCGACGTCGAAGCCGAAGCGCCCGTCCTCGCCGGTCGTCGTCTCGGCCAGCGTCTCGACGCGCTTGCCGTAGGCGAGGTCCAGATTCCAGAACTCGTCGGCGTCCCGGTGCAGGAGCTCGACCTTGGCCCCGGGCACCGCCTCGCCGTCGGCTTGGCGCACGACCCGGCCCTCGAGCCGGCGCGGGTCGAGCGGGACGGCCGCCTTCTCGTCCTTCCCTCCGGCCCCCTCGTCGGGGACGTCGAGGACCTCGCGCCCCGAGCCCTGCGCCTTGGGCGCCGAGGCGTCGGCGACCCCGTCGGTCCTGGCCGGGTCCTCCTGCTGCGCCGCGCCCGGGCCGCCGCCGACTGTGACGACTCCGACCCGATCATCCGCGGTGAGGAGCCACCACCCGAGGACCAGGGCGGCCGCGGCGGAGAGGCCGAGGATCAGCTTGCGTAGCGGCGTCATCGGAGCACCAGCTCGACGTCCTTCTGTCCGGCGACCACGACCTGGGCCTTCGAGGCCAAGGGGACGTCGCCGGCCACCCACGCCCAGACCTCGTACGGTCCCGGCGGTGGGGTCATGACCTCGAAGCGACCGCTGCGATCACTCTTTGCGGTCTTCAGCTGGATGCCCGCCTCCGACTTGATCACGAGGTTCGCAAAGGGGCGGAGCTTGCCGTCCTGGTCCACGACCCGTCCCGAGACCTTCGGCCACCTCGCCATCACGAGCTCGAGATCCTGCCTCCCGACCTTGACGTTCTCGACCGGGGACAGGAACCATCCCGCCGGAACGTACCTCGGCAGGATCCGTACCTCACCCTCACGGAGGCCCTGGAGCCGGAAGCGGCCGTTCATCGTCCACACCAGCCGCGCCTTGTTTCCGGGGCCCGAGATCTCGAGCGACACCTTCTCGCCCCCTGACATCTCCGCGCCGCCCTCGTACGTGACGCGCCCCTCGATCGCCCCACCCAGGCGGACCCGCAGCATGACGTCCGTGGTGGGGAGACCGTCACGGACCACGATGTCCCCCGCGAACCCACGATCGTCGATGCCGGGGACACGTGCCTCGACCACGTAGGTGCCGGCACACACCTCGCCGAAGCAGAAGCGACCGTCCGAGCCCGTGATCCGACCTCGGCCCCTGAACCTGTGGTAAGTGGAGAACGGCTCCCGGCCTCCGGGACCCGCGACCGAGCCGGGGGATGGCGCCTCCGTGGCCGACGCGAAGGCCGCTCGATCCTCGTTGCTGCCCACGAGCCTGACCACCACGCCCTCCGCGGGCCGGTGATGCTCGTCGACGACCCGACCCTCGACCGACCCAGCGGGGACGAGCCGGATCTCGCCGAGGTCGAGCCGGTCCCCCACGGGGGGGGCGCGCAGGTCCTCGTAGCTCCTCGTGCCCATGCCGGCGCACCGGAACGCGACGTCGAACCTGGAGAACCCGGGCAGCTCCGCGAGCTCGAAACTCCCGTCCTTCGCCGTCCGCGTGCTCCTGGTCGTGTCGGGGCCGGCCATGCGCGGGTAGACCCCGTGAGCGACCGCGACGATGGCCCCGCCCAGGCCGCGACCGTCAGGCCCGACGACCCGGCCACATACGCCGCCCCCCCGGTCCAGGGAGATGTCGAAGGCCTCGGAGCCCACCAGCTCGCCGGTCAGGACGGCGACGTAGCCCGATGCCCGGACGAACAGGGACGGGTGTGCAGCGTCGGTGATCAGCGAGTAGTGCCCCGCACCGTCGGTCGTGGCCCCGCCATTCGACCTCCCCCACTGGGTCACGGTCGCACCGATGATCGGCCTGCCGCTCAGGCGGTCGGTGACGGTGCCCGAGACCTCGATGCCGGGGTGGACGACGAAGTCCAACGTCTGCTCCCGTCCCGGCTGGAGCACGACCTCACGCCAGCCGAGGAGCGTCTTGCCGTCCTTGCTGCAGCTGACCTGGGCGCTCCGCGCCGGGAGACCGGTGAGGCGGTAGCTGCCGTCCGGTGCCGTCCTCGCCGACCCCAGGGTGAGGTGCCTTTCACGCACCAAGACCTCGAGGATCGCCCCGCGACCGGCTGCCCATCCCCGGCCGTCCGCACGTGGCCCGTGATGACGGCCGGCGCCCGGCCTGATCTCGACCTCCGCCCCGCCGAAGGCATCGCACACCGTCCTCGCGGCGTAGCCGGCATGGGTCGCCCGCAGGCGGCACTCCTGCCGTGCTCGACCTCGAACGCGAAGCGGCCCTCGGGTCCCGCGCGGGTCCTCCCTACGACCTCGGCCTGCTCCTCGAGCTCGAACGCGAGGACATGCCTCGCGTCGTCGGTCTCGGTCGCCAGCAGCTCCACGTCGGCCCCCGGGAGCGGTCGCCCGTCGGCCGCACCGACCACGCGCCCGTCGAGTCGTCGCATCCGGACGTGGACCGTGGCGGCTCGCCTGCCGTCGCCCACAGGGTCCTGGGACGGGAACAGCGCGGCTCTCCCGGACACGACCTCTCCGGGGGCGGGACTCGGTCGGCGGGCGCTCCGTCGGCGCTCAGGCTTCCGGTCGGCGCTTCGAGGTCGGTGACCCGCTCCGGCGCCCCGACCGAGACGAGCGTCCACGCGAGGACGGCGGCGACCGCGAGCAGGGCGGCAACGAACCACCGGTGGGTTCGCCTCACCCACGGACCTCCTGTGGAGCAGGGTCCACGAGCCGGCTCACGACCTCGTGGCCGGGGGTCGCGCTCGGCGGCATGGGATCGCGGCGAGCCATGGGCGGCAGTCTAGCGCGGGGATCGGGCCCGGGGACCCGCGAGGAGTACGGGGCGGTCCTGACATCCTCCGCCCTCAGTCGTCGACGTCGATCCGGTGTCCGCAGCACCGGCCGTCCGCGTCGAAGTCGAGCCGGACGATCGCAGAGGACATGAGGTATCCCCGGACCCTCCACTCGAGACGGCGCCCGTCGGCCGTGCCCGGGTCCGTCGACAGCCCTCGATGCTCTCCGCCAGCTCGTCGATCCGGGACCCGGGCACGACGCGCTGGACGAGGTCACCGATCATGCACCAGCGATCGCGCCCCGATCCGCGTTCCACGCGGCGCGATCGAAGGCCGCGCTGCCCATGCCCAGTGACAGCCCCCACATCGCCTGGAACCGGACGACGACGGGGAGGGCGATGCCGAGGACGAGCGCGAGGCTCGTGACGCCAGAGCGGAGAGGAAGCCTGGCGGCCCGCTCGCCGACCGAGGCCTCCCGGGACCTCGATCAGGGCGGTCACGCCCCCGATCAGCAGGCCCGCGGCCGTCGTGATCAAGAGCAAAAGAAGCAGAGTCCCAGGCCCAGGCGCAGCAGGGAAGGACCCAGTCATAGGAGGCTCCGAGCCAGGTCGGTCCGGAGTCGAGCAGCAGCAGGCACCCTGCGCTGACCGACGCGCCGAGCGCCAGCGACCCCGCGAAGGGACCGAGGGCGCGGCGCCTGCGGGCGAGGACGACGCCGCACAGGGCCACGAGGTACGGGAGCCAGAGCCAGTGGACGAGCACGGCCACCGATGCTGCTCCCGGACCCGTTCCTCGTCAAAGGGGGCGTCGCTCAGGCCGGCTTGCGGCAGACGAGCTCCCAGGGGCCGCAGCGGCCCTGCTGGATGTTGGCGACCATGTTGCGGACCTTGACCTCGAAGTCGGGGCCCATCAGCAGGTGCAGGCCGAGCGGCGGGAGGCCGACCGGGCCGTCGGCGGCCTGGGCGGCGAGCCGGTAGAAGAAGGCCAGCGAGGCCTCGGTCCGGTCCTCGCGGTCCTCGACGACGAAGCCGGCCTCGGCGCAGAGCGCGCAGGCTTCATCGGCGTCGACCAGGAAGCTGGTCTCGGCGACGGTCGCCCACGGCACCGGGAAGGCGAGCGGCCCGCCCGCGGCCCCGACCATGATGTCGTAGATCCCGAACACCGCGCCGGGGCGCAGGACGCGGTGGATCTCGCGGTACATCGCGGCCTTGTCGGCGACGTTCATGCCGACGTGCATCATGTAGGCGGCGTCGAAGCGCTCCGCCTCGAACGGCAGGTCGGTCGCGCTGGCCTCGATGAAGCGGGCCCGGTCCCCGAGCCCCAGCTCGGCCGCGAGCATCGTCGCGACCTCGCAGTGCTCCGGCGTCAGGTCGATGCCGGTGACCTCGGCGCCCGAGCTCTCCGGCGACGTGGCGCGCCGCCCCGCCGATCCCGGCGCCGACGTCGAGGACCCGCATGTCGGGCCAGAGCCCCAGCTTGGGCAGGAAGTGCAGGCTGGCCTCCCGCCCCCCGACGTGGAACTCGTCGACCGGGGCCAGGTCGGCCGGCTGCAGCGGCCGGCCCTGCCGATCCGGCACGGCCAGGTCCACGGCCCGGCGCAGGTCTGCGGCCAGGGTCCCCCTCCGGTAGTGCTCGGCGACGCGCTGCTCGTTCATCACGGTCCTCCTGACGGCCCGGGTGGGCCCTCCCTCCCGGGCCTCAACCGGAAACCCCGGCCGGCGTCACCGGGATTCCGTCGCGACTCACATGCCCTTGACCTTGCGCCAGGGGCCGGCCGCGTCCCGCACCCAGCGCTCACTGACCAGGCCGGAGGCAGTCCTGAAGCTGAGCTCGAAGCCCAGGCCGGGATGCAGGCGCTCCTTGGGGAAGTACCACCAGCTCGAGAACAACAGCTTGGGGCCGTGCACCGTGTCCGGGTAGCGCTGCTCGAGCGCGTCCAGACTGCGAGGGATTTCGCCGACGTCCTGCTCGTAGCGCCCGATCGCCTCGGCGATGCGGTCCCCCTGCCGGAGGCTCCCCTCGATCATCTGCCTGCGCAGCAGGATCGACGCGCCGACCGCGGCCAGGAGGATCGCCGGCGACAGGATCCGTGCGATCGGGCCGGTCCCGTCCATCGCGACGATCCGCGCCCGGATCGCCCCGGCGCACTGGTACAGCAGCGTGGCGATGCAGCCCCCGATCGCGAGGAGCGAGTACGTGTCCAGCTCGCAGGCCCCGACGAGGAACATGCCGAAGAGCCCGGCCCCGACCCCCGAGGCCGAGATCCCGGCCTCGTCCTCGTCCGCATCCTGCTCGTGGTCGTCGGGATCGTTTGGGTGCATCCGGGTCCCCGAGGTCGAGCGGGGACCGCGCATCCTAGTCCGGGCCGCTCGGTTCGGCCCAGCCTCCGTGGGGGACCGAGTCGTTATGATGCCGGAAGGCATGGCAGCGACCGAGCACAGCCCCGGACCCGAGCGGAGACCAAGGGCAGCCCGAGCCCGAGCGCTCCCCTCCCGCCCTCAGCTCGCGTTGGCGACCCTGGTCCTGTTGTTGGCCATCGGCTCGACCTTGCTCATCGACGCGGACCGGACCCCCACAACGGTGCCGGAACAACCCGCCACGGATCGGGACGCCGACCTCACGCGATCGGACCCGGGGGTATCCGCGAGCGAGACGGGTCGGGAGCTCCCCGAAGGGGCGACAACGGGATCCCGTGCATCGGCGCCGTTCTCCTTGGCCACGAGTGGAGCAGCTTCCACGTCTGAACCGACGTTGCCCGGGTTGGACGCGGACTGGCTAGGATTGCCGCGCACGACCAGGGACTGGCCCCGGACCGTCATCCAGGAACCAGGTTTGATCCGGGCCCGGCTGCTCTTCCGGAACCTGAGCCTCAACCCGCGGGACCGATTCATCGCTCTCGAGCACCGGCCGGGTCTCGTATCGATCCTGGTCGCCTGGTTGCCGGAGATCGAGAAGGTCCAGCAGGTCCAGAACCGCGTGTTCCAACACGAGATCGCCGAGCTGGAGCGGACGGGCGGGGCCAGGCCCCTCCCCATGGAGAAGCAGGAAGGCCCGCTGAGGCTCCCCCCTGCGCTGGCGGAAAAGCTGCAGGGCAAGCTACCTGCACAGTCGTCCTCGTCGAGGGTCGTCGTTCCCGGGGAGCTCCTCCGTCCCGGCCTGGTCGTCTCGACGTCCGGCGACAAGACCCTGTGGACCATGAAGGCCAACCTCCCCGCAACCAACGACGCCTCCGATGCCGGCCAGGCTCTACGCGTGGAGCTCTCCCGCCTTGTGATCGGCTGGTTCGAGGCCCAGGGAACCCTCGACGATCAGGAGGCCCGGACCCTCATCGCCGAAACCGAGAAGCTCTCGATGGTGATGCGTCAGCGGAGGTACTGATCTCCGCGATCCCTCATTCTCCCGGCACCCACCCGTGCAGGGGGGTCGGCGGTGACGGGTGGTCGTTCCATCTCATGGAAAGGCAGCCGGTGACCCGCCAGGTGGAGGAGCTGCGAGGCTCCTCACTCAGGACCGGTTGACCCCCCGACCCGAACCAGCCGGATTACTTGAGCTCGAGCTGGAACACCGGGCAACCGGCCGCGTTGGGCGCACCGAGCTCCGGCCACATGCCATCGAACTCCTCGTAGGAATAGACCCAGCCGATCGAGGTCGGGTAATAGGGCCCGATCTTGACCTCGACGCCGTTCGAAGAGGTGACACCCAGGGGATTGACTGAATTCAAGCTGAAGGCCTGGAAGTAGACAGTCATACCCGACAACCGATTGTCCAACGGGACCTGGTCGTTCCACCACCCCATCGCGGGCCAACTGCGGCTGGATCCCCACCAGAACGGGAGCAACAGGATGTCTGTGCTCACGTACAGGGAACACCCCGGTGCACCCAATGGGCTCAGGTCGAAAGGGAGACTCAGTCCGCCGAATTTCGACCTGGATGCTCCCATGAACGCAACAGGAATGGTGTTGGGCCCGAAGGGAGAGACCGGATCCTTGCCCATCAGGAAGTTGTGGCCGACGGCGAAGAGTCCCGTGATGAAGAAGTTCTCGTAACCGGCTCGAGGACAGCTCTTGCCGAACAAGGTGATGGCGTACCTCGGATCCGAGATCGGTTGGTGCCCCCAGGCATCGATCTCGGCACCACCGTTGTTCTGCGTCGGCCCACCCAAGTCGTTCTCGAGGACGTGCAGCTCGAACATGGCCGTGTCGAGCTCATTGAGCGTGAATGACTTCTGGAACGGAATCCGGAACACGAATGGAGAGATGTTCCGGTATTGGGCTGGGACCGCCGGGAAGGCGTACTGGCCCTGCGCGACAACGGTGAAATCCTTCCCCCGGTTGTCAGCCAGTACATGGCTCAGGGCTGTCACCTTTCGTGGGCAATGACTGAAGGCGAGGATGAGCTTGGCCTTGAAGGCGGGACATCCATCTGCCGCTTGCGATATCGGTCTGAATGAGATCGCCTGGACCGTCCCGTTCTGTCCCTTCTTGGTTTCGAACACCGCCTGGGTCGCTCTTGGCCCCGGGACGGTGGACCGACCTCGCAGAACACCGATCGAACCGATCCCGGGCTGGTTGGCCAGGCCCTCGGGAAACACCAGCTTGGTCTGGGCGACCGCCCAGGGCGCCGTGCAGGAGACCAGGACGACCATGAGGAGCGAACGAAGCCACATCGAAGCCTCCTTGGCTCGGGATCCAGATCCAGCGCCGAGGGTAGTCTCGGAGGGTTTGGGCGTAATGGGGCCTGGCGTATTCCGATCCATCGGTGCACCCCGTCACTTGATCACCAGCCCCAGGTCGTGTCTCCCGGCCGGGACGCCCTCGACAACCGCAGCGTCTTCAGGAGCTCCGGAGCGGAAGGCCTGGATCCTACCGACGAACTCCGGCGGGACTTCGATCCGAAACCGTCCCAGGGCGTCGCTGCTGCTGGAAGCCAGCCAATGGGGGTACCCAGGGGGGTAGGCCCGGACCTCTGCCTCGGAGACCGGCTGGCCAGCCGGGTCCAGCACCCGACCTTCGATGGCCTCGGCAGGGGAGAGGACGAGCACGACGTCCAGGTCGGTCTTGTCCATACCTCGTCCCTTCTCAAGTGCCGATCTGCGGACCTTCAAGCCTTCGACCGGCATCATCGACCATCCCATGGGTAGATTACTTGGGCAGATCTTTATGGTCGTCAATGGCACGTTGAGTAAGCCGAAGAAACCATCCGATAGTACCCCGCATGGTCGCCCACGTCCCGGTAATAGATGATCAACTGGAAGTCGGACAAGGCCGGAAGCCTGGACCCATCCGACATGACCACCTTCCCCGTGAAGATCCCGGATCGTTCCAGGACCACATCCAGGTCTTGGACGGTTTGTCCTGCCTGGATCCTGGACTGCACCATCGACGAGGGAGCAAACAACTCGTAGACGTCCTCCGATACACGGATCTCATAGGTCCCGGCGCAGAGCCCCGTGGCCCTGAAGCTGCCATCGGCGGCAGTGACGTACCTCCGGTGGAGGAACGGCTGGGCACGATAATCTCCCGACCAGTCCTTCGGATCGCTTACCTCTCTGTTCGCCCCCTCCTCCGACTCGGACGACTTCTGCTCGGTTCCAAGGGGCCCCTCGATCCTGACCTCCAACTTGGAGTAGGGGATCCCCTTCTCGTCCACGACCCGTCCCAGGATCGTCCCCGCAGGCTGGAGCTCGAGGTCGCCGAGATCCAACCCCTCGTCGACCTCGACAGGCATGTCCGGTTTGAAGATCCTCGCCGCCGCGCCCTTCCCCCTCAGGTACAGCAGATGGATCATCCGGGGGTTGTACCCGTCTGATCGGAACCGCCCGTCCTGGTCAGCCTCGACAACCGACAGTCCGCCCTGCCAGGAGCGGATCATGACCTGGCCTTTGCGGATCCCGTTGCCCTCCGTGTCCACCAAACGACCTCTGACGCCCCCTCCCCTGCGAAGCTCGATGTCCAACCGGCCAGCTCGCCGCGGCCCCTTCACCGCTTCGGTCACGAAGCCCGTTGCCCTCACGATCACCCATCCGAGCTCCCACCCCACGAACATCCGGTAGTGCCCGTCCCCATCGGTTGGCGTGGATTGCCCTCTCTTGGACACCGAGGCGTTCGGAATCGGTCTCCCCGTCAGTGCATCCGTGACCTGTCCGAACAGGGGCAACCCATCGTCGAGCTCAAAGTCGGCTCGTAGCGATCGTGCGTGGGTGGAACCGATCCACCTGCTTGTTGAAGGAGAACCCCCGACACGGCACTCGACCCGAAGGTCTTCCGGGGGCATTCCGGTCAGTCGGTAGCGACCGTCGGGGCCCGTACTCGTCTCGGCGAGGTTTGTCGGATCTCCTCGCAGTTGGACCGTGATCGTGGCTCCCTCGACCGGCTCCTTCGTCTTTCTTCGCCTGACGATTCCCGAGACGCTTACCGGCGGGGACATCCGGAGCACCGCCCTGGCCCCCCCCGTGACCAGGGCCGCCGTTCTCGGAGCATTCCCCTCCTTGATCGCGCGCAACCGGTACAGGAGCCCCGGCTCGACGTCGAAGGCGAAGGCCCCCTCCTCGTCGGTGCGCGTCTCCGCGAGGGTCCGAGGCGGCACATCGTTCAGGGAATCGAGCTCATCGAACTCCTCGCCGTCCTTGAAGCGCAACTCGACCTTGGCACCTTGGACGGGCTCGCCATCGTCGTCCCGTACCACCAGGCCCTCGAGCCGTCCGGGGTCGATGTGGGCGACCTCACCGGTCCCCCCACCCCCTGCTCCATTCGGCTCCCGCCCGCCCAGGATCACCCAGGCCAGCACGACACCCAAGGCCAGGAGTGCCACCGAGATGCCCAGCAGCAGAAGACGATGGCGGGCGGGCTGGGGATCGGCATCCAAGGTGCGCATCTACGCAGGTCTTCCGGCGCGGTTCAACGGCAACGGTCGGTCAGAAGTTGTTCTGTCCCCAGAGTCCCAGGCTCAGGAGCATGGAGCCGGCAGTACTCGGGAGGAGTTGTGCATCGGATCCGAACCGAATGGGAGTCACGTTTGCTTTGAAAGACCATCCCCGACCCTTGGGGAACGGGCCGACCTGGCCTTCGATCGGCAGGCCCGAATAGCAGAGCCGGAACCCCACCAGGTCCTCCTGGCTCACTCCCGGCTCCCTCAGCCGGACGATGCCCTCCGCCGTCGGGCGCGCAAGGTCGACGAGCTGGATCAGGCAGGCGGAGACTTCGACCACAGGTCTCTCCACCTCATGGGGCTCCATCTCCGGAACCACGTCGACCTTCCGCAGGCAGGCCGGAGCGCATCTCGTCGGGTCCTCCCGCAGCATGTCCACGGGAGGGATCGGATACCGCACCACGATCCATGGGCTGGCCCGATCGCAGTCGTCCAAGAAACCGGCCCTGTCGAGGATCTGCTGCAAGGTCGTTCCCGGCCCCTGGAGCACCGACCTCATCCTTCGTTCGCTGGATGCCTCGATCAGGACCCCAGGCTCCACGATCGTCCTCCAGTGGACCCTGCCGCGTTGGTCCTCCTCGCGGAAGACGTCATGGCCCCGGAACCCAAACATCAGGTCACCGCGCGGGGGCTCATCGGGATCACGATCGGCCTGTTCGTGGACGATCACGCCGTCATAGATGTCCGGAATCCCTGATGGGCTCCACCTGAACTCCCGTCCAGCGGCCACCCACCGCGTCCCCCAGCTCCTCCCGAACTCCCCGAAGACCTCGGGTAGCCCGGGATGGAGCGGGTCCAGGAGGACGTAGGACTCCATGTCGTCGGGCACCCATGCGAGCAGCCGGTCCCAGTCGCTGTGATGCTCATCCCCATGTCCCTTTGTCCCCTCGCAGCCGAACATTGCCAGGGCCACGATGGGGATCAGGAGCCACCGAAGGGGCTTCACCGCCGGCACCTGTCGACCTGGCAGAGGCGGAACGGCAGGTGCGTGACGGGCCGGCTCACTTGACCACGAGCTCCAGGTCATGCCTCCCGGCCGGGACGTCATCGATCACGGCGTCACGCTCCATGTCATCGGGATGCACGGCCTCCACGCGCCCCACGAACTGCGGAGGGACCTCGACCCGGAACCGTCCCCGCTCGTCGGAATCCGCGAAGGTCAAGGGCTCAGGGTCGCCGGGGAGGTAGACGTTGACGGTGACCTTGGGGACGGGCTCGCCCGCACCCGTGACGACCCGACCCTTGATGGGTTTGGACCGGGAGAGAGCGACCACGAGATCGGTCGTCCCGACCTCGACCCTCTGGATGGGCATCATGGACCAACCATCCACCAGGAGCCCTGGACGGACGTTGATCAATGTGCAGGGTGCGCCTTCGGGACTGACGAGGCCCTCGACCCTGAACCTCCCGTCCGATTGCACCGTGACCAGCTTCCACCCCATCCCACAGTCGATCTTCAGCACGATCTCGGACGGATCGGGGAGCTTCGTGCCGTCGGCGGTCACGACCCGCCCGCTGACGAAACTGCCCCGATCGAGGACGAACACGAGATCGGTCGAGATCCCGCCCGCACTGACCTGAACGACCTGCTTGGCTTCATGGGTCCCTGGGCTACGAGACACGTACAGCTCGTAGGTCCCGCCCGAGAGGCCCGAGAACCAGAAGCACCCGTTCGATGAACTGAGGGCGTTCCTCTTCATCAGGGGGGAGCCCTTGAAGGCCCACCACTCGAAGCGCTTGGATGCTTCCACCGCCCTGTAGGATTGGTTTCGGTCCCTACCGTGTGGGACGTCAGGCGGCGTCGTAGGCCCGAGTAGCCGGACCTCTGCATCTGCGAACGGACTCCCGTCCTTGTCCACGACCCGACCCTCGACTCCGCCCGGCGTCTCGAGCATCAGGTTGCCCAGGTCCAACCGTTCCCCGGACTCGATCTGTTTGGGTAGGAGGAGGGCTCGCGCACCGAACCTTCGGGCCCGAAGGAGGACCATGTACGACGCCTCGGGATCGAGCCCCGCAACCTCGAAATAGCCCTCCTGGTCCACCTCGGCATGGATCGGTCGCCCGGTGTCCGTACCCGCCAGGACCTGTCCTCCTCGGATGCCATCACCGTTCGCGTCGACCATCCGACCGTGGACGATGCCGCCTCGCCGGAGCTCTATATCGAGCGGGTCGGAGCCCTTCGGCAAGGGCATGACCACGGGTACGAAGCCGGATGCTCGGACTACGACCTCGTCTTCCCGGTCGTGGACGGTCAGCTCGAACCTGCCCTCCCTGCTCGTCATCGTGGTGTTGTGATCGGGAAGCGAACTCGAGATCCCGGCTCCAGCAACGGGCTCCCCGGTGAATACGTCGGTGACCTGACCTGTCACCGACCTCCCGACGTCGACGTCGAAGTCGGCTTGGGTCTCCTGCCCGGACCTGACGATCACATGCCACGGTCCCCGAGTCATGGCCGCCTCGACCCTGCACTCCGGAATGAGCTCCTCGGGCGGTAGCCCTTCCAGCCGATAGGCACCATCGGCTCCGGTCCTCGCTGCGGCCAGGATCTCCGCGTCCCCGTCTCGGTGGACCGTGACCCTCGCTCCCGCAACCGGCTGACCGGTCTCGGACCGCAGGACCCTACCCTCGACGGTGCCTGGCTCGGACAGCCTCAGCACTTCCCGAGCACCACCGATGAGCTTCCGCCCCGCCCTCGATGCGTAGCCATCCTTGGTCGCCCGCAGCCGGTACTGAACCCCGCGCTCGACGTCGAAGCCGAAGGCTCCCTTCTCGTCCGTCCATGCCTCGCTCAGGGTCCGTGGTGGATCCCGGTCGTCGAAGCCGAAGTCTCCGAGTTCGTCCCCATCCTTGAAGCGCAGCTCGACCCTGGCTCCCGCAAGAGGCACGCCATCGACATCTCGCACGACTTGTCCTTCGAGCCGGCACGGATCGATGTCGACGGCCACCCCCTCATCCCCTCTCTGCCCGACGCGGTCCGCTTCGCGTCCGTCCAGGATCACCCAGGCCAACACGAGCCCGAGCAGGCCCAGGAGCGCGATCAGGTACGAGCGGGATCGAGGCATGTCCGAGCTCCCGTCGGTTGTGACGCCCAGCGGAGCCAGGGCGACACCCGGAGAAGAGGGGCAGTCTATCCGTCAGCCGAACCACGAGCCCCCCTCCCGGCCCGGCTCAGCGCAACTGGATCCTGATCCGCCGGTCCTCCGGGGCGTAGCCCTTCGCGTTGGACCGGACCTTGCCCATGACGCAGTACGAGAAGGAGCGAGCGTCGAATTCGAGCTCGCAGCCAGGCGGAAGCCAGAGCGTGATCGCCTTGGTTCCGGGTCGGTAGCCGAGGCCGGTGCCACCCGAGGCTCCCGGAGCGCTGAACCCGAGATAGCCTCCGGCAGGCACCACTCCGCTCGGAAGGGTGACCTCGATGTCGTTCGGCAGCAGGTCGCCGGGAAGGACCAGCGTCCAGGAGCCGGTCCCGCCTTCAGGCACCCTGACCTGTTGTTGGATCTGCCGGCCCCGAGGCCAGAACGACGGGGTCCTGACGAGGTAGTCCCCCGGGGGTACGGCCACCGGCTTCCCGGCCTCCAGGTGGAAGTCGGCCTGGGACGACGGCGCCGACCCCCAGGTCAAGCGGAAGTCCCCCGTGGATCCGACCTCCTCTCCCTTCGGTCCGACCACCTCGAGCACGAACTTGCCCCACTTGGGGATCGCGTCGGATTCGAGGTACTGGGGCGAACCGATACGGTCGAGGGGCAGGTACTCGACGGTGCCGGTCACCCAGCCCCGCTCCCGGGCGAGGACCCCGATCTCGGTCTTGAGGTTCGGCTCCCGCCCCACCTGACGCACACGAACATCGATGAAGGTGCCGGGAAACCTGCGCTCCAAGCTGCGCCTGAGGATGAAGCAGGGCCTCCAGAAGTACGTGGTATCCCATCCGGTGTTCTCCCGTTCGCTCCAACCCCTCAGCACCTCGTCGTCCTTGACGCCGACGACGTAGCCGTAAGGCCTCAGCATCCGGTAGGTCTTTCGCTGGATGGGAGGGCGGACCAGCTCAGGCAGACGATTGAGCCTGTTGTCGGGCACCAGCAGCAGGCCGTCGCCGACGACATCGACGTAGTAGTCTGCGGCCTCGAGCTCGTGGAACCCGACGACCCCCTGCTCGTCGGTCTTCGCGACAAACGAGATTCGCCCCGGATCGGCTCCTACCCAGGCCCCTGAACTGGCGACCGCGAGGTCGTCGCTGGTCGAATAGTCGCCCTTGATCAGCCGGACGCAGATGCCTGGGACCGGGCGGTCATCTTCGTCGACGAACCGGAAACTGGCCTCGAGCCCCTTGTCGAGGATGACCCGGTAGGAGGCCCTCGCGGGCGTCAACTCGAGGCTCGCAGGTCGGTATCCCGTGGCGAGGATCCAGACCCGATGCCCCTTGGGCCAGGCGTCTGCGAACAAAGCCTGCGAGAGGTCGATCTGCCCGTCGGCTCCGGACCGCAGCTCCGCTCCCTGTGCGGCGAAGTAGCCGGACATCGGCTCGAGCCGAGTCCCCTCTTCGGGCTTCTCGTGGATCGTAGCCCCCGGGACGGGGCTGCCGGTCGGATCGACGACGAGCAGCGTCAGCACCGGCTCGGCGGGAAGCTCGATCCGTTCGGAGGATGCGGTCTCGCCTGACTCGGGTTGAGGCGAAGGGGCCTGGACCCCCGTCCCCTCCGCCTGGACCCCCACAGGTGTCGGATCAGGGGACCGCAGCAGGAGCAGGGCTGCCAACCCCACAAAAGCGACCGCGAGCATGGCTTGGAACCTGACGGCGGGCTTCATGGCGTAACGGCGGAAACCCGGGGCGGCGCGGATCATAGCCGATGAGGCCCTGCCAGTACGGTGTGCGGGGTGGCCTCGAGGCCATGCCCGCCGCTGCGGTCACCGGCTGAACGTGAACCTGTGTCGGCCTGCCCCCCGCATCCCCGCCAAGCGGTAAGCCCCCGGCCCCCCCTCCCGGCCCCCACCCGTGCAGGGGCTTGACGGCTCCGACAACACGGATGATCTTCCAGTCGCCCCGGGCGCCCACCCCGTCAAACCGCTCCACCCAGGCCATCGTCCGATGTTCAGATCGACGAGATCCGCGGTGGTCGCGCTCCTCTCCCTGGGGGCGCTCGTACTGGTCACCCTCCTTCTCCTGCAACGGAACGGTGACCCCACCTTTGCCTCGACGGAAACCGATGACATCGGTCCGCAACAGGACACGCCCCAGACCGACGGGGATTCAGCCAAGGAACCCGGACGAGTAGACCCGGCAGCAGCTGGCGACGAACTGACTCCGATCCCCCGATCACAGAAAACCGAGGACAACGAGCGGGTCCCGATCACACGGGAGCAGTTCACCAGGACGAGGGGGATGAACCATGAGTTGGACATCGTGTCCCTGAAGCTTCCGCCCAAGGCGTGGGAGAGCCTGTTGGAGGACTGGAACGACTATTCGGATCGGATCGACTCCGCCAACCGGGACGCCCAGCAACTCGCTACTCGGATCTATGAGGAGCGGATGGCAGCAGGCAAGGTGGAGAAGCACCTACCTCCGGACGGTCCGACTCAAGGTCCCCAACCTTGGGACCTTCGACCAGGTGAGTACGGTGGCCAAAAGTTCTATTACGACAAGGCAGCAGGCAAGAAGGTCATCGAGGTCGTCAGGATCCGTCCCGGCGAATCCCTCGACCTGGACCGGAAGGACGCCAGAGTCCAGGAGCTGAAGGCCATCCGGCTCCAGCGAGCCCGCGCGTTGATCTCCCGGTACAGGTGATAGGACCGAAGCCGCGCCCGGTAGCCCGTTTCCGATCCAGCAACCACTCGGGCAAGAGGGATCGATTGCGGCCTGTAGTCATGCCCGCTGGTGCGATCGGGAGGGCGACCTGGGTCACGACGAGGTACGACCGAGGGCCACGGTCACTTGATGACGATCTCGAGGTCGGTGGTGCCGGCGAGGATCCCCTGTAACCGGACAGGTTTCAGGCCGGAATCCAGAGGAGACACATACAACTCACCATGGAAGGAAGAAGGCACCTCGAGGACGAACGTCCCCCCTTCCCTCGTCCTGGCCGGGGTGACGCGTGGCAACCACCACGGTTCGTACATGTTGTAGATGAAGGCCTCGACCGGTCGGTGATCCGTGTCCACGACTCTGCCGGTGATGCGAAGGGCTGGTTCCAGGGTCAGGTTCAGGCCCTCCGTGCCGGCAGGGACATCCCGGACCGGGGGCAAGGCCCAACCCGCGGGGGGCCTGCGCAGGGTGACGGAGAAGCGACCAGGATCCAATCCTTCGAAGCGAAAGGCTCCGGTCGGTCCGATCCTGGCTTCGGTCCAGTGGCCTCCGAGCACCATGGCCACGAATTGACAGGAGGACATGTCGGGAAGCGGTTGTCCGTCCTTCCGCCGCAGGTGGCCTGAGATCGAAAGGCCTGCCTCGAGCGTCAGCTTGACCTCGTGCACCGGCATCCCTGCATGCAACCTGATGAGGGTGGCACCACCCCAGCGATTGTCTGCTCGCGGTTCGGCAGTCAGGAGGTAGCTGCCCGGAGAGAGTCCACCGAAGCGGAAGCTCCCATCAGGTGCCGTCATGGCAGGATGTTGACGGAGGGCAGCAAGCATCAGGATCCGGTCCTCGATCCGCATTGAAGCTGCGTTGCTCTTCCACTCAGCCGACAGGAGTGACTCGAAGTCGTCGTTGGCCCCCGCGATGCTGACCCACACGCCTGCTGCCGGCTTCCCGTCCTCGCTTTCGACCCTGCCCTGGATCATGACCGGTGCCCTCAAGGTCAGGATGCCGATGTCCAAGGTCTGCCCTGCTGGAATGCTTGTAGGCAGGCCATGGAAGCGGGTTCCGAAGCCCGAGGCCCGGACCACCAGGACGCCGAGCCGTCCCGGGTCCTTTCCCTCCAAAGTGAACCACCCGTTCGCATCTACGGATCCCGGGAGCCATGTCCCCGGCGTCTCGAAGACGGAGACCGTTGCGCTTGCGACCGGTGCACCTTCCTCATCCACGACCCTCCCGCTGATGGAAGCGCTTCTGGGTAGATAGAAGTCCTGGACCTTCCGGTGCGGAAGCACGACGGAGTAGCCAACCCGAGCATGCCCGGGCGCGGACACATCGAGGAAGGCGGTACCAGGCAGGCCATTCAGCCGGTACGCCCCTTCAGTGTCGGTCAAGACCCGATGCTCCGGGTCATGCGAATGCCAGACCTCAGCGCCGACCAGGGGATGGCGATCCACCGCGTCGAAGACATGACCTTCCACGTCACGGCCGTGCTCGAGGCGGAACTCGACGAAGTGGTCCTCTCCCGGGATGAGCATCACGTACTTCTCGTCTTGCAGGACGTACCCCCCGCTCCGGCAACCGAGGATGAAGGTCGTGGCATCGAGTCCCTCGAAACAGAAGCGCCCCACATGATCGGACGTCGCTCGTGCCAGGAGTCGGTCGTCACCCTCCAGCTGGATGGACACGCGGGCACCCCGAACGGGCACGTCGCTGGCGGCGTCGATGACCACACCCTGGATACTCGCAGGTTCGGATAACCTGACAACGGTCTCCACACCACCCGTCACCTGGAGGAGCGAGCTCACCGCGAACCCCTCCGCTCTAACCCGCAACCGGTACCTCCTGCCCGCGACGACGTCGAACCTGCACCTTCCATCCAGGTCCGTGGATCCCTCGGCGACGGTCACCGGTTCAGCACCGGAGTCCGACGGGTCCCCTGGCATCTCGTCCTGGGCGCGGTACGCGATCTCGACTGCCGCCTCGGCCACGGGGCTCTCGTCCCGACTCCGCACCACAAGGACCGGCATCACCGCTTCCGTCAAGAGAGGCGCTGCCCCATTGACCGGGATCGCGTCCCGTGTGCTGGGCACCACGTCAGCCGCTCCTGGATTCCCCGGGGCACCGCCGACCGTCTCCTCTGGTGTCTCGGTCCCGCCCTGTCTGATCCTGGCCGGCTCCTGTCCGCCCAGGATCACCCAGGCCAGGATCAGCCCGGCGATGACCAGGACGGGGACGAGGATGTAGTTGTCAAGAACCCGACCAGGCTTCACTTGACCACCTCGAGCACGACCTCCACATCGCGCTGACCGGCGTGGACCTGGTCGACACTGCCGTGGAGGAAGCGGTTCTGGGGCACCGCCGCCACGATCTTGCCCGAGAAGCTCGGTGGGACTTCGATCGAGAAGCGACCGTCATCGTCACATCGATAGGACAGGACCTTGAGCACCCCAGCTTTGGGGTGTGCACCGACGAGGGCATCGGGGAATGGCTTGCCGTCGGCGTCGACGACACGGCCTGTGATCCTGGCCGCGGCCACGAGCACGATCTCGATGTCCTTGGTTCCAGCCTCCACTTCTGGGTGCCTCTCCGGGATCAGGCCCGCGACCGTCCTCGTCAGGGTGAGCGTCAACTTGCCGGGCTTCAGCCCATCGATGCAGAAGGTCCCGTCGGGCCGGACCTCCAGTTGTCGGACCTGTCCATCACCACTGGCCATGATCACGAAACCGCCGGATTCGGGCAGTGGCTGCTTGTCCGCCCGCCGGAGCCGACCTTTGATCGACAGCCCGCTCGAGAGGGTGAGGACGATCCCCTGGGTGATCTCGCCGTCCTTGACCTGCACACCATCCCGTCTCACGGAACCACCGCCCCGTCGGTCGATCCTGAGGTGGTAGACACCTCCCGCGACACCTGCGAACCGAAACGTGCCGTCGGCCGCAGAGCACACGTCCCGGGTGTTGAACTGATGCACGACCGGCAGCGCTGGACCCCTTCCACGGCCCTGGGCAGCCTCCCCAGTGGGTCCGAGCAGCGACTCCGCATCCGTGTTGTGTCCGACGAGGTGGACCTCCGTCCCGGCGACCGGTTGATCGTCGCCATCGACGATCTGCCCCTCGACCCCCCGGCCGCAAGCAGCCGTAGGTCCCCGACGTCGAGGACCTCGCCCTCGGCGAGGCGTCGTGGGAGGCGATACATCCTCGCGCCTCTCCCCGGGGCTCGCAGGTACAACCAATAGTCGCGGTGGGCATCGAGACCGACGGCCTGGAAGAACCCATTGCGGTCGACCTCGGCGCGGATCCAGTCGGCGTGGCTCATCCCCACCCGCATCCGGTACGAGGCCCCGGCCGCGACGTAGGCCTCGGGGATCCCGGCCCCGTTCCCGTCGATGACCCTTCCCTTGATGCTCCCGCCCCGGTGCAGCGCGATGTCGATCCGCTCGAGTTCGAGCGGGATCGGTTCGGCCTGCTGGACGTAGCCCTCCGTCCGGACGTACAGGGCCTGGTAGTGCGAAGCCTTCGGCACGACGACCGCGAACCGTCCAACCCCGTCGGTCTCCACATGTGGCTGGAACGACCACACCGTCGCAATGTGGGCCCCCGGGATCGGTTTTCCGGTCGACGCATCGGTCACGACACCGGTGACCGAGCGTCCCGATTCGAGCTCGAAGTCGACCACATGCTTCCCGCCAGCCACGATGTCCAGTTGCTTGCCGACAGGGACGCCTTGGTGGGGCGCAAAGCACAGCGCATAGACCGTCTCGGCCGGCAGGTCGGTCAGTCGGTAGCGGCCGTCGGCCCCGGTCCGGGTCTCCCCCAGGTGCGGCGACTCGCCGGACACCGTGATGCGGATCCCCGCGCCAGGGATCGGTCGCCCATCTTCCTTGCCCGTGACCTGGCCCGAGACCATCGCCCCCCTGCCCAACCGGATGACGACCTCGGACCCGCCGACCGCGGACAACGAGGTCCGAGCCGCAAAGCCCTCCTTGGTCGCCTTCAAGCGGTGCTGCAAGCCGCGCGCGACGTCGAACCCGAACCGGCCCCGCTCGTCGGTCGTCGCCTCGGCCAGGATTCGGACCCGTTGGCCGTACTCGAGGTCGAGGCACACGAACTCATCCGCATCGCGATGCAGGAGCTGGACCCGGGCTCCAGCTACCGGCGTCCCGTCAGCCTGTCGCACGACCCGCCCTTCCAACCGGCACGGATCGATGCCGACGATCGCTTCGATGTCCGAGGCTGTCTCGCTGGCAGCCTCCAAGCCCACACGGGCCGACCCTGCCTGCCTGTCCTGGTCCTGCCTGGCCAGAGGATCGTCCTCCTTGTGAGCGGCGCCCACTTCGTTCCCCTCTTGTTCGACCCGGCCCGGGTCCTGGGCGCCCAGGATCACCCAGGCCATTACGAGCCCGGCCACCGCCACGAGCGGCACCAGGATCCGAGCGGTACGAGGGCGGTGAGGCTTCACTTGACCACGAGCTCCACGTCCAGCTTGCCGGCAGGGACGTCCCTGGCGGAGGCGAAGCGGGTGTAGTCTCCGGGGATCGACACGGAGAGCACGCCGATGAACGTGGAAGGGACGGTGACCGAGAAACGTCCCTTGTCGTCGCTGCGGGCGGCATTCGACAGGGGCGCGCCTCCACGTGTCTGGGCACCGACCAGGGCCCCGGGGATCGGCTTGCCGTCCTCGTCGACGACCCGGCCTCCGATCCGATCCGCCCGCGCGAGCACGATCTCGACATCGCTGGTCCCGGCCGCGATGTCATGGACCGGCAGGGCGGCGAAGCCCTCGGGTGCCGTCGTGGCGCTGATCGTGTACGAGCCCCGCTCCAGACCGATCAGCCGGAACCGCCCGTCCGGCTCGACCCCAGCGATCCGCGGGTTGCCCGGACCGTTGACGAACAGCCCCAGGGATCCGAGGTCGGGCAGGGCCTCCTTGTCGGCCCTGACGACCCGCCCGCTGATGACGAGGCCCTCGCTGTAGCGGAGCTCGATGCCGCGGGTAATCTCCCCGTCGCGGACCTCGACCCCGTCCAGCTCGATGGGATTGCCATTCCGACGCCTGACACGCAACCGGTAGGTCCCGGCCGAGACCCGGTCGAAGCGGAAGCTCCCGTCTGACGCCGATCGCGTCGACCGGACCTCGAACTGGATCACCTTCCGGTCGGCGTCCTTCACCTCGGCAACGGCTGGGGCACGCGCCATGAGCCTGTCCGTGTCGGCATTGTGTCCACCCAGGGAGACCGTGATCCCTCCGATCGGCTGACCGCCCTTGTCGACGACGCGGCCTTCGATCCCGCCCCCTTCGAGCATCCGGAAGTCCCCGGCGTCGAAGACCTCTCCCGATGCAACCGCGCGCGGCAGCCGGTAGAGCCTGGTCCCGCAGCCCTCCGCCCGGATGTACAGCGAGTAGAGACGCTCGGGGTGGAGCCCCTCGGCCAGGAAGAAGCCGTTGCCGTCGACCTCGGCCCGGCGCAGGTCGGTCTCGCCGATCCCTTTCCTGCTGGAGTACTCGACCCCTGCAACGACGTAGGCCGAGCCGAGGCCGGCACCGCCGGGACCGATGATCCGCCCCTTGACCGAGCCAGCGCGCAGGAGCGTGACGTCGAGTCGATCGTTCCCCTCGGGAGAGGCGATCCCTTCCTCCGCATAGCCTTCCGCGCGGACGTAGATCTGGCCGCTGACCGGATGCTGCACGATTTCGAAGCTCCCGGAGCCGTCGGTGAGGACCGAGGACCGGAACAAGCAGGACGTCGAGACCCTTGCTCCGACGATGGGCTTGCCGCTCACGCGATCGGACACCGTCCCTTTCAGGATCCGACCCGGATCGACCTCGAAGTCGACGACCTGCCGCTGCCCCGACACCGGATCGAGGTTGACCCTGGGGGGTGGGTCCAACCCGGAGGGATAGCACCTCACCTCCGCTGGGATGGCGGGCAGGTCCGGAATCTCGTAGCAGCCGTCGCGTCCCGATACCGCCTTCCCGATGACCTGGGTCGATGCCGTCATGTAGACGTAGATCTCTGCCCCCGCGATCGGCTTGCCGTCCCCTTTGCCGGTGACGCGTCCCCGGACCAACGCCCCCGGACTGAGTGGGATCACGACCTCCCCACCTCCGATGACCTCGAGGACCGTGCCCGGGGCGAAGCCGTCCTTGGAAGCGCGCACCCGGTGCAGCCTCCCCCAGACGACGTCGAAGCCGAAGCGACCTTCGTCGTCGGACTTCGTCTCGGCCAGGGTCTGGATGCGCTCGCCGTACTCGAGGTCGATGTTCCAGAACGAGTCGGCATCCCTGTAGACGAGCTCGACCTTGGCTCCGGGCACCGGCTCCCCGTCCACGGCCCGAACGACCCGGCCAACGAGCCGGCAGGGATCGTGAACTACGACCTGCTTGCCACCCACAGGTCGTTCCTCGACGAGGTGCAGGCCCTTGCGGCTGGACTCGCTCTCGTCTCCCTCGACTTCTGAGGGGCCAGCCACGACTGGCTCGGCTTGCGCTGGCGGAGTCGTCTTGCCGAGCCTCGTCTCGACCACCGGGCCCGCCTGCCGCTCGGACAGGAACTGCCATCCGAGGAAGAGCAAGACGACGACCCCGAGCGGGACGACCAAGCGGAGCGATCGAGGCATGTCCGGCCTCCCGTCGTGGGTGGTGCTAGGCGGAGCGGGGTCGGCATCCGGAGCAGGGCCGCTAGTCTATCGGCGAAGCGCGCCGGGCGGTGGGCTGGCCTGACGAGCGCGTGCTCAGGGTATGACCAGATCGACCCTGGTCGGCATGACGCCGGTGCTGAGTTGGACCTCCCTCTGGCTCTCGGCGGCCTGGATGATCATCTGGAAGGGGTTGGCGACGTCGGTGGTTGTCGCCTGCAGTGTGTACCTGCCGGCCGGGAGCGCACGGCTGCACCTGAAGTGGCCGTCCTCGTCGGCGTAGACGGAGTCGAGGACGTGCCGAGCCGGCGGTCGGTCACCCGTAGGCTGCATCGCGATCATCACCTTGGCCCCTGGTAGCACCTTTTCCGCCCGGGTCACGAATCCTTCGACCCGGCAGCCGAGCTCCATGACGATCCTGCCGGCGTCGGTGAGTTGCCCCTCTTGGACATGCAGGTCCTGGACGTAGGTGCGCACGTGGTCGGGGTGCACGACGCGGAGCTGATAGACCGACGGGTTGAGCCGCGTGATCAGGAACCGGCCGTCCGTGTCGGTCGTGACCTGGAACTTGGCGTTGGCCTGGGTCAGGAAGGGCGGATAGAGGCGCCCCATGTCCATCGGTATCTGGTCAAGACGGTTGTTGTCCTGGGTCCTGATCACCGCGCCGACGATCGGCTTGCCGGCGTCATCGGTGACGATCCCGGTCAGCCTCCCACCGACGCTCATGACGACCCTGACATCGACGAGATCGGCCTGCTCCTCTGACACCACGAACCGGTCACTGTAGGAACGGGCCAGGGTCGGGGTCTCGACCATCGTGGCCCACTCGCCGGGCGCGACGGCCGGCAGGACATGGACACCGGCCGCGCTACGCACCTCGACCGAGTCGGTGCACTCGCCATAGCAGGTACCCAACTCGGCGTCGTCGAAGACCCGCCGGAGCTGTAGCCGATAGCTCGTGACCGGACGACCCTGCTGGCCGACGACAGTGACCCGGATGCCCCGGGTCACGCTCCGGTCCTGCTCCCCGGTCCGGGAGCCGGCTACGGCCGAAGGGTACCCGGCCGTCTCCTGGCCGCCTGCCCGGGAGCTCTGCATGTCCGGCTCGGGGTCCGGCCCGCCCTCGACGAGCATGGGGACCACGATGACGCCGACGCCCAGGACCAGCAGGGCGATGAGCAGGCGGAGGGACTTGGACTGCATGAGCGGGCCTCCGGTGACCGGTACGGCCCGGCTCGGACGCCCGAGCGCCGGCCTTCTTCCCTCGGGGAAGCTTGGCCCGTACATGCAGCGAGGCCCGCCCGGCCTGAGCCGTGCGGGCCTCGGGTGGCGTACCCGGAAGGAGTCGAACCCTCAACCTCCTGATCCGTAGTCAGGTGCTCTATCCAGTTGAGCTACGGGTACCTGCGAGGGCGAAGGAGCATACGGACGGCCCCTGCCCATGCAAGGCCCCGGAGGGCGCCCCCGGGGACCGCCAGGGGTCAGCTCGGGTCGACGCCCAGGGAGGCGGCGCTGGACGCCCAGGCCAGGGCGCAGGGCCCAGGCGCGGCGGACCTGGGGCACGTAGTTGTCGGCGCAGTCCGACATGAGCTGGGCCGTCAGGGTAGCCCTCGACCCAGTCGAGGAAGGAGCCGATCAGGATCGGGCCGGCCGGCCCTCGACGGGGTCGACAGCAGGATCGGCATCCACGAGTCCGCGCAGCTGCTTGGCGAAGTAGCTGTCGAACTCACCGCGCAGCGTCGTGCGCAGCCACTGCTGGGCGACGCGCTTGCGCAGGCGCAGGATCGACGGGCGCGGCGCCGGCCCGGCGGCCAGCGGGTCGGCCCCGTTGAACCCCTCGCTCGCGTGCACGACCGAGCGGCCGCGCTGCGACAGGATCTCGCTCAGCTCGTCGAGGCGGTCCTCGATCCACAGCGACAGGTCGGCCAGGGCGCTGCGCGCGTCCTCGTCGAACTGCAGCTCGGTCAGGATCGTGCCCAGGACCCCGGTCCGGGGCGGCAGGAAGCCGCGGTTCTCGGGGTGGGTGCGCCGGGTGCGCTCACGGGTCGTCGGAGACTTGGAGATGGCCATCAGCCCTCCTCGGGTCGGGGGATACCCCCCTGGTGTCGGCAGGTCGGGCCCCTGGGGTTGAGGCCGAAACGCCCTCGTGGGCGGATCCACGGCTCGGACGGGGTGCCGACCCCTGCGGCGGGGCGACCGGCGCCCCGTATTCCCCTCGCCCGTTCCCGCCAGGCCCCCCGCCCGGCGGTCCGGTCCCCTGTGATTCCCCGGGGCCCCCCGGCCCCACTCCCCCCTAGCTCTTGGGTCCCTTGACCTTGCCCTTCGGGGCGAGGTCCGTCCACTCCGTGCAGTAGGCGGCGTCGTAGTCCCGGCAGACCTTGGGTCGGACCGGGTAGATCGAGCAGCCCATCATGCCGTTGGGCATCTCCTTGAGGAACACGCAGTGCGTGTCGCCCTTCTCGCGCGGGTTCCGGGCCTTCACGTGCCGGAACATCGACTTGTAGTAGCCGCCGAGGTCCTCGTCCCGCTCGAAGTAGCGGTCGTACGTGGCCTGGTCGTCGTCGAGGCCGAGGTAGTCCAGGATCGCCCGGCGCTCGTCCTCCGACAGGTGGATGCGCTCGATGTGGCAGCAGTCGCTGTGCCGGCAGCGGTCACAGCGGTCCGGCTGGTACTCCTCGTCGGTCTCGAGCAGCGCCTCCTGGGTCGCCTCGACGAGGGCGAGCACGGCCTTGCGCAGCTTCTTGTGCCGGTCCTCCTCGAGGTCGAACGTCCGGCTCAGCGTGCTCTCGAGCTCCCCGTGCGCCGTCGCCTTGCTGGGCGGGTAGCTCTCGACCGTCATCTCGTTGTCGCTGAGGTCGATCTCGATGTTCTCGAGGTGCCGCAGGAACTCGTCGAGGAGGTCGTTGCCGCGGACCCGCTTCTGGAACCGCGCCGCGGGCCCGGTCTTCTGGTCCTGCCCGTTCGGGATCAGCCTGGTCTTGGTCATGGAGCTCCTGTTCGACCCCGCGGGGTCCGCACGCCTCGGGAAAGGTGACTGCCGCGCGATTCTAGGCCGCCGGCGACGACGAGTCGATGCTCGAGGGGCGCGGCGGCGGGCACGCCCTCGGGGCCGCCCCCTACGGTTTCTTCTCGTAGAACACCCACTTCTCCTTGCCCCGGCGACGGTCGCTCGATCGGCTCGGCCACAGCTCGCCGAGCGGCGCGAGCCCGACCGCGGCCAGCTCGGCCCGGAGGGCCTGCAGGTCGACGGCGTACGGCGGGCCGTCGGGCTTGTCGACGACGGGGAACATCAGCCCGATGAGGAAGCCCCCGGGGCGCAGGGCCCGGGCGACCTGCGCCGTCCACGCCGCGCGCCGCGAGGGGTGGATCGCGCAGTAGCTCGTGTGCTCGTACACGGCGTCATAGGCCCCGGCCTCGACGGGGACCTCGAGCATGTCGGCGAGGCGCAGCTCGACGCGCCGGTCGAGGCCCTCGGCCGCCGCGGCCCGCCGGCAGTCCTCGAGGGCGTTGGCCGCGAGGTCGACGCCCGTCACGTGGTGGCCGTGGAGCCGGGCCATGGCCAGGACGTCGTAGCCGCGGCCGCAGCCGGGCACCCAGATCCGCGCGTCGGGCTCGAGCGGCCAGCGGCCCTGCGCGATCAGCGCCGCGAGCGGCAGCGAGGTCCGGCCCTGGTCCCAGGGCGTGTTGCGGTCGTCGTAGCGCTGCTCCCAGTCGAGCCCGGTCAACGCCGTCGAAGGCGCGCCGCTCGCCCTCCGCCCGACCGGCCCGCGTGCCTGTCCCCGTCGCGTCGCCCGACCCTCCGCTGCCGTCCATGTCCCCGCCCCTCCGTCGGCGGCCCTGTTGCGTGGAAAGGGAGCAGGCTACACTGGTCGGCCGACCGGATCGCGGGACCACCCCGGCGATCCTCCCGCCCGAGCCCGAGACCCAGGACCAGACCCTGCGCTGCCGCACCCTGCCGTTCCTCCTGACCCTCGCCCTGGCCCTGGCCACGGCCTGCGCCCTCGTCGCCTACACCGGCCGCAAGCGCCTGCTGCTGACCAGCGAGCAGGAGGAGCTGGCCCTCGGCGTGCAGGCCTACCCCGAGCTGACCTCGGACCACCCGGTCGTCGCGCGCGGGCCCGACCACGACCGGGTCCAGCGGGTCATGCAGCGCCTCGTGGCCGGGAGCCGACGCAGCACTCGTGGGAGGTCAAGCCCTCGACGCCCCCGACATCGTCAACGCGTGGTGCCTGCCCGGCGGCAAGATGGCCGTCTACACCGGGCTCCTGCCGCTGTGCCCGGACGACGACTCGCTGGCCGCGGTCATGGGCCACGAGATCGGCCACGCCGTGGCCCGCCACAGCGGCGAACGGCTCAGCCAGCAGCGCCTGACCGAGCTCGGGATCTCGCTGACCGCGGCCGCCGTCGACGAGCGCTACCAGGCCGACGTCGTCGCGGCCCTCGGGGTCGGCGCCCAGCTCGGCATCGTGCTGCCGTACTCGCGCGAGCACGAGTACGAGGCCGACGAGATCGGCCTGATCCTGATGGTCAAGGCCGGCTACGACCCCCGCGCCGCCGTCGCCCTGTGGGACCGCATGGCCGCCCGCGCCGGCGACCGCGGCCCCGAGTTCCTGTCGACGCACCCGTTCCCGGAGAAGCGCGCCCGGCGCCTGCAGAGCCTGATCCCCGGGATCCTCGAGCGCTACTCGGGCCGGCCCCAGAAGTAGCCCTGGCCGAGGTCGACGCCGAGGTCGAGCAGGACCTGCAGGTCCTCGCGGGTCTCGATGCCCTCGGCGACCGGCTCGGCGCCGAGCGCCCGGACGACGGCGACGAGGCGGCCCAGGCACTGGCGGATCTCGGGGTGGCCGGCGACGCCGTGGACGTAGCGGCGGTCGAGCTTGACGACGTCGGGCTCGAGCACGATCAGCCCCTCGAGCGAGGACCGCGCGAAGCCGACGTCGTCGATCGCGACGCGGATCCCTGCCTCGCGCAGGCTGCGGACCGGGTCGCGCAGGACCTGCGGGTCGCCGAGGAACTGCTGCTCGGAGATCTCGATGCAGAAGTCGGCCAGGTTGCCCGACTGGCGGAAGCGCTGGATCAGGAACTCGATCGGCGCGGCCAGGATCGTCGAGGGGAACAGGTTGATGTTGTACTTCTCGTAGCCGGGCACGGCCTGGACGGCCGCGAGGCACAGGTCCATGCAGCGGAGGTCGACGGCGACCTGGGCGCCCTGCTCGCCGGCGAGGCGGAAGAAGTCGAGCGGGCCCTCGAACGGGCCGACAGGGCCGCGGGTCAGGAACTCGAAACCGGCCGTGCGGCCGTCGTCCATGTGCACGATGCGCTGGCGCAGGACCCGGATGCCCGAGCGCCCCAGCAGCTCCTTGCGGACGTCGAACACCCTCGCGGCCGTGTCGTCGACCTCTCCACTGTCGACGTCCTCGACGGCCGTGACCCGGTCCTTGCCCCGCAGCTTGCTCTCCTGCAGGGCCCGCCCGGTCTCAGCCAGGATGTCCTCGACCGAGAACGTGAACGGCGGGACCTCGCCGACCGACAGCGAGGCCGTCAGCACGCCGACCGCACCGCCGAGCGGCAGCGGCAGGTCGCGGATCGCGAGGCGGAGCCGCTCTGCCAGGTGGCGGCCGTGCTCGAGGCTGCAGCGGGGCAGCACGACGAGGAACTCGTCGCCGCCGACCCGGGCCAAGTACTCGTCGTGCTCGAGCATCGAGCCGATCCGCTCGGCCACGCTGCGCAGGGTCTTGTCGCCGACGGCGTGCCCGAGCGTGTCGTTGACGCGCTTGAAGTCGTCGATGTCGACCTCGACCGCGACGAGGCAGACGCCGGCGTCGGGGCCGTCGTGCAGCTCCTCGACGAGCCGGGCCTCCAGCCCGCGGCGGTTGAGGACGCCGGTCAGCGGGTCCTGGAACGCGAGCTGGGCGAGCTGGTTGTTGGCCCGCTCGAGCTCGGCGGCGAGGTCGATGAGCTCGTCGCGGGTCGCGCGGTGGTCGGTGACCTCGCGCAGCGACAGGAGCCAGGCCGGCCGGTCGTCCCACTCCATGAGGTCGATCCGGGCCTCGACGGTCTTGCCGTCGTCGAGCTCGACCTCGGTCCAGAACCGCGGGTCGAACGGCAGGACGACCTTGCGCCCCTCGATGCGGTGGAAGTCCACGCCGAGCATCACGCAGGCGCCGGGGTTGGCGAACACGATCCGGCCCTCGGCGTCGACGACGACGAGCCCGTCGCTCGTCGTCGCGACGATGGCCTCGAGCTGCTCCGGCCGCCACTCGCCGAGCTCGTTGCGGGCCGCCTCGAGCTGGCGCGCCCGGCGGCGGTGGGCGACCGAGTGGATCGTCGCGTGCAGGCTCTCGGCGCAGGCCGCCTCGCGGCTCAGCACCGCGGCCTCGCTGCAGAGCTTCATCAGCTCGTCGAGGCCGCCCAGCGCCGGGTCGTGGAGCAGGACGAGGCCCAGGTCGGGGCTGCGGGCCAGGAGCTCGCGCAGCCCGGCGAGCTGGACCTCGAGGTCCTCGCCGAGCGCGACGAGGGCCAGGTCGACCGGCTGCTCGTCGACGTAGTCCCTCGCCTCGGCGAGGGTCCGGACGCTCGGCGTCCCGGGCATCCCGAGGTCCTCGCGCAGGGCCTCGTCGACCGACGGCAGGACCTCGTCCCCGACGTACAGGACGCGCAGGCCGAGCTCCGGCAGCGGGAGCTCCTCGATCCTCAGGCGCGGCGGCATGGGGTCTTCATCGGCCCGCCGCCGCGCCCGATTGAGGGGGAAGGCAGCTCCCCCCCTCGGCCCTCAGGACCCGCCGTGGCCGCCGTGCCCTCGCCCCTCTCCGGGGTCCTTGCCATGGTCGCCGTGGCCCTCCCCCTTGTCGGGGCGGGAGGCCGGGCCCTTGGCCGGCTGGCGGTACTTCATCGGGTCCTTCCTGAATGCCTCGAGGCAGTCCTTGCTGCACAGCCTGACGAGGTGCAGGCCCAGCAGGACCTCCTGCGGCGTCCCGTTCCGGGCGGCGTCCTTCCGGCAGACCGGACAGGTCTTGGCCTCCTCGCTCCCGGCCTGCTTGGCGCGCGCCTCGTTGCGGACCTTGGCCACGACCTCGGCGGCCTTCTTCCTGGCCTTCTTCTCGCAGCCCCCGCAGCACAGCCGGACCAGGGTGCCGTCGAGGACGAGCTCGAACGGGTCGCCCATCCCACCCAGCTCCTCTCCCGAGATCGGGCAGGTCGTGAGCGGGTAGTCGGCGCGCTGGCTGGCACGGATGGCCTCGTCCAGCTTCTTGACGTAGCCGTCGGCGTCCTTGGTCAGCTTCGCCTTGCAGTCCTTGCAGCACAGCCGGAACCTCCGGCCCGCGACCTCGACGTCGACCGCGTCGTCGCCGAGCGTCTCGCCCGAGACGATGCACTCCTTCAGCGGATAGCTCGCGATCACCTCGAGCTTGGCCGCCGGCTTGGCCGGCTGCTCCTTGGCCGGCTCCTTGACCGGGTCCTTGCCCTGTCCGCCATGCCCACCGTGCTGGGCGGCGAGCAGGGAGGAGAACAAGCAGATGGCCGTCAAGGCCTTGGACACACGCCGAACGTTACTCATCGTCACTCCTCTTCATGGCCTGGTCCGGATCCGATGGTTCAGGTCCTTGTCAGGGCCGAGATCCAGGCAGTGGTTCAACTCATCCGGGTCGACCGTCCGACAAGGGCGGCCATCGCCATTCGACATCGGGCCCGGTCCCCTCAGCCGGTGAAATACTCGAACGTCCCCTGTGCCCTGATCGCCGCGGCAATCCTGCCCGTGGCAACCATGTACGAGGCGGTACGCATATCGGTTCCCATCTCGAGGTGCCTGGCGAAAGCCTCGTCGAAGGCCTTGTCCATCGTCCGTTGCAGCCGTTCCCTCACTTCGGAGAGGCTCCAGGTCAGGCCCCCCTGGTTCTGCGCCCACTCGAAGTAGCTGACGACGACCCCTCCCGCGTTGGCCAGGATATCGGGGAGGATGGTCACCTCCTTCATGGCCAGGTGACGATCAGCCGCTGCCGAGAGCGGCCCATTGGCCACTTCGACGATGACCCCGGCCCGGATCCGGTCGGCATTGGCCTCCGTGATCTGCTGCTCCAGGGCAGCCGGGACGAGGACGTCTACATCCAGCTCCAGGAGCTCCTCGTTCGTCACCGAAGCGACGTCGTCCCTCCTGCAGTCGAGGCAGTCGCAAACCGAGCAGTCGCAGTAGAGGTCCGAGACGCCTCGACTCCCGACCTTGAGCCGGATCAGTTCGTGTACGTCCAGCCCCTCCTTGCGGAAGACCCCTCCGCGGGAGTCACTCACGGCAACCACGAGGTAACCGTCGTCGTGGAGGAGCCTGGCGATGCTCTGTCCCGCGTTGCCGAAGCCTTGGATCGCGATCCGGGTCCTTCGCGGGTCCCAGGACTGCCTGGTCTCGAGCTGCTTCACGCAGTGGTACGCACCGCGGCCGGTCGCCTCTCCCCGCCCTTCGATCCCACCCAACTCCAAGGGTTTGCCCGTGATGACCGCCGGGGAGCGGGCGCGCTTGATGCGGGCGTACTCGTCGGCCATCCACCCCATGATCCTGGGGTTCGTGTACACGTCCGGGGCCGGGACATCGGTCTCTGGCCCGATGACGTCTGCGAACGCCCGGATGTACGCACGACTCAGGCGCTGCAGTTCGGTCCTCGAGAGCCCCTTGGGATCCACCGTGACCCCTCCCTTGGCGCCGCCGAAGGGGATCCCGACCAGGGCACACTTGAGGCTCATCCAGAGCGCGAGCGCCTTGAGCTCGTCGGCATTCACGGAGCCATGGAACCGGATCCCTCCCTTGCCCGGACCGCGTGACGTGTCGTGCCGCACGCGATACGCGTCGAAGAATCGCATCCTGCCATCATCCATCCTGACGGGCAGTGAAGCGCAGGAGACGAACTCCGGCCGCCGGAGGCGCTCCAGGACCTCCTCGTCCACTCCGGTGGCTCGAGCTACCTCCTCGACCTTGAGGAAGGCGTCGGAGTAGAGGTCTCTTCGGTCAGCGATCATCCACGCCTCCTCGCGTCACTCCCGCGCTTCGCTCTCCATCGGTCGGGACAGGTCATGGACATTCCTTCGGCCGGGTCGCGCCTACAACCCGAAGCCGTCCTGGTTGGCCGCGATCTCGATCCTGGCCCTCATGGCCAGCGCGTCGCGGTTCCCCTGATCGGTTGCCAGGATCCTGTTCACATAGCCGAGCGCCTGGGTGTACTGCCCTCGAACCAGGCACATGCTGCCGGAATTCAGGAGCACACCGATGAGCTCCGACGAGGCGGTCTTCGACAGGCCGGACAGCGACTCGACCATCCAGGCGTCGTCCTGGCTCTTCGCGAGCTTGTCGTCAACGCCTCGGATGAGCCTCTCGTAGCGGAGGATCGAGGCCTTGAAGTGCCCCAGACCCTTGGACAGGCTCCTGGATGACAGCAGGCCATCGCGGTTGTGCTTCCGGGCCTCCGACAAGAGCCGCTTGTAGGGCTCGATGGCCCTCTCCCGGGCCTTCACCTCCGCGGCCTTCCGCTCCTCCTCGAGCTGCGCCAGCTGCTGTCTCTCCGCCTGTTCCTCCGCGGCTTCGAGCCGCTCGAGCATGGCCCCGGAGCCCGATGCGACCTCCGTGCCGGGGTACTTGATCATCAGGTCGCTCAGGACCTTCCGCGCCCGCTTGACGTCCCCTTCGGTCAGGGCGGCTTCGAACAGCTCGGCGAGGATTCCGGCGCCCCGTCGCTCGATGAGCGCCTCCAGCTCTCCCGTGACCGCGGCGTCGGCACCGATCTCGCGCGCGTACTCGAGCTCCCTCACGGCGAAGTAGACGAGACCCTTCTCGGTGGCGTACTTCGCGAGTTGGAGATGGGCTTCCGCGGAGGCATCGTCTGACACCTTCTTCTTGATCCTGAACGCGCAGTGGGGGATGAAGTTGGACAGCTTCCTCCACTCATCGTAGGACCCACCCTCGACGGGCACGCGGAACCGGACGCGCTCGCCCTCGACGGAGATGACCTGCCCCTGGTAGTGGTTCCCTCCTTCCAGGATGTAGGTGCTGACCTTGACGGGTTCGCCCTGCTCCGGCTCCACCGTGAAGCGCGGAGACAGCAGGGCGAGGACCGTGGTGGCGACGAGGAACATCTCTACCTCCTTTCATGCCCGGCATGTCCGTGGTCTTCGTGACAGGCGCAGGACGGATTGCTGCAGGTCCCTCCCTCGAGGGCACAGGCGTCCGTGCAGCCGAGGACGTCGTCGATCGCGTCACCGCAATGGCAGGCGACGAAGTGATCCGGATCCATCCGATCACTGCTCCCGCTTCGAGTGGCCTCTCCTCCTGCCACGCAGGAGGCCAGCAGCAGGAAGCCCGACAGGCCCAGCAGGCGGATCGGACCGCCTGCCCGACCATTCGGCCCGGGGTCATGTATCCGGCAGCGTGATCCATCGTTCGTGGATGGCATGGTTTGAACCTCCGTTCTTTCAGCGACCCGCAGAGTGCTACGGATGCAGTGAACCTCGATACTCTCCGAGCCTCCCGAGGTGCCGGTGATTTCCTACGCAGTAATGCGGAGGCACTTCCGGACGTCGGGGACTGGCAGACCCATTCCAGGTGTTGCTCCTCCGGCCCCACACCGGGCTTCCAGTCGCCCTCGAGCATGCCCGTTCGCGGCCGATCACCCATCACCCGCTCCTCCGAGGCTCCGGCTCGACCGGACGAGCCTTGGAGAGCCCCACGGCCTTGACCAGGTAGAAGATCACGGGGTAGATCAGCAGCTCCATGACGAAGCTCGTGCCGAGCCCGCCGATCATCGGCGCGGCGAGGCGGCGCATCGTGTCGGCCCCGGCGCCGCTGGCCCAGAGCAGGGGGACGAGGCCGATGAACGTCGTCATGACGGTCATCGTCTTGGGCCGGATGCGCTTGACCGCGCCGTCGTGGATCGCGAACCAGAGGTCGTTGCGGTCGCGCATCCTGCCCTCGGCCCGGAACCGCTCGTAGCTGTTGTCGAGGTACAGCAGCATCACGAGCCCGGTCTCGGCGTCGAGGCCCGCCAGGGCGATGACGCCGACCCAGACCGCCAGCGACAGGTTGTAGCCGAGGAAGTACAGCAGCCAGATCGCCCCGACGAGGCTGAACGGCACGGCCAGCAGGACGATGCCGACCCGCAGCCACGACCGGGTGGCCATGTACAGCAGCAGGATGATCAGCACGGCGGCGATCGGGATGACGACCGAGAGCTTCTTGCGCGCAGCCTCCATGTACTCGTACTGCCCGGACCAGACGATCGAGTAGCCCGGCGGCAGGTCGAGGCCCTCGGCGACCGCGGCCTGGGCGTCCGCGACGTACGTCCCGACGTCGATGCCGCTGATGTCGACGTAGACCCAGCTCGTCAGCCGGGAGTTCTCGCTCTTGATGGAAGGAGGGCCCTTGTGGACCACGAACTCGGCCACCTGGCCGATCGGGACCTGGGCCCCGGTCGGCGTCGCGACCAGGGTCTGGCGCAGGGCCGGGAGATTGTCGCGCAGCTCGTGCGGGTAGCGGAGGTTGACTGGATAGCGCTCGAGCCCCTCGAACGTCGACGTGACGTTCATGCCGCCCATCGCGCTCATGACGACGTCCTGGACGTCGGCGACCTGGAGGCCGTACTTGGCGACCTCGTCCCGGTCGATGCGCACGTCGAGGTAGTTGCCGCCGACTGTCTTCTCCGGGAAGGCGCTGAGGGTGAACGGACCCGTGCGGGCGTCGGTCTTGACGAGCTCCGTGACGCGCTCGGCGAGCCTGGACAGGGTCGTCAGGTCCGGGCCCATGACCTTGATCCCGACCGGCGTCTTGATCCCGGTCGACAGCATGTCGATGCGCGTCTTGATCGGCATCGTCCAGGAGTTGGTCAGGCCGGGGATCTGGAGCACCTCGTTGAGGCCGGGCACCCGGGTCCCGTCGGGCCAGGAATACCCCTCGATCAGCTCCCGGACCGTCACGGTCCGCCGGTCGGGCCAGAGGGCGCGGAGCGGCGCCCGAAGCGCCTCGGGCCAGTCGTCGAAGAACCTGGGCACGGGCACCGTGCGCCACCTCGCCTTGTCCCGGTGCAGGGTGATCGTCGTCTCGACCATGTTGACCGGGGCCGGGTCGGTGGCGGTGTCGGCCCGGCCGATCTTGCCTATGACGCTCTCGACCTCCGGGATCGCGGCGATCAGCTTGTCGGTCTGCTGCAGGAGCTCCCGCATCTTGTCGACGCTGATCCCCGGGTCCGTCGTCGGCATGTAGAGGAGGTCCCCCTCCTCGAGCGGCGGCATGAACTCGATGCCGAGGCGGCTCAAGGGCCAGAGGGTCAGCAGGACGATCCCGGTCGCGCCGAGGAGCACGAGCCAGCGGAAGCGCATGACGAGGGCGAAGGCCGGGTCGTAGAGGCGCTCCAGGAGCCGGCTCAGCGGGTTGCGCTCCTCCGGGACGAGGCGCTGCGGGAGGACGACGAGGGCGGACAAGAGCAGCCAGCCCAGGACCGCCCAGCTCTTGTACGGCCCCAGGCCCTCGAGCGGGGCCAGGGCGAGGACCGCGGCCGGGCCGCCGATGACCGCGGCCTGGAGCAGCCAGCGCCGGCCGCGCGACACCGTGAGGGGGACGACCCGCTCCGAGATGAAGAAGGTCATCAGGACCGGGATGATCGTCACCGCGAGCAGGGCCGCGGCGGCCATCGCGAAGGTCTTGGTGTAGGCCAGCGGCTTGAACAGCCGACCCGACTGCTCTCCGAGCGCGAACACGGGCAGGAAGCTGACCGTGATGACGAGGAGGCTGAAGAACAGGCTCGGGCCGACCTCCGTCGCGGCGTCGGCGATCAGGGCCGAGCGCGGCCGCGGCCGGCCCCCCTCCGCGAGCCTCAGCTTCTCCCGCTCGAGGTGCTTGTGGGCGTTCTCGACCATGATGATCGAGCTGTCGACCATCACGCCGATCGCGATCGCGATCCCGCCGAGGCTCATGATGTTGGCGTTGATGCCCAGCACGTACATGGCCGCCAGGCTGGCCAGCACGCCGGTCGGCAGCACGAACACGGCGACGAGGGCGCTGCGGGCGTGCAGCAGGAACACCATGCAGACCAGGGACACGACGAGGATCTCCTCGATCAGCGTCCCCGTCAGCGTGTGGACCGAGCGGTCGATCAGGTCGCTGCGGTCGTAGGCGACCCGAATGCCGACCCCGGGCGGGAGGCCGTGCTCGAGCTCGCGGAGCTTGCTCCGGACCCGGTCGATCGTCGTCCGGGCGTTCTCGCCGTAGCGCATGACGATGATCCCGCCAACGGTCTCCCCGGCCCCGTTCCAGTCGACGACGCCGCGCCGGATCTCGGGGCCGACCCGGACCTCGGCCACGTCGCCGAGGTAGATCGGGGCGCCGGCCAGCGTCGCCCCGAGCGACACCTTGCGGAGCTCGTCGAGGACCCGCGTCGTCCTGAGCTCCTGGACCGACGTGCCGCCCTCCCGCGCCGCCGCGAGCTCGGCCTCGGTCAGGGAGCCGAGGTAGCCGATCCCCCGGACCATGTACTCGGTCTCGCTGAGCTCGACGAGGCGGCCGCCGACGTCGAGGTTGGACCGGCGGACCGCCTGCTTGACCCGGGCCAGGGACAGGTCGTAGGCGAGCAGGCGCGCGGGGTCCACGACGACCTGGTACTGCTTGACGAAGCCGCCCACGGCGGCGACCTCGCTGACGCCCTCGACGGAGGTCAGCTCGTAGCGCAGGTACCAGTCCTGGAGCCCGCGGAGGTCCGACAGGTCGACGTCGCTGCGCACGAGCGGGTGTCCGTCCGCGGGGCAGGTGTCCCGCCCGTGGACGAGCACCAGCGGCTCGAGGCGGGCCCGGACGGCCTCCGGCGCGTCCTCGCGATGTTCGTAGCGGAGGTTCTCACGGCGGTCGACCCAGATGCGGCGCTCCTCGGCGAAGGTCCGGTGCCGCTCGAGCCGCGCGCGCACGGCGTCGTCCAGGCCGAGGACCTCGTCGGGCGCGTACCAGCGGTCGGCCTCGGGGTCGAGCCAGAGCCCGTCGGGATGGTCCGGGCAGTAGCTGCCGGTCTCGAGCACGTACTCGAAGATCCAGCCCACGCCGGTCGCGTCCGGGCCGAGCTGGGGGCTGACCCCCTCCGGGAGCTTGCCGGCGACGAAGCTGAGCTGCTCGAGTACGCGGCTGCGGGCCCAGTACAGGTCGGTCCCGTCCTCGAAGATGATGTAGACGAAGCTCGACCCGAACATGCTGTAGCCCCGCACGACCTTGGCGTACGGGACCGCGAGCATCGTCGTCGTCAGCGGATAGGTGATCTGGTCCTCGACGATCTGCGGCGCCTGCCCGGGGTACTCGGTCCGGATCACGACCTGCACGTCGGAGAGGTCCGGGATCGCGTCGACCTTGATGTTGGAGATCGACCAGACCCCGGCGAAGACGACGAACGAGGTCAGCAGGACGACGAGGGCCCGGTTCCGGATGCAGCCGGTGATCAGGCGGTCGATCATCGACCCTTCTCCTTGCCGCCGTGACCGCCGCCGCCGTCGTGGCCGACCGGCGCGAGCTCGATCGTCTCCTCGATCGTGCCGCAGCGGAGCATGTCACTGCCCATGTACGGGTTGACGACCTCCGGCTCGAGCTGCAGCCATGAGGCCTTGACCATCGGGCAGTAGCCGCGCCGGAGCGCGGGGCCGACGGCCGCGCTCGGCGGCCGCGCGTGGACCAGGGCGATGACCGCGGCCGACAGGCCCTCGAAGGCCTCGCGGGTCTTGCCGAGGTCGCCCGGGACGCCGTCCACCGAGAGGGCCGGGAGGGCGGCCAGCACCTGGCGCGCGGGCGCCTCGACGCCGCCGCCCTGCCGGGCCAGGGCCTCGGCCGCGGCACCGATCGCCTTCCAGCGCGCGTCGAGCCCTTCGACCGAGTCGGCGGCCAGCGCTGCCGAGGCGGCGAGGTACGCGTGGACCAGCGCGTCGACGTCCCCGGCACCGCCGGCTCCCCCCGGCGCCTTGCCGGTCACCGGCATGGCCCCGGTCCTGTCACCACAGCGGAGCATGCTCTTGCCGAAGTAGGGATTCCGCTTCGACCCTTCGGCCTGCAGCCAGTCCGCCCCCCCGAACTCCCCGAGGTACATCGGGCAGTGGTACTCCTCGATCGTGGTCTCCCGTCCGGGCGGGACCCCGGTCGCGCGGAACAACGCGGCCGCGGCCTTGCTCAGGTCGGCGTAGATCAGCCGCACCTGCTCGAGGTCGGCCTTCTGGGACAGGTCCCGCGCCTTGTCGCGGACGACGCCGACCTCGGGGTGCTCATGCCAGAAGTGCGGCCTGTTCTCCGGGGTCCGCGAGGCGAGGGACTGGGCCCGCGTCGCGACCTCTTCCGCGGCGGCCACGACGCCCTGGGTCCCGTCACCGGCCAGGGCCTCGCCGATGGCGAGGTAGGCCGTCAGCAGGGCGTCCAGGTCCCGCGCCATGGCCTCGTCGAGGTGCTCGAGCTCGGACTTGGCGACCTCGAGGTCGACGCTCTCCTGCTCCGAGGCCTGCGTGCCCCGGATCAGCCGCAGCAGGCCCTCGCGGATCCGGCTCTCGCTGTCGAGCAGGAACTGCCCGCTCGTGACGACCATCTCGCCGGCCTCGAGGCCCGCGAGGACCTCGACCGTCCCGTCCCCGGCCTCGACGCCGGTCCGGACGTCGCGCGGGTCGAACCTGCCGCTGCCGAGGCTGACGAAGGCGACCTTGCGCTCGCCGGTGTCGATGATCGCCGACCGCGGCGCGAGCACCCGGTCCCCCTCGAGGCGCCGCCGCAGCTCGACGTTGGCGAACATCCCCTGCTTGAGGACCCCACCGGGGTTGTCGAACTCGAGCCGGACCTGGACCTCGCGGGTCTTCTCGTCGACCCACGGATTGATGTAGGTCACCTTGCCGGCGAAGTGCTGGCCGGCGACGTACGGGAGGGTCATGTCCGCGTCCTGGCCGAGCTGGACGAAGGGGAGCTGGCTCTCGTAGACCGTGACCTGGACCCAGACGCGGGACGGATCGGCGATGCGGAAGACCCGCATGCCGGGCTCGACGCGCATGCCCTCGAAGGCGTGCTTCTCGATCACGACGCCGTCCAGCCCGCTCTCGATGGTCATCGTCCGCGAGGGACGCCCACGCTCCTCCAGCTCGGCGATCCGGTCGGCCGTGACGCCGAACAGCTCGAGCCTCGTCCTCGCGGCCGCGAGCAGGCGTTCGCGGTCCTCCTGGGCGTTCTCGAGGAACGGAACGCCCGGGGCCCTCCGGCCGGCCAGCGCGAGGAGGTACTCCTCCTGGGCCGCGTACAGCTCCCGCGAGTAGAGCTCGAGCAGGGGAGCCCCACGCGTCACCTCGGCGCCGAGGTAGTCGACGTGGAGCTTCTCGATCCAGCCAGAGACCCTGAGGTTGACGTCCTTGATCCGGGTCTCGTCCCACTCGACCTTGCCGACGGTCCGCACCGTTCGGACGAGCGGCCCGGTGACGACCGGGGCGATCCTCACGCCGATGTTCTGCACGACCACCGGGTCGATCCGGATCTCGCCCGTGAACTTGGACGGATCGATCGGCGTCAGGTCCATGTGGCAGATCGGGCACAGACCAGGCTTGGGCAGGATCACCCACGGGTGCATCCCGCAGGTGTAGAAGGTCTTCCCCTCGTCCTCCGCGCCGTCCTCTCCACTCCCGAACATGGTCCCGGCCATGAGGCGGAGCTCGTCGGCGATCCTCGGCCCGAACCTGGTCCCCACCCACAGCATCCCCACCGCGATGACGAGGAGGACCAGCAGGTAGCGGACCCGGGGACCCTTCGGCGGCCTCGGGCTCGCCGCCGGCTCCTGCCCTCCGTCCTGCCCACTGCGCACGTCGCTTCGGCTATCGATCATCTCGCTTCTCCGGTTCGTCGCCCTGGGGGAGGGTGCCGCCGACGAGCCGCTCGAGCTCGGCGGCGTCGCTCTCCAGCCGCGACAGCGCCACGTGGTAGTCCAGCCGCAGGTCCAGGAACCTGCGCCAGTTCTCGATCAGGCTGTTGAACTCGAGACGCCCGGACTCGTAGTCCGCCTGCGACACCCGGACCGATTGCCGGGCCCGCGGCAGGATCCCGTCCTGGAGCAGGACGGCCCGCCGGTACGAGGTGTCGATGCGGACCAGGAGGTCCTGCATCTGGAACAGCAGCTCGTTGCGGCGGCTCCGCCACCGCATCGCCGTCGACAGGGTCTCGGCGTTCCGCTGCAGGATGCCGGCCCGGATCCTGTGGAACGAGATCGGCAGGCTGACGCCGAGGTTGAGCCCGACGACGTCGGCCCCGGTCGCGATCGGACTCAGGCCGGCCGAGGACACGATCGTCCACAGGCCACCGATGCTGAGGTCGGGGAGGTACTGCTGGCGGGCCAGTGCGGCGCTCTCGAGGTTGCCGGCGACCTGCTCCCGGAGCGCCGCGAGCTCGGGGTTCTCCTCGGTGCCCTTCACGAGCAGCTCGACGAGGGTGAACGCGGTCTTCTCGGGGGCGACGACGGGCGGCTCGGGCAGCGCGGAGGCCACGGCGCGGTCCATGAGGATGTTGAGCCGGGCGAGGGCGGTCCGCTGCTCCTGCTCGTAGGTGATCCGCCGGTTGGCGAGGTCGTAGAGCTCGACCTCGGCGCGCAGCACGTCCTGCTGGGTCGTCGTCCCGGCGCGGTAGCGGGCCTCGGCGGTGTCGCGGGCGCTGCGGAGCAGGTCCTCGAGCTCGCGGGTCACGCCCACGGAGGTGAAGGACAGGGAGTAGGTCGCGTAGGCCTGCTTGACCTCGGCCGCGACCCGGAGCCGCGCCGAGCGCAGGTTCTCGAAGGCGACCTTGACGACCTGCTCGGCGACCCGGCCCATGGCCGCGAGCTTGGTCGGGAACGGGATCGACTGGGACAGGCCGACGCTCCCCGAGACCTCGCCGGCCGCGGTCTGGAGGTTGTTGGACACCGGCACCCCGAAGTTCAGCGACGGGTCGCTGAGCGAGGTCACCTGGGGGACCCGCATGCCGAGGGCCTCGATGTCGCGGATCCGGGCACGGATGCGGGGGTTGCGGAGCAGGGCCAGCTCCACGTACTTGTCGAGCCCCGCGCCCTCGGGCAGCGCGATCGGTTCCGGCAGGGCCACCTCGCCCCGGATCGTCTCCTCGGCCACCTCGCGGACGGCGTCGTCGTCGTCGATCCGCGGGGTCAGGGGCCCGGCCTCGGCCTCGATGGCGGCCTCGAGATCGTCCGACATCGGCCAGTACGGGCTGCAGGCCGTCAGGGCCAGGCCGCCGAGGCAGAGCAGGCCCCAGACACCGGCGCCTGGACGGCGCCCCCTGCCCACGCCCCGTGGCGCGGGTGGTCGCCAGGCGGCGCGATCGTCGGGTCCTCGGGAGCTTCGGGAGCCGGTCGGGCGGAAGGCCTCCGCTCGGCCGGGCACCGGGGTCACGGACATGGTTCGTCTCCGGGTTGCGGGCTCGAACAGGGTACGCACCGGGCCCGCAGACGCGGGATCGGTTTCGCCCGGCTCAGAGCCGCCAGACCGAGTGGAGACGATGCAGTGGTCGCGCGTGGCGGCCGGGCGGGCCGTGGTCACGGGCGAGGCCGGGGCGCGCGGTCACGGTCGCGAGGACCGGGACGACGGTGACCGGCAGGGCAGCGACCGGCCCGAGGCCGGGCTCGGGGACCGAGACCGGGTCGGGGGGCATCGGGTCCGAGTGCCCGCCGCAGTGGCAGGGCTGGCCCGGGCTCGGCTTGCCCGGCTTGCGCTCCGGCGTCGGCCGGTCGTGGCCGCCTCGGCAGCAGCAGGGCGGGGCCGCGTCGGCCGCCGGGGCGGCGGTGGTCCCGCAGCAGCCGGAGCCGATGAGGCAGCACAGCCGCGGGCCCTGGGGGACCAGGGTCCACTGCAGCGCCAGCACCAGGAAGAGGCGCAGCGCGAAGCTGTCGAGGAGCCGTGCCATCGGTCCTATCGTCGGTAACCCGAGGCCGGGAACCTAATCCCGTCCCGGGAGGCTGTCCATACGCCTCAGGGCTGGCCGGGGTCCCGGGACCCGGCCCGGAGGCCGCATGGGCCGCCCCGGCTATCCTCCCGGGCCCCAGGACCGAGGTCCCCCACCGACGATGAGCTTCGACCGGATCCGCGCGGAGGCCGGGGCGCTCGGCGCCCCCGAGGTCCACGTCCGCCGCCTCGAGCGGGCCTGGCTGCGCGGCCTGCCGCTCGACGCCTTCGCCGACCGCCTCGGCCAGCCGTTCGGCCGCCGGCTCCGCGCGGCCCTGCCCGACTTCGAGCGCCGCCTCGACGCCGTCGTCGAGGTCGCGTCCGAGCACTCCGCGAGCGACGGCTCGACCCGCCTCGTGCTCCGCCTCGTGGACGGCGCCCTGTGCGAGACCGTGCTGCTGCCGGGCCAGGCGGTCTGCGTCTCGACCCAGCTCGGCTGCGCGGTCGGCTGCCCGTTCTGCAAGACCGGCGACGACGGCCTGCTGCGCCAGCTAAGCTCGGACGAGCTCCTGGCCCAAGTCGTGCTCGCGCGCCGGCGCCGCCCGCTCCGCCGCGTGCTGTTCCTCGGCATGGGCGAGCCGGCCCACAACCTCGAGGCCCTGCGCCGCGCGCTGGCGTTCCTCGGCGGCGAGGGCGACCTGCCGCACAAGCACCTCGTCGTGTCGACGGTCGGCGACCGCCGGCTGTTCGCGGCGCTGGGCGCCGACCGCGTCAAGCCGGCCCTGGCGATCAGCCTGCACAGCGTCGACGAGGAGCGGCGCGCGATGCTCGTGCCGCGCGCGCCGCGGATCCCGGTGCCCGAGCTCGTCGCGCTGGCCCAGGACCACGCCGAGCGCACGACCTGGCCGGTGCAGTACGAGTGGACCCTGCTCGACCGCGTCAACGACTCGCTCGCCGAGGCCGACCGCCTCGCCGACCTGCTCCGCGGCCGGCGCGCGATGGTCAACTACATCCCGTGGAACCGCGTCGACGGCAAACCGTTCCGCCGGCCGCCCCGTCCGCGCTGCGAGGCCCTCGTCGCGCGCCTGCGCGCCCGCGGCGTGATCGCGACCCTGCGCGACTCGGCCGGCCAGGACGAGGACGCCGGCTGCGGCCAGCTCCGCGCCCGGCTGGCCTGACCCGTTCTTTACCGGGTCGCGGACGTGTTTGGGGCGGCCTCACGCGGACCGCTGACTATGATCCCGGGCACTCTCTCGACCCAGGAGGGCCCATGAACCAGTCCGTCGCATGCCCCTCGTGCTCCTCCTCCCTCGGCATCCCCGAGGGGGCGTCCGGCAAGAAGCTGCGCTGCCCGTCGTGCCGGGAGGTCCTGCGCGTGTTCGCGGGGCCCGAGGGCGGCTGGACCCTGCAGCGCCTCCACGACCTCGCCGCGATGGAGGCGGCCGGCGGAGCCGCCGCCGCGGCGACCGCCGCGAGCGATGAGGACGAGGGCATCGACGTCGCCGAGCTCGATGAGCTCGAGCCGGTCGCGACCGATGACGGCTCCTGCCCGGCCTGCGGCGCCGAGGTCGAGCAGGGCAAGAGCTTCTGTGCGGCCTGCGGGGCCAAGGTCGGCGAGGGCGCGGCCACGCCGCGGCGGAGCTCGCAGGCCAGGCGTCACGCCGAGCGGATCTCCGGCGAGCGCGACAAGCACATCAGGCGCACGGCCAGGTGGCTGATCGCGATCGCGGTGTTCTTCGTCGTCGGCGGCATCGGCCAGGGCATCCTGGGGCAGAAGCAGGCCGACAAGGCCCTCGCGCGCTTCGCCAACGACCCGCCCGACGAGGTCTACTACCTCGAGGACGAGGAGATCACGGTCGGCGAGCTGCGCGACCGGGTCCAGCTCGAGGTCACGCTCATCTACGTCGTCAATTTCTTCCTCGCGGCCGCGATGCTGGGGCTCTACTTCTGGGCCCGTGGCTCGCCGTTGCCGGCCTTCATGACGGCGCTCGGCCTCTACCTCGCCGTGATCGTGCTCAACGCGATCGTCGAGCCCGACTCGCTCTACAAGGGCATCTTGATCAAGGTCCTCATCATCCTTGCCCTGGTCAAGGGGATCCAGGCCGCGCTGAGCCGCGACCCGGTCGGCCGGCCCGCGACCGAGCGTGTCGCGACCCGCCGGTCGGCGGCCGCCCGCAGGCCCCGTCGATGAGCGGAGAGGCGGGGCCCACGACGACCCCGCGCCTGTGCCCGGACTGCCTGGCCAAGGTCGGGCCCGAGGACCGGTTCTGCGGGGCCTGCGGCCTCGCGCTCGACGACATCCGCGCGCTGATCCAGCGCCGCCGCGAGCGCAGCGGGCACGCGGGCCGCATGGCCGACGCCCACCGGTGGATGCGGCTCAAGGCCGCCATCGTCCTCTGGGTCGGCCTCCTGCTCGCGACCCTCGCGCTCGGCCTCGTCATGCAGGCACTCGACAGCACCCACCCGGCGATCGAGTTGCCGTTCCTGGCCTTCGACTCGCTGTGGATCCTGGCGTTCTGCTCGTACGACCGCGGCGTCCTGCTCGGCCTCCTGCGCTGGCCGCGGCCGTTCCCCGCTGCCGCGATGGTCATCGCCGCCGGCGTCGGCTTCGCCGGCATGCAGGGCTACTTCGAGGTCTTGGAGCGGCTCGGCCTCGACATGCTGTCGTACCTCGAGGACTACGAGGTCGCCGGCTGGCCGCTTTGGACGGCCTTCGCCACGGTCGTGGTCTGGCCGGCAGTGTTCGAGGAGCTGGCCTTCCGCGGCTTCCTGCAGGCGCGGCTCGGCGAGGTCATGCGCGCTCGCGACGCGTGGATCGTGCAGGCCGGGATGTTCTCGGTGCTGCACCTGCTGCCGGCATCTTCCGAGTACTTCTTCATGGGCCTGGTCCTCGGCTGGATGCGCGACCGCAGCCCTCCTGCCGGGCATGGTGCTCCACGGCCTGTGGAACGCCTGGGTCCTGTGCGAGGAGCTCTGGCTCTGAGCGGCCCCCGGCCCGGCTCCCGAGCCCGTCATTCCCCGGATCGCGGGTCCCGCGCCCCGGCCCAGCGCCCTAGAATCCTCCGGCTCCGCGCCCTGCCTTCCACCAGAACGATGGCCCAGCCGCTCGCCTGCGCCCGTCCTGTTCCCGCTCGCTGTATGTCGATCCCCGACGACTCGGCCGGCAAGCGCCTGCGCTGCCCCTCGTGCCAGTCGATGCTGCGCATCACCGGCGGCGACGAGGGCCTGGCCCTCGAGCTCGTCGAGGCGGCCCCGGCGCCGACCGCGAAGGAGGCCCCCGAGGCCACGGCCCCGCGGTGGAGCCCTCGCCGGCGCGGACCGGCTCGGCGGGCGGGCTCGGCCGGGCCGGTCGCGCGGGCGGCCGCCAGGTGCGGCCGCCGAGCCGGTCGCACCGCAGGCGAGGAGGACCCCAAGGGCCTGCTCGGTACACCTGTTCCTGCTCCTGGTCGGGATCCTGCTGTTCGTGACCGGGTTCTGGGCGGCGCACGAGAAGCAGAGCTACCTCGAGAAGCAGCTCGGCGACAAGGCCTACGCGCCGGCGACCGACATCATCAAGCTCGACGACGGCAACCGCTCGCGTGGGCGCGGTCCGCAAGCCATGCGAGGACGACATCATGTTCACCAAGATCACCTACTTCGGGTTGGGGATCATGATGATCGCGATGTTCTGGTGGGCCCGCGCGGCGGCCTTCCCGGCCCTCGTCACGGCGCTCGGCGGGTTCGGGATCGTGTTCTTCCTGCTCGGCCTCAAGGGGGCGATCAACGGGGACTTCACGACCTTGATCGAGTACTGGTACGTCAAGGTCGTCGCCGTCCTCGTCCTGCTGTACGGCATCCGCCTCGCCAAGCACCAGCACATCGCGCTGGTCCAGAGCGGGCGCTACCAGTCGCGGCGCCGGCCCCCGTCCCGGGGCGGCCGCGACCCCGGCGCGGCCAAGGCCGCGCCCTGAGCCCCCTCAGCCCCCGTCGCGCTCCCAGGGCGGCACCGGCTCGCCCGCGCGGCGGGCGTGCCTGCGCTCCTCGGCCAGCTCGGTGAGGTGCTGTTCGAGCAGGGCGCGTACCGCGACGCGGTCGCCCGCGTCCCGCACGCTGACGAGCCGCCCGCCGCGCAGCTCGGCGATCGGCCCCCAGGCCTCGCGGTCGACGAGGTCGGCCTTGTTGTAGAGCGTCAGCCGGGGCACGGCCCCGGCCCCGAGCTCGGCCAGGGTCTCCTCGACGATCGCCTCGCGCTCCTCGTTGTCCTCGCTGGCCACGTCGACGACGTGCACGAGGAGCTCGCTCTGCACGACCTCCACGAGCGTCGACCGGAACGCGTCGAGCAGGCCGTCGGGCAGCTCGCGGCAGAAGCCGACCGTGTCGGCGAGGAGGACCTCGGTCCCCGCCGGCAGCCGCGTGCGCCGCACGGTTGTGTCGAGCGTCGCGAAGGCGAGGTCCTCGGACAGGACCTCGGCCTCGGTCAGCGCGTTGAGCCAGCTCGACTTGCCGGCGTTGGTGTAGCCGACGAGCGACACGATCGGCGTGCCCGACTCGAGCCGGCGCTTGCGCCGCGTCGCGTCCTGCCGGGCCTTGACCTCGAGCAGGTGCTCGACCCGCCGGATGCGCTCGCGCATGCGCCGGCGGTCGAGCTCGAGCCGGACCTCGCCCTTGCCGCGCGTGCCCGACCCGCCGGTCGCGCGCCGGCCGATCCGCGACAAACCGTGGTCGCGCATCACGAGCCGCGGGAGCTGGTAGCGCAGCCGGGCCAGCTCGACGCGCAGGCGCGAGGCCCGCGTCCGCGCGCGCCGCTCGAAGATGCGCAGGATCAGCTCGGTGCGGTCGAGGACCGGCAGGCCGAGGCGGTCCTCGAGGTTGCGGGCCTGTACGCCGCTGAGCTCCTGGTCGAGGATCACGAGCCGGCAGTCGTAGGCGACGCAGAGCCGGGTCAGCTCGTCGACCTTGCCCGAGCCGATCAGGGTGCGCGGGTCGGGCTTCTCCCGCTTCTGGAAGGTCACGCCGCCGACCTCGTACAGCGCCGCACGGGCCAGCTCGACGAGCTCGTCCATGCGCAGCGCGGCCTCCTCCTGGCCGCCCTGGTGCACGCCGACGAGCAGGGCCCGCTCGCCGGTGCCGGTCGCCGACAGCCCGAGGGCCTTGCGCCCCAGCTCCTCCTCGAGGGCCTCGACCTCCTTGAGCCACTCGGGCGCGAGCGCGGTCAGGCGGCGCCGGCTCATGACCGTCACGACGCGGTCCGCGGCCGCGTCGCCGTCGAAGCGCGACGGATCGATGCGGGCCTCCTCGACCCACAGGACCTCGCCGAGCTCGTCGAGCAGGAGCCGCGCGCAGGCGTCGAGGCGGTGGCGCAGGACGTGCTGGCGGTCGGCGTCGCCGAGCTGCCGCGAGGCGTGGAGCTCGGTGCGGACGAGGCGGAGCCCCGACAGGCGCCCCGGCTGCGGCGGCGGGCCGAGGTCCCCCGGCAGGTTCACGCCGAAGGGGTCCCCGACGAGGACGCGCGCGACGTGGCCGGCGCGGTCGAGCAGCACGCCGATCGAGCGGCCCAGCTCGTAGCTGCGCTCGCCGAGCTCGCGGGCGAGGTCGACGCCGATGACGCGCTCGCGGTCGGTGCGGCGCGTCGCGATGCGCTCGAGGTCCTTGAGCTGGCTGGGCTTGAGGCCGCCGGTGTTGCCGAAGAGCCGGGCCATGCGCCGGGTCGCTCAGGCCCGCTCGGCCAGCCGCGACTTCCGCCGCCGCTGGCCGTCGTCGAAGCGGCGCTTCTGCTCGGCGGTCTTGGCCTGGAGCCGGGGCACATGCGTCGGCCGGCCGGTCGAGGCGTCGAGGGCGACGAAGGTCAGGTAGGCGCTGGCCACGTGGTAGCGCGACAGCGAGCTCCGGTCCTCGGCCCAGCACTTGACCCCGACCTCCATCGACGTCGTGCCGGCGAAGTTGACCGAGGCCTTGAGGACGAGGACCGAGCCGACGACGACCGGGTGGTGGAAGTCGAGCCGGTCGACGCTGGCGGTCACGACCGGGCCGCGGGCGTGCCGGCCGGCGGCGACGGCCGCGACCATGTCGATGAAGTGCATCAGCCGCCCGCCCATGAGGTTGCCCAGCGGGTTGGCGTCGTTGGGCATGACGATCTCGGTCATCTCGGTCTGCGACCGGGACACCGGGAACTCGCGGCGCCGGGGCGAGCTCATCGGCGGACCTCGCCGTCGGCCGCCTCGCCGGGCCGCGGGCGGGTCCGCTCGAAGCCGGCCTCGACGGCCGCGGCGTCGTCGAACGGCCGCGTCGCGACGTCCCCATCGAGCTGGAGCAGGGTCGTGAGGTGCTCCTCCATGCGGCCCATGCCGAGGAAGACGAGGTCGTCCTCGAACGGGGCGTAGCGGAAGGCCCGGCCGGCGAGGTCGATCTGGCCGACGACCTGGCCGCCGGGGCGACGCACGCGGTAGACCTCGACCGGCTCCGCCGGGTCGGCGATCCAGAGGCGCTCGAGGACGCCGACGCGCTCGGGGCCCTGCAGCACCTCCCACCGGGCGAGGACGCGGACCTCGCGGGCCTCGAGCGGGGCGCCGCCGAGCCTCGTCGAGCGCGTCTCGACGCAGGCCGGCGCGAGGGCGCACAGGGCCAGGAGCAGGGCACGGGCGTTGGGCATCGCGGAGTCCTCGGGCTGCGGGCGCGGGTCGGGTCCGGGCAGAAGCTTATCGACGCCGCGGTCCGGGATCCTCCCCCTGCTATGCTCCGCCGGATGGGGAGCCTGCGCGCCGAGGTCGAAGCCCTGCTCGCGGACGACGGCCCGCTGGCCAGGCGCCTCGACGGCTGGGAGCCCCGGCCGCAGCAGGAGGAGCTCGCCCTGGCGATCGCGGACGCCGTCGGCGACGGCGAGGCGCTGGTCGCCGAGGCCGGCACCGGCGTCGGCAAGTCCTTCGCCTACCTCGTGCCGGCGATCCTGTGGGCCGCGCGCGAGGGCCGGCGCGTCGTCGTCTCGACCCGGACCAAGGCCCTGCAGGACCAGCTCGACCGCAAGGACCTGCCGTTCCTGCAGGCCGTGCTCGGCGTCGAGTTCACGTGGGCGCTCGGCGTCGGGCGCAACAACTACCTGTGCCTGCGCCGGCTCGGCAAGGCCCGCCGGGACCAGGGCGAGCTGTTCGAGGAGCTCGGCGACAAGGAGCAGCTCCGGGCGATCACGGCCTGGGCCGAGCGCGGCGACCACGAGGGCCGCAGCTTCGACCTGTCGTTCGTGCCCGACGGCCGGGTCTGGGCCGAGGTCCAGGCCGAGCAGGGCAACTGCCTCAACAGGGACTGCCCGTACTTCGAGCCCTGCTACTGGCAGCGCGGCAAGCGCCGCATGCGCACGGCCCAGGTCCTCGTCGTCAACCACGCGCTGTACTTCGCCGACCTCGCCCTGCGCCTGCGCGGCGCGGCCTACCTGCCCGAGCACGAGCTCGTCGTCTTCGACGAGGCCCACCACGTCGAGGACATCGCCGGCGAGGCCCTCGGCCTGCGCCTGGGCCCCGGCCAGCTCGAGTGGCAGCTCGGGCGGCTGCTGTCGCGCAGCGGGGCCAAGGGCCTCGTCGCCCGGCACGGCCTCGACCCCCTCCGCGAGCTCGTCGACCGCGCGCGCGAGGACGGCGAGCGGCAGTTCCGGGCCGTGCGCGAGCGGTTCCAGGAGCTCGCCGGCGACCGCGACGGCGGCTCGACGCGGCTGACGACGGCCCTGCCCGACGAGCTCGGCCCCGGCCTCGAGGCCCTGGCCGACGCGCTGCGGGACGTGACCCGCGACCTGCCGCGCGAGGCCCAGCTCGAGCTCGTCAGCCGCGCCGACCGGCTCGAGGACCTGGCCCGGGCCGCCGGCGCCTTTGCCGCGGAGCCGGGCTCGGGCGAGGTCCGCTGGCTCGAGCGCGAGCGGCGCCAGGTCGTGCTCCGCTCGGCGCCGGTCTCGGTCGCCGGCCTCCTGCGGGAGGGGCTGTTCGGCCGCCTGCCGCGGGCCGTGCTCGTGTCGGCGACGCTCGGCCCCCGGGCCGACGGCTTCGCGTGGTTCCGCTCGCGGCTCGGCCTCGAGCACGCCCGCGCGCTCGAGCTCGGCTCGCCGTTCCCGTACGAGCGCAACGTCGAGCTGGCGGTCGACGACGGCCTCCCCGACCCGGTCCGCGAGCCCACGGCCTTCGCCGACGAGGCCTCGGCGCGCGCGGCCGAGCTGTGCCTCGAGAACGGCGGCCGGGCCCTCGTCCTGTGCACGTCGTGGCGCTTCCTCGAGCGCTGCCGCGCGGCGCTCGAGGACCGCCTCGCCGGCAGCGGCATCACGCTGCTGGTCCAGGGCACCGAGCCCCTCCCCCGCCTCGTCGACCGCAAGCGCGCCGAGCCGGCCTCGGTCCTCCTCGGCACCGACTCCCTGTGGGAGGGCGTCGACATCCCCGGCGACGCCGTGACGCTCGTCGTCCTGACCCGCTTCCCGTTCCCGGTCCCGAGCCACCCCTGGTCCAGGCGCGCATGGAGGAGATCGAGCGCCGCGGCGGGTCGAGCTTCGAGGAGTACTCGGTGCCCCAGGCCATCCTCAAGTTCCGCCAGGGCTTCGGCCGGCTCGTCCGGTCCTCGACCGACCGGGGCCGCGTGGTCGTCCTCGACCCCCGCGCGCGGCGCAAGCGCTACGGCCGGCTGTTCCTCGACGCCCTGCCGCCGTGCCGGCCGCCCGAGGAGCACTACGCCGAGTGAGGCCCCGGGGCCCCGGCGGCGACGATCCCGCCCGGGTCCCTTTACTGCGGCCGATCCCGGGCTAGGTTCGCCGCGATGAAGGACCAGGAGCGCGAGGGATTCCGCGAGGCCGGGCGCATCGCCTGCGCGGCGCGCGAGCACGCCCGGTCCCTGATCCGCCCCGGGACCCTGCTCAAGGACGTGGTCGAGGCCTGCGAGGCCAAGATCCGCGAGCTCGGCGGCCAGCCGGCCTTCCCGGCCCAGATCTCCCGCAACCACATCGCCGCCCACTACTGCCCCCCGCCCGACGACGTGACCCGCGTCGAGGCCGGGGACATCATCAAGCTGGACTGCGGCGTCCACGTCGACGGCTACGTCGCCGACAACGCCGTGACCGTCGACCTCCGCGACGGCGACGCCTCGGCCCTGTCGATGGCCAGCCGCGTCGCGCTCGAGAACGTCATCGCGATCGCCGGGCCCGGCGTGTCCATCTCGGAGCTGGGCCGCACGATCCACGACACGATCACGTCGCTCGGGTTCAAGCCGGTGTTCAACCTCACCGGGCACGGCGTCGCGCGGTGGAAGGTCCACTGCGCGCCGCAGATCCCCAACTACGACGACAAGCGCGTCGGGCGGCTGCAGAAGGACCAGGTCATCGCCGTCGAGCCCTTCGCCAGCGACGGCAAGGGCTTCATCGAGGAGGTCGGCAAGGCCGAGGTGTTCATGCAGACGCGGGCCGCCAAGCCCAAGGACAAGCTCGACGACGCGCTCGGCGAGGCCCTGGCCGCGTTCCGCATGCTGCCCTTCGCCCGCCGCGACCTCCTGCGCCTCCTGGGCCCGGACCGGGTCGAGGCCGCCCTGCTGCAGCTCCGCCGGCGGCGCCTGATCCACGAGTACCCACCGCTCTGCGAGGCGCCCGGGGTCCGCATCAGCCAGCACGAGCACACGCTGCTCGTGACCGAGGACGGCGTGGAGGTCCTGACGAGGGCCGGCTGAGCCATGGGCGTCGGCCAGGCCCGCATCGGCCTCGACTTCCGCGAGGGCTTCCGCGAGAACCCGCGCGGCATCGGCCTGTACTGCCGCCACCTCCTGCGCGAGTTCACGGCCCTGGCGCCGCCCTACGACGTGCTGCTGTTCCACGAGCGGCCGACCCCGCCCCACCTCCCCCCCCTCCCGCCCGTCGCCCGGCCGGAGCAGATCGAGATGCGCGGCGGGCGCTGGCACCTGTGGGAGCGCCTGGCCCTGCCGATGCGCCTCGTGTCCGAGGGCGTCGACCTCTACCACGGCACCTACAACACGCTGCCCCCGCGGCGGCCGCTGCTCGGGCGACGCCGGCTCGTCGTGACCCTGCACGACGTGCTCGTGACCTGGCTCGACGAGGACCTCGACGACGCCTTCGTGCGCTACGCCCGCCGGATCACGCGGCGCGTCGTGCGCCAGGCCGACGCCATCCTGACCGTCAGCCGGTTCAGCCGCGACGACATCGTCGAGCGCTTCGGCGCCGACCCCGCCAAGGTCCGCATCGTGCCCAACGGGATCCACCCGCTGTTCCACGCGGACGCGCCCGCGGCCGACGTCGAGCGCGCGCGCCGGGAGCACGCCGGCGGCCGCCCGTACCTGTTCGCGATCGGCTCGGCGCTGCGCCGCAAGAACACCGACGTCCTGTTCCCGCTGCTGCGCCGGCTCGCGGACCTGGGCCACGACGAGGTCCTCGTCGTCAGCGGGCTCGAGGGTCGGGCGCTCGAGGACCGGCGGCGGGTCGCGCGCCAGGTCGGCGTCGAGGACCGCGTGGCCTTCGTCGGCTACCTCGACTGGGCCGAGCTGCGCGCGCTGATGACCGGGGCCGAGCTCTGCGTCTACCCCTCGCTGGCCGAGGGCTGGGGCATCCCGGTCGTCGAGGCCCTGGCCTGCGGCACGCCGGTCGCGACCAGCGACCGCACGGCCATGCCCGAGGCCGGCGGCGACCTGGCGCGCTACTTCGACCCCGAGAAGCTCGACTCGATCGTCGCGGCCTGCGACGAGGCGCTGCGGGGGCGCGACCGCTTCGCCCGCGACGCGGCCCGGGCCCACGCCCGCGCGTACTCGTGGCGGCGCTGCGCCGAGGACACCCTGGCCGTGTACTCGGAGCTGCTCGCGTGAGCGGCGGCGTCCCGCCGGCGGCGCCGACCACGAGGGCCGGGTCGCCGCGGGGCCGGGCGGGGCGCTACGGCGCCCTGGTCCTGGTCGCGATGCTGCCCATGCTCCTGGCCTCGTACCGGCACTACCTGTTCTGGGGCGAGGCCGTTGCGGACTGGGTCCCGGGCGCCCTCAACGCCGGCGAGCTCGGCGCCGTGCTGCTGTTCACGGCCGCCTCCTGCCTCCTGCTGCGCAGGGGCCTCGGGGCCGTGGCCGCCGGCTCGCTCGACGAGGCCGGGGCCTGGCGCGTCGGCCTCGGGCTCTGCGCCCTCGGCCTCCTGTGCCTGCCGATCCTCAGCGAGGACCTGTTCTCGTACGTCGGCCGGGGCCGCCTGCTCGCGCTCCACGGCGGCAACCCCTGGGTCGACCTCGCGTCGCGGACCATGCCGGGCGACCCGGCGCTCCCGCTGATGAAGGGCTGGGCCGACTTCCCGCTGCCGTACGGCCCGCTGCTCGCGCTCGGCAACGCCGCCCTGGCGGCGGTCGGCGACCTGTGGCCCTCCGGCGCCGGGGGCCGGGTCTGGGCCGGCCTCTTCCTCGTCAAGCTCACGACCGTGCTGGGCCTCCTGCTCGCGGCCCGCGCCCTCTGCGCCCTCGTCCCGCGCGCGGACGGGGCGCGGCGCACGCGGCTGCTCGTGCTGTTCCTGTGGAACCCGTTCGTCGTGCTCGAGTTCGCCGTCGACGGCCACAACGACGTGTTCCTCGTCCTGCCATTGCTCTGGGGCCTCGGCCTGGCCGGACGCGCCGGGCTCGGCCTCGTGCTCGCGACCCTGGCCAAGCCGACCGCGCTCGCGGCCGGCCCCGTGCTCCTGGCCACCGAGGCGCGCCGCGGCGCCCTCGGCCGCTTCGCCGTCGCGGCCGCGGCCGGCGCCGCGCTCCTGGCCGGGGCCTGGGCGCTGTGGTGGTCCGGCCCCGGCGGCCTCGACTGGATCGCGAGGCAGCGCGGCATCGGCGGGGCCTCGCTGCAGGCCCTCTGCCTCGGCGTCCTCCCGCTCTCGCGCGAGGCCGTCCAGCTCGGCGGCGCCGCCGTCGTCGCCGTCCTGTGCCTGCTCCTGGCCCTGCGCCTGCGCGGCGATCCCTGGCCGGCCCTGGTCGCGACCTTCCTCGCGACCCACCTCGTCGGCCTCCCCGTCGCCCACCCGTGATGCCCAGCTCGCCTGGCTCCCCTTCGCCCTCCTCGCCGGCCGCGACCGCGCCGTCTGGGTCCTCGCCCTGGCCTGCGGCCCGAGCTACGCCGTCTACCTCCTGTTCCGCGACTTCGGGCCCGCGCACCAGTGGTCCCAGTGGGCCCTGACCATGCTCCTGCCCGCCGTCGCCTGGCTGTGGCCGGAACGGCGCGTCATCGAGCGGCGAGGGCGGCGTAGACCGGGATTCGGATCTCCCTGGTAATGCCTGGGTCGAACCTGACTCGACTCCAGGACTCGCCGGACCACGCACATGGGACCTCCCCGTAAGCTGCAGTGTGTGGACACCGGCTATGGGCGGATGGACGGGTTCGCCGCCAGAGGACCGTCCCTGCAACGGGGTGAGGGGACTCACGCGTCGTCGGTCACCGGGGACATCCGGCTGGTCTCCGCGGTGACGGGGTCAACGAGGACTGGCGAGGAGACCCGGGGCCCGTCACCGAAGTCGACTGCGCCTGGATGTCCACCGGATGCCCGACGACACGAGTGGAGCCTCGCTGCGTTGCAGGGACAGGGTCCATGTGACGAACGACGTCCACTGCCGATGCACGGGGACGCACTGCCGACTACCAGGGACGTATCAGTGCAATGACACCTGACAGACGTTGAGCGACCGGGACGGTCAACCACGTCAAGCCGGGTCAGTCGCGCCCCAGCACACCACGCACGTGAAATCGCACTGCGCCACGCGAGTGCGCGTCACCGGTCACGGCTTCGAGACCTCTGCGGCCCCGGATCCGGTCACGGTTTTTTTCGATGCGGCACCGGTTCCGGTTCCGGCTCCGGGTCCGGTTCCGGATGCGTCTCCGGTTCCGGTTCCGGTTCCGGCTCCGGTTCCGGTTCCCGTCACCTCCTCGACCCCGCGAGGAGCAACGAACTGAGCACGACGCTGACGCTCGACAGGCTCATCGCGAGGGCGCCGATCGACGGCGTGAGGGAGATCCCGAAGGCGGGGACGAGGGCGCCGGCGGCGATCGGGATGGCGCACACGTTGTAGACGAAGGCGAGCAGGAGGTTGCGGTGGATCGTGCCCAGGGTCTCGCGCGCGAGGGCGAAGGCGCGGGGCAGGGCGGCGATGCCGTGGCCGAGCAGGACGAGGTCGGCCGCACCGGCCGCCATCGAGTCGGCCCCGCCGACCGAGATGCCGAAGGTCGCGCGCTTGAGCGCGGGCGTGTCGTTGATGCCGTCCCCGACCATGCCGACCGGGGTGCCGGCCTCCTCGCGCTCGACGACCCGGGCGAGCTTGTCCTCGGGCAGCATGCGCCCGTGCGCCTCGGCGATGCCGAGCTCGGCGGCCACGCTGGCGACGACGGCCTCGCGGTCCCCGCTGAGGAGCTCGGGCGCGAGGCCCTGGCGCTTCAGCGCGGCGACGACGTCGGCGGCCTCGGGGCGCAGCGGGTCGGCGAGGCGCAGGAGCCCGAGCCATCGCCCGTCCCGCTCGAGCCAGATCTCGCTCGCGCGGGGGTCCTCTTCGACCTCGGGGGCCGGACCGAGGTCCTGCTCGAGCCACTCGCGCCGGCCGGCACGGACCGGGACGCCGTCGACCTTGGTCGCGATGCCGCGCCCGGCGTGGGCCTCGAGCCGCGACGCCCGGGGCACGGCGAGGCCGCGCTCCCCGGCGGCCGCGAGCACGGCCCGGGCCAGGGGGTGCTCGCTGGCGGCCTCGGCCGCCGCGGCGACGGCCAGGACCCCGTCCTCGTCGAGCTCGCCGAGCGGGACCACGGAGCGCAGCTCGGGCCGCCCCTCGGTCAGGGTGCCGGTCTTGTCGAGGAACAGCGCGCGCACGCGCACGGCGCGCTCGGCCGCGGCCGCGCCCTCGAGCAGGTAGCCCTCGCGGGCGCCGCGGCCGATCGCGACGACGACGGCGGTCGGCGTCGCCAGGCCGAGGGCGCAGGGGCAGGCGATGATGAGCACGGTCGCGAGGCGCTCGACGGCCGCGAGCGGGTCGGAGCCGGCCAGGGCCCACACGGCGAAGGTCAGCACGGCGATCCCGATGACCGCGGGCACGAACACGGCGGCGATGCGGTCGACGAGGTCCTCGATCCCGGCCCGCTCGCCCTGGGCCCGCCTGAGCAGCTCGACGATCCGACCCAGCGTCGAGTCGCCGGCGCCGCGCGCGACCTCGAGCCTCAGCGTGGAGCTGCCGTTGATGCTGCCGCCGAGGAGCATGTCCCCCGCGGCCTTCTCGACGGGCATGCTCTCCCCCGTCAGCAGGCTCTCGTCGACGGCCGCGGCCTCGTCGCGCAGCCGGCCGTCGAGGGGGATGCGCTCGCCCGGCCGGACCTCGAGCGTGTCGCCGACGGCGACCGCGTCGATCGCCACGGGTTCGACCGCGCCGTCGTCCCCGACCCGCCGGACCTCGCGGGGCAGGAGCGACGCCAGGTCGAGACGCCCTTGACGGCCCGGCGGCGCGCGCCGGCCTCGAGCCAGCGCCCGAGCAGCACGAAGGTCACGATCAACGCGGCCGAGTCGAAGAACACCGGCCGGCCCGGGGCCTGGGCGACCGTCAGCGCCCCGTGCACGAAGGCCGTCAGCGTCGACAGGGACACGAGGGTGTTCATGTCGGCCCGCCGCTTGCGCAGGGCCTGCCACGCGAGGCGGTGGAAGTACAGCCCCGGCCCGAACAGCACCACGAGGGCGAGGCCGGCCGACAGCAGCGGGGCGAGGTCTCCGCCGAGGCCGGTCAGCATCAGGACCAGGATGCCGGCGCTGGCGACGATCGCGACGCCGAGGCGCAGCGCCAGCGAGCGCTGCTCGGCGCGGGCGCGCTCGGCCGGGGTCGGGGCGTCGTCGACGTCACGCGGCGACTCGTAGCCGGCCCGCTTCACGGCGTCGGCCAGCTCGAGCGCGCTGGCCGGCCGGGACCCGCCGACCTCGACGAAGGCCTGGCCGCCGCTCAGGTCGACGTTGGCGCGGACGACGCCGGGCACCTGCTCGAGGGCCTGGCGGACCCGGGCCACGCAGCTCGCGCAGTGCATGCCCTCGACGCGGACCACCACGCGGTCGCGGGCGGGCTCCGCACCGGTCGGCTCGGCAGGCTCGGTCGCCGTCGCGCTCATGCCCACACTCTACGACCCTGCGGCCGGGCCGTGCCCGGCTCCTCCCGCCCCGGGCCTAGGCGCCCTTGCGGGCGCGGCCCTCGGCCAGGATCTGCTCGGCCCGGATGTCGGCGGCCTCGGAGGTGCAGATGCCCCGCTCCTGGGCGAGGTCGAAGATCTCGGCCAGGGCGGCCGGGATCCGCTCGATGCGGTTGAGCGACACCTGCTCGTCGTAGCCGCCGGGCAGGAGCTCGACCGACACGTTGATGATGCCTCCGGCGTTGATGACGTAGTCCGGCGCGTAGAGGATCCCGCGCTCGCGCAGCATCAGGCCGTGGCGCGGCTCGAGCAGGACGTTGTTGGCCGCACCGGCGACGATCTTGCACCCGAGCTTGGGGATCGTGTCGTCGTTGAGGATCCCGCCCAGCGCGCAGGGGGCGAACACGTCGCAGTCGAGCGCGAGGACGTCCGGCTCGCTGGCGGCCTGGACGCCGCACTCGTCGACGAGCCGGGAGACCCTGGTCTCGTCGAGGTCGGCGGCGATGACCTCGGCCCCGCTCTCGCGCAGCTTGTGGGCCAGGGCCGAGCCGACCGCGCCCACGCCGAGGATCCCGACACGACGGCCGGCCATGTCGGCGCTGCCGGTGACCCGCTCGATGCAGTAGCGGATGCCGAGGTAGACGCCGTGGGCCGTGTACGGGCTCGGGTTGCCCGAGGAGCCGCTCTGCCGCGACAGCCCGGTCACGTAGCGCGTCGACTCGCGCACGACCTCGAGGTCGGCGATGCCGATGTTGACGTCCTCGGCCGTGATGTAGCGGCCGTCGAGGCTGTCGACGAAGCGCCCCATGGCCAGGAACAGCTCGCGCGACTTGAGCGACTTGGGGCCGATGATGACCGCCTTGCCGCCGCCGAGCCCGGTGTGGGCGATGGCCGACTTGAAGGTCATGCCCTTGGACAGGCGCAGGACGTCGGTCAGGGCCTCGTCCTGGCTGCGATACGGCCACATCCGCATGCCGCCCAGGGCCGGGCCCAGCGTGGTGTCGTGGACGGCGATCAGGGCGTGGAGGCCGCTGTCCGGGTCCTTCGCGACGACGACCTTCTCGTAGCCCTCGACGGGGATCTCCTGCATGTCCATGGACCGAACCTGGCTCCTGTGTCAGTTCGAGGAGAGCCCGGGGGCGGAGCCGGGCGGATGGTCGAAAACGGGCGGGAGATCATAAGGGGAGGAGGGCCCTGCTCAAGCAAAGGAACCGCTCCCACGGCGGGGCCCGACGCGGTTCGTCGGTCCACCGAACACCTGTCGACGAACGGGTTTGCGCGACCTACGCACGATTCCCCGGCCAGAGCTGTCCTGGACCCCGCCGCCGCGGGCACGGGCTCAGGACTTCTTCTTGCGACCCTTGCCGGCCTTCTTGGTCGCCTTCTTGGCGGCCTTCTTGGCCGTCTTCTTGGCGGCCTTCTTGCGCCCGCCCCGCTTGCGCGGCGGCGCCGAGGCCTTGGCGGCCAGCATCTCGGCGGCCATGTCGAGGGTGACCTCCTCGATCGTCGTGCCGCGCGGCAGGCTCGCGTTGGACGTGCCGTCGGTCACGTACGGCCCGAAGCGACCGTCGAGGATCTTGACCTCGGCCCCGGACTCGGGGTGCGGACCGAGGACCTTGAGCGGCTCCCGCCGGGCCCGGGCCCGGCGCCGCTCCTTGGGCTTGGCCAGGAGCGCGAGGGCCTGGGCGAGGTCGACCTCGAGCGGGCTCGTGCCCTCGGGCAGGGACCTCGTCTCCTTGCCGCACTGGACGTACGGGCCGTAGCGCCCGTTGTTGGCCAGGACGGGCTCCCCCGACCTGGGGTCGGGGCCGAGGTCGCGCGGCAGGTCGAGCAGGCCCATGGCCTGCTCCAGGGTCACCGACTCGAGCTCCATGCCGGCCAGCAGCGAGGCCATCTTCGGCTTCTCGTCGGGGCCCTCGCCCGGGTCGCCGAGCTGGACGTACGGGCCGTAGCGGCCGTTCTTGGCGTAGACCGGCTGACCGGTCTCGGGGTGCTTGCCGATGACCCGGGGCCCGGCCGCGGCCTTGGCGATCAGGGCCACGGCGTCCTCGAGCCTGAGCTCGTCGGGCGCCAGGTCCTCGGGCACCGAGGCCCGCAGGTCGCCCATCGAGACGAACGGGCCGTAGCGGCCCACGCGGACCTCGACGACCTGGTCGCGCCAGGTGCCGAGCGTGATGCCGCAGACCTCGCGCGGGTCGATCTCGGGCTCGACGCGCGCGAGCGTGTCCTTGAGGCCGGGCTTGCCGTTGCCGTTGTAGAACTGCTCGAGGTAGTCCCGCTGGTCCATCTTGCCGAGCGAGATCGAGTCGAGCTCGTCCTCCATGACGGCCGTGAACGAGTAGTCGACGAGGTGGCCGAGGTAGTCCTCGAGCAGCCGCGTCACGGCGAAGGCCGTGAACGTCGGGATCAGCGCGTTGCCCTGCTTGCGGACGTACTCGCGCTTGAGGATCGTCTCGATGATCGAGGCGTAGGTGCTCGGGCGGCCGATGCCGCGGGCCTCGAGCTCCTTGACGAGGCTGGCCTCGGTCAGGCGGGCCGGCGGCTGGGTCTTGTGCTCCTCGGCCGCGAGGGCGCGGAGCTCGAGCCGGTCGCCGACGGCGAGCTCGGGGATCCGGGCGTCCTTGTCGTCGTCGCCGTTGTCGTCGCCCGCCGAGACGCCGTAGGCGCGCCGCCAGCCGGCGAACTCGAGCATCTTGCCGCCGGTGCGGAAGCGGGCCTCCTCGACGTCGAGCTCCAGGGTCACGCGCTGCCCGCGGGCGTCGGCCATCTGGCAGGCCAGGGTCCGGGCCAGGATCAGCTCGTAGAGCTTCTCGGCGTCGCGCCCGAGGGCCTGGGCCACGGCGCCGGGGCGCGGGAAGCTCGCGCCCGACGGCCGGATGGCCTCGTGCGCCTCCTGGGCGTTCTTGACCTTGCTCTTGTAGGTCCGCGGCTGCGGCGGCAGGTAGTCAGGGCCGTACTCGCGGGCGACGAAGTCGCGCGCCGCGCCCAGCGCCTCGTTGCTGAGCGTCGTCGAGTCGGTCCGCATGTAGGTGATGAAGCCGTTCTCGTACAGCCGCTGGGCGAGGTCCATCGTCCGCCGCGCCGAGTAGCGCAGGCGGCCGTTGGCGGCCTGCTGCAGCGTCGACGTCGTGAACGGCGGCGCCGGCCGCTCGGTGTAGGGCTTGCGCTCGAGCGAGGCGACCGTGCCCTGCTTGCCGGTCAGCCGCCCGCGCAGGGCCTCGGCGTCGGCCGGGCCGAGGTGCAGCAGGTCGTGCTTGTCCGCGGGCAGGTTGCCGGTCTCGGGGTCGAAGTCCCGCCCCTGGGCCAGGCGGCGGCCGCCGAGCTCGACCATGCGCGCGTCGAAGGCCTCGTCGCCGCCCTGCCGGGCGAAGGTGCCGAGCAGGTCCCACCAGACCGATTCCTTGAACGCCATCCGGGCCCGCTCGCGCTCGACGACGAGGCGGACGGCGACCGACTGGACGCGGCCGGCGCTGAGCCGCGGCTTGACCTTCTTCCACAGCAGCGGGGAGACCAGGTAGCCGTACAGCCGGTCGACGATGCGGCGGGCCTCCTGGGCCTCGACGAGGTCCTCGTCGATGTCGCGGCAGTGGTCGAGGGCCGCGGTCACGGCCTCCTTGGTGATCTCGTGGAACACCAGGCGGTGGATCGGGACCTTGGGCTTGAGGACCTCGCGCAGGTGCCACGAGATGCTCTCCCCCTCGCGGTCCTCATCGGTCGCGAGGTACAGCCGGTCGGCCTCGGACACGAGGCTGCGCAGCTTGGCGATCTGGTCCCGCTTGGCCGACGGGACGACGTAGAGCGGCACGAAGCCGTTGTCGACGTCCACGCCCAGCCGCGCCCAGGCCTCCTTCTTGTACTTGGCCGGGATCGCCGAGGCCGACTCCGGGAGGTCCCGGATGTGCCCGATGCTGGCCTCGACCCGGTAGTCCTTGCCCAGGAACTTCGACAGGGTCTTGGCCTTGGCGGGGGACTCGACGATGACCAGGTTCATGAAGCTTGCGGGAACGGAGCGGAAACAGGGAAAGCGGGGTTCCTTACTTGGGGCCTATCGGCAAGTCAAACCGAAAGCCGGAGGCTCAGGCCCCGGCCCGGGCCCGCGACGGCGCCAGTAGGGCCTTTGCGAGCAGGCGCCAAGATGCCCAGGAGAAAGGGCTTAGGGAGAGCGCACGGAGGCTCGCCGGGATCGCCTCGCGGCGCGTCCCGTGTTCTCCCAGCTCCCAGGCGAGGTTCCGGGCCAGATCGATACGGTGTCGCCTGATCGCCTCCGCCCGTCCGGCGTCCGGGCGCAGCCGTGCCTCGGCCTTGGCCAGGACCTTCTCGACCCCGGCGGCGAAGCGCCGGGCACCCGACAGGCTGGCGCCGTGCACCCGGTAGCTTGCGAGGCACTCGTCGAGCCGGCCGATCGGTCCGTGCGCGGCCAGCCGCAGCCACAGGTCGTAGTCCTCGACGGCGACGAGGTCCGGGTCCTCGTCGAACAGGCCGGCCTCCTCGAGGGCCTCGCGGCGGACCATGACCGTCAGCGTCGAGATCGGGTTACCGGCCAGCAGCGTCTGCAGGTCGAGGGTGTGCTCGGCGTCCCCGGGCCCGGCGGGCCGGTCGGCCTCGTCCTGGCCGGCCCCGGCCTCGTCGACCCTGCGGAGCCCGGTGCAGCTCGCGACGAGCTCGGGCCGGGCCTCCATGAACGCCAGCTGGCGCTCGACCTTGGTCGGGTCCCAGCTGTCGTCGGCGTCGAGGAAGGCCAGGTAGCGGGCCGAGCTCAGGCGGATGCCGAAGTTGCGGGCCGCGCCCGGCCCGGCGTTGGGCCGGCGGGCGTAGACGATGCGGCCGGCGTAGCGGGCGCAGACCCGCCCGACCCCGTCGGGCGAGCCGTCGTCCACGACGATGACCTCGTCGGGGACCCGGGTCTGGGCCAGGACGCTGTCGATGGCGGCCGCGAGCCAGGCCTCGGAGCGGAAGGCGGGGACGATGGCCGCGACCATCGGCTCGCCGGTCATGCGCGGCTCCTCCGGCCGAGGAGGTCGGTCAGCAGGGCCGAGTAGTGGCCGAGGTCGGACCAGCGCGGGACCAGGACCTGGTCGATCCGCGTGCGCGTCTCGCGCAGGTAGACGAGCAGGGTCAGGCCGCTGGCGATGCCGTACGAGACCGTCGAGACCGCGGCCGCGGCGACGGCCCCGCCGGCCGGGACGAACAGGACGTCGCCGACGACCATCGTCACGAACACGGTCGCGACCAGGAACAGGCAGGTGCCGATGTGGCCGCGGCCGGCGAGGTCGGCCTGCAGGACCTTGGCCAGGGTGTAGCAGATCGCGCCGGGCAGCAGCACGGCCAGCGAGCCCGTGACCTTGGCGTGCCAGATCTCCCAGCTGTCGCCGAGCACGAGGGACAGGAACGGCTCGTGCAGCAGCCAGATCAGCACGGCGGCGACGGTCGTCACGACCATGCTGTTGCGGGCCACGACCGGCGTGAAGCGGCTGGCCTCCTCGCGGTCCAGGCCGGCGACCTTGGCGAACATGAGGTCGCGCATGGCCTCCGGGAAGTGCCAGACCAGCTCGGCGAGGGTCACGGCCATCGAGTAGAACGCGACCTCCTTGAGCACGAGGGTGGCGCGGGCCTCGGCGGTCGACCACTGCTCGGCGCCGGCCGGGGCGGGGCCGCCGGCGAGGGCCTCGACGGCCGCGGCCGCCGGCACGAACAGGATCGGCAGCAGCAGGATGATGTCGAGCCGGTGGTTGAGGTGGGTCAGGACCGAGTTGAGGTTGGCCTTCCAGCCGAAGCCGAGCGCGCGCTTGAGGAACGGCCGGTCGAGCTGGGGCCCCGGCGGGACCTCACGGCGCAGGTACCAGATCAGCCAGCCGGCCAGCAGCGCGACCGGCAGCACGCGGGCCCAGACGACCGAGACGGCCGTGCTCTGCCTGAGGCCGAGGTAGAAGACCAGCAGGATCGGCAGGTAGCAGAGGCTCGGGACGAGGTGGACGAGGTTGTAGCTCCGGATCCGGTCGAGGACGAGCAGCAGGGAATTGCGGTACGAGATGACGAGCAGGAGCGGCGTGGCCAGGAACAGCGGCAGCAGCAGGTTCCAGCCCGGGAGCACGCGGCTCGGGTCGAGCAGGCCCCAGAGCCCGATCCCGGCCAGGCCGAGCAGGGCCACGACCGAGCCCCAGACCAGGGCCACGGTGCCGGTCGTCCGGCCCGCGACCGAGATCGGGACCTCCCCCCGCCGCGTGAAGTAGACCGTCGACGAGGCCAGGCCGAGGTTGGCCAGGACCATGAGCACGTAGGGCATCTGGCCGAGGATGTCGAGGATGCCCTTCTGGTCCGGCTGGTCGCGCAGGATCCAGGCCATGATCAAGCCGGCACCCTTGTCCAAGGCCAGGATGGCCATGTTGAAGGTGAAGGTGATCAGGAAGCTCTTCTTGAAGCTCACGGGAGCCGGGGGGCGCGAGGTGTGGCCGGAGAGCCTAGCGGGAGGGTCGCCGTGGACGAACGGCGGGAGTTCGAGGCCTGCTGCCGACTGCTAGGAGCGTACCCCGGCCGGGATACGCGTGCGGGCGGGATTCCCCGCCCGCGTCCGTCCGCTGCCACCGGGACTTCCCGGTCCGAGGACCCCGACCACGGGCCGGGGATCGGGCTCACCAGGGCGTGCCCTGGGCCAGGAACTCCTCATCGGCCTTGGTGCAGAGCTCGTCGAGCTTGTCGGCCGTGAGCCCGACCTGCTGGAGCAGGGCCTCGGGGACCTCGCGGGCCTGGGCGCCGACGTACGGCGGGCGCCCGCGGTTGATCGCCAGGGTCTCGCACAGGCAGATCAGCGAGGACAGCGCCTTGTGGAACGGGTCGCGTTCGGGCGCGTGGTGGTAGCGGATCGCGATCGTCAGGTCCTCGGGCAGGAACCACTTGATCGCCAGGACCGAGCCGACGTCGGCGTGCGTGAAGCCGAGCACCTCCTGCTCGACCTCGGAGCTGGGCCGGGCCTGCTGGACGGCCTGGTCGAGGATCTTGCCTAAGCGCTCGGTCGCGTTCTCGAGCAGGATGATCTTGCCGATGTCGTGCAGCAGGCCGCAGATGTAGAGGTCCTCGGGGTGGATCCCGGCGAAGTTGGCGCTGGCCTGGCCGAGCACGCGGGCGAGCACGCCGCAGTAGATCGAGTGCTGCCAGAAGCCCTTCGGGTCGAAGCACCTGACGCCGGCGCTGCTGTCCTTGGCGAAGACCGAGAACACGGCCGCCTTGAGGGCGACCTTCTTGGTCATGTTGAAGCCCATGATCGACACGGCCAGGTTGACCGAGCTGACCCGGACCTGGAGGCCGTAGTAGGCCGAGTTGACGATCCTGAGGATGTTGGTCGAGACGGCAGGGTCGAGCGAGATGACCTTGGCGACGTCGTCGGCCGAGGACTCGGGGTCGGCCATGACCTCGTTGAGCTTGACCAGGACGTGCGGGATCGTCGGCAGCTCGAGGGTCTTGTTGATGAGGTCGAGGATGCTCGGCGTGGATTGCTTGTCCGCTGAGACTGCCATCGGGACGCCCCCGCTGTGGATGCCGCTACGAGGCGGGCCGGGGCCGGCCACGTCGACCGGCAGGGCCCGGGCCCGGCAAGGGCCGGACCTCGCCGGGACCTTTCGGCCCGGGGCGCGCGGGGACTGTAGGGTTTCGCGGCCCCCCGCCGGCCCTCGCGGCAACTCGGACGAGGTCGGCGGCCGCGCGTCGCGTAGCCTTGGCACGGCCCGATGAGCACCGCCTTCGACGTCCTGCTCCTGTCCCAGCGCCTCCCGTGGCCGCCCGACCGCGGGGACCGGATCACGACCTGGAACATCCTGTCCCACCTCCTCGGGCGGGGGCTCTCGGTGCGCGCCGCCTGCTTCGTCGACGCGACCGCCGACGCCCCCGGCGTCGCCCATCTGCGCGACCTCGGCGTCGAGCTCGCCACCTGCCCCCTGGTCCCGTGGCGGCGCCGGCTGGCCTGCCTGCCCCGGCTCCTCGGCGGCGAGCCCCTGACCCTGCCGTGGTTCCGCTCGGGCCGGCTCGCCGCGGCGATCTCGGCCTGGCTCGACGAGGGCGCCCCACGGCTGGCGCTGGCCTACTCGTCGTCCATGGGCCAGTACCTGCTGCGCGAGCGGGACCGCCTCGCCGGCACGGCCAGGCTCATGCACTTCGCCGAGCTCGACTCCGACAAGTGGCGCCAGTACGCGGCTGCCGCCCGCGGCCCGGCCGCCTGGGTCTACCGGCGCGAGGCCCGGCTGCTGCTCGCATATGAGCGCGAGCTGGCCCGCGCCATGGACCGAACCTCGTCGTGTCCGAGGTCGAGCGCGCCCTGTTCGAGGAGCGGATCCCCGGCGTGCCGGTCGAGGTCCTGCCCAACGGCGTCGACCTCGAGCGGTTCCGGCCCGGCGACCCCGCCGCCCGCGTGCCGACACGCTGATCTTCACCAGGGTCATGGACTACCACCCCAACGTCGACGCGGTCGTCCGCTTCGGCCCGCATTGTGGCCTCGGGTCCGCGCCGCGCGACCGAGGCCCGCCTCCTCGTCGTCGGCTCGAACCCGGTCGCCGAGGTCCGCGCCCTCGACGGCCGGGACGGCGTCGTCGTGACCGGTCGCGTGCCCGAGACGAGGCCGTGGTCGAGCAGGCGACCGTCGCGGTCGTGCCGCTGCCTCGCCCGCGGCATCCAGAACAAGGTCCTCGAGGCCATGGCCATGGGGCTGCCGGTCGTCGTCGAGCCGCGCCTTCAGCGGCATCGAGGCCGAGCCGGGCCGCGACGTCGTCGTCGCCGACGGCGACGAGGCCCAGGCGGCCGCCATCCTCGACCTGTGCGCCGACGCCGGGCGCCGGGAGGCCCTGGGCCGCGCCGCGCGGGTCGCGGTCGAGCGCCGCTACGCCTGGGCCGAGGTCCTGCGCCCGCTCGACCGCTGGGTCGACGAGGCGCTGGCCGACCGGGCCTGAGCTCAGGTCCCGGGGCGGCGCCAGGTCGCGCAGCTCGTGGCGGTCTCCCACAGCCGCAGCTCGACGAGGGGCAGTTCGGCGAGCTCGCGCGCGATCCACAGGCAGAGGTTCTCGGCCGTCGACGGCTGGAGGAGGTCGTTGAGGTAGCGGTGGTCGAGGCGCGACACGACCCTGTCCTCGACGATCCGCTTGAGGTCGTAGAAGTCGAGCACCATGCCGGTGCGAGGGTCGACCTCGCGCCCGACGGTGACCTCGAGCCGGTAGCCGTGGCCGTGGAGGCGGCGGCACTTGCCCGGGTGGTCGGGGAGCTGGTGCGCGGCCTCGAAGCGGAACACCTTGGTGACCGTCAGCGACGGACCCCGCTCCCCCATCGCCTCAGCCCCGCTCCGCGGCCAGCGGCTCGCCGGCGGCCTCGGCCGCGTCGCGCTCGGCCAGGAAGCGCTCGACCTCCTCCTTGAGCGCCTCGAGCAGGCGGTCCTCGGGGACCTTGCGGATCAGGACGCCGCGCCGGTAGACGAGCCCCTGCTCGCGGCCGCCGGCGATGCCGATGTCGGCCTCGCGCGCCTCGCCGGGTCCGTTGACGATGCAGCCGAGCACGGTGATCTTGATCGGGCGCTTGCCGAGCGTCTTGACGTAGGCCTCGACCTCCTCGACGAGCGGGAACAGGTCGATCTCGATGCGCCCGCAGCTCGGGCAGGCCACGACCTCCGGCTCGAGGACGCGGCGGCCGGTCGCCTTGAGGATGTCGAAGGCGGCCCTGACCTCGAGCGTCGAGTCGCCGCTCAGCGAGATGCGGATCGTGTCGCCGATGCCGTCGAGCAGGAGCGCGCCGAGGCCGGCCGCGGACTTGAGCTCGCCGTAGCCGGGCTTGCCGGCCTCGGTGATGCCCAGGTGGAGCGGGTACGGCATGCGCTCGCTGAACAGCCGGTAGGCGCGCAGCGCGGCCAGCGTGTCGCTGGACTTGAGCGAGACGATGATGTCGTGGAAGTCGAGGTCCTCGAGGATCCGGCAGTGCTTGACGGCCGAGTCGACCATCGCGGCCGGCGTCGGCGAGCCGTAGCGGTCGAGGAACTCCTTCTCGACCGAGCCCGAGTTGACGCCGACCCGGATCGGGATGCCGCGCTCCTTGGCCATCGCGACGACGCGCGCGATGCGCTCGCGCTTGCCGATGTTGCCGGGGTTGAGCCGGATCTTGTCGACCCCGGCCTCCATGGACAGGATCGCCATGCGCCAGTCGAAGTGGATGTCGGCGATCAGCGGGACGGTCATCTCCCGCTTGAGCACGGGCAGGGCCCTGGCCGCCGGCTCGGCCGGGACGGCGACGCGGATCAGCTCGACCCCGGCCTCCTCGAGCGCGTGGATCTCGCGCAGGGTCGCGGCCACGTCCTCGGTCCGGGTCGTCGTCATCGACTGGACGGCGATGGGGTGCTGGCCCCCGATGCGGACGCTGCCGATCGCGACCTCGCGGGTCGGACGGCGTTCGACGGTCTCCAAGCGGTCTCCTTCGTTCCTCGGGCTGGTCTGGCGGAAGGCTCCGCGCGGGGCGCGCCGGGCGGTCCCCGGGCCCCGGCCGCGGCGCGGGACGGGGCATTCTAGCCCGACCGGGGGGCGAGTCATCCGCGGGCCCGGATCCGCGGCCCGCGAGGCCGCGCTTGCCGGCCGTCGCGGCCGTCCCTACGGTTCCGGCGATGACCGCTCCCGACGGCCCGGCCGGCCGCGACAGCATCCTCGTCGAGGACCTCGTCGTCCGCTACGGCGACAAGCGCGCCGTCGACGGGCTGTCGTTCCGGGTCCGGCCCGGCGAGACCCTGGCCCTGCTCGGCCCCAACGGGGCCGGCAAGAGCTCGACGGTGCGCTGCCTCGTCGGCCTGCAGGTCCCCGACGCCGGCCGGCTCGAGCTCGCCGGCCACCCGCTCGCCGGCGAGGCGCGCGAGGCGCGCCGGCGCCTGGCCTACGTGCCCGAGAACGCCGAGCTCTACGAGGTCCTGACCCCGCGCGAGATCCTGCTCCTGCGCGGCCGGCTGTTCGGCCTCGACGACCCCCTCTGCCAGGCCCGGGCCGAGCACCTATGCGAGGTCCTCGGCATCCTCGACCGCATCGACTCGCCGACCGGCGGCTTCTCCAAGGGCATGCGGCAGAAGGTCGTGCTGGCCACGGCCCTGCTCACCGGGCCGGAGGTCCTCGTCCTCGACGAGCCGTTGTCGGGCCTCGACGCCGAGACGACCCAGCTCGTCAAGGCGCTGCTGCTCGAGCTCAAGCGCCAGGGCCGCGCGATCCTCTACTGCTCGCACATGCTCGACGTCGTCGAGAAGGTCGCCGACCGCGTCCTGATCCTCGACCACGGTCGCCCCGTCGCCGAGGGCACGGTGTCCGAGCTCGCCGCGCGCGCCCAGGCCACCGGCGACCCGGGCCTCGAGACGATCTTCCGCGTGCTGACGCTGGGCGCGGACCCGGAGGAGCGGGCGCGCAAGCTGCTGGCGATGCCGTAGAGGGGGGACCGGAGACGGAGACGGAGACGGAGACGGAACCGGAGACGGTTCCGGAGACGGTTCCGGAGACGCTGCCGGAACCGCTGCCGGAGACGGAGACGCTGCCGGAGACGGAGACGCTGCCGGAGACGGAGACGCTGCCGGAGACGGAGCTATCGGCTGATCAGGAGGAGCTCCGCACCCGACGCCGAGGCGATCGCCATCTCCACGACGGGACTCCAGTTACTCACCGGATCCGCCATCAGCGTGCATTCCAACCCCGGACACGATCCCAACCTCGGCTCCGGTTCCGGCTCCGACTCCGGTTCCGGTCCCGGTTCCGACTCCGGCTCCGGTCCCGGTTCCGGCTCCGGCTCCGGTTCCGGTTCCGACTCCGGTTCCGACTCCGGTTCCGGTTCCGACTCCGGTTCCGGTTCCGGTTCCGACTCCGGTTCCGGTTCCGGCTCCGGTTCCGGTTCCGGTTCCGACTCCGGTTCCGACTCCGGTTCCGACCCCGGTCAGCGCCGCTGCCGCCGCAGCGCCGCCTCCGCCTGCCGACGCAGCACGGCCGGGTCGATGTCGGCCGGGACGACGCGCGTCGCGGGGCCGGGCAGGGCCCGCTCGACCTTGTTGAGGCCGGCGGTCGCGACGAGGTCGACGACCCAGCGGCCGTCCTCGCGGACGACGACGTAGACGCCCTCGCGGTCGGACGCCTCGGGGTCGCCGTCGCGGAGCCGGACGCGGACCTCGGAGGGGCTCAGGCTGCGGGTCGAGAGGACCTCGTAGCCGCAGTCGTCGCTGCGCCGCGGGAGCTGGTCGCAGGCGCGGCGGGACTCGGCGGTCAGGAGGCCCCTCAGCGCGGCGCGGTCGCCGGCGGCCAAGGCCTTCCGGAAGCTGGCAAGGCAGGCCAGGGCGTCGCGCTCGGCCGCGGCGGCGGGGCCTCCGCAGGCCGGGAGCAGCAGGACCGGGACGAGCAGGGCGCAGAGCCTGGGGGACATGGGGGACTCCTGTCGGGTTTCGCGACGCTCCGGCCCCTGTCATCGGCCGCAGCGGGCCGTCGCTTGAGGCCGACCCACCCGCGAACCCAGCCTCGAGGTGGATCTCCGGGGCCCCTTGGTCTTATCTGGGAGGCCGCCGGGCGCCTCGGGCCGCGAGGCAGGCGCCCGCCCCCCCGCACGAGCTCCAGCAGGAGGCCGGATGCCCACCCAGCGCGCCAAGGTCGAGGTCTATGCCATCAAGGGTTGCCCGTTCTGCATCGCCACCAAGGACCTGCTCCGGGACCTCGGCGTCCGCTTCGAGGAGCACGACCTCAGCGGCCGCGCCGATCGGCGCGAGGTCACCGCGGCGATCCTGCCGGGGCACTCCTCGGTCCCCCTCGTCCTGATCGACGGCGAGCCGATCGGCGGCAACGACGCGCTCCAGGCCATGCACGCCCGCGGCGAGCTGGTCCCGGCCCTGTTCGGCGCCGACGAGGGCTGAGCCCGCGCGCCCGGCGGGCCGCGCGCGGTTTGTCCTTCCGCGCCCGCGGGACCGCCCGATGATGGTCCCTCCCCCGTGCCAGACGACCGCCCGACGATGACCGAAGTCCTCAAGACCCTGATCCTCGGCTCCGGACCCGCCGGCTACACGGCCGCGATCTACGCCGCCCGCGCCAACCTCGCGCCGACGCTGCTCAAGGGCAGCCAGCCCGGCGGCCAGCTGACGATCACGACCGACGTCGAGAACTACCCGGGCTTCCCCGAGGGGATCGAGGGCCCGGAGATGATGGAGCTGTTCGAGAAGCAGGCCGCGCGCTTCGGGACGCAGGTCCTCCCCGACACGGGCACGAGCGTCGACCTGTCGCGGTCCCCGATCGTCGTCGAGACCAACTTCGGCCGGACCTTCCACACGCGCACGCTGATCATCTCGACCGGCGCCTCGGCCAACTACCTCGGCCTCGAGTCGGAGCTGGCCCTGCAGGGGCGCGGCGTCTCGGCCTGCGCGACCTGCGACGGGTTCTTCTTCAAGGGCAAGGACGTCTGCGTCGTCGGCGGAGGCGACTCGGCCTGCGAGGAGGCCAACTACCTCACCCACCACGCGTCCAAGGTCCACCTGCTCGTCCGCCGCGACCAGCTCCGGGCCAGCAAGATCATGCAGGACCGCGTGCTCCAGAACCCCAAGATCGCGGTCCAGTGGAACACCGAGGTCGAGCGCGTCCTCGACGTCGAGGCCGGCAAGGTGACCGGCCTCGTGCTCCGCGACAACAAGGCGGACAAGACCTACGAGCAGGCCACCGACGGGCTGTTCCTGGCCATCGGCCACACGCCCAACACCGCGCTGTTCGAGGGCCAGCTGACCCTCGACGACGCGCGCTACATCGTCACCCGGCCCGACTCGACCGCGACCGACGTGCCCGGCGTGTTCGCCTGCGGCGACTGCCAGGACTCGGTCTACCGCCAGGCCGTGACCGCGGCCGGCACCGGCTGCATGGCCGCGATCGAGGCCGAGCGCTGGCTCGAGGCCAACCGCTGAGCCACGCCCGACCCCGCGCCGCGGCCTGAGCGCGTCGCCCGCCGGTCAGCGCCGGCCGTCGCGGGCCTCGACCCAGGGCTCGGGCAGGCCGATCGAGGCCACGACGAGGCGGCCCAGGACCGGGTGGACCCGGCCGTCGACGAAGCAGCCCGGCTTGGGGCGCGCGAAGCTGACCGTGACGTCGGCGCGCAGGCACGGGTCGAAGGCGTGGCCCCGGTCGGCGTCGAAGCCCGACGGCAGGTCGGCGGCGAGGCGCGGCAGGCCGAGGCCGTCGGCCGCACGGATCCACTCGGCGACGGCGCCGCGCGGCGCCGAGCCGAGCCCGGTCCCGAGCAGGGCGTCGACGACGAGGCCGCAGCCCGCGGCCAGGTCCGCGAGCGCCGCCGCCGCGGGCGCGAGCACCGGCGCGAGGCCGGCGCGCTCGAGCACGTCGAGCTGCACGGCGGCGTCCGGCGACGTCGCGGGGTCGGGGCGGTCGAGCAGCGCGACGCGCGCGCGCGGCGCGAGGAGCCGGGCCAGGGCGAGGCCGTCGCCGCCGTTGTTGCCCTTGCCGCAGAGCACGAGCACGGGGGCCTCGGGGCACAGCGCGAGCGCCTCGGCGGCCAGGGCACGCGCCGCGTTCTCCATCAGCACGATCGACGGGAGGCCGAGCTCGTCGACGGCCGCGCGGTCGAGCGCGCGGGACTCGGCCACCGTCCAGGGCCGCAGGGTCGAGGGCTCGGCCGAGGCGAGCTCGAGGGCACAGCGCGGGGCGGACATCGCGGACCTCGTGGACCGGGGATCGGGACCGCGGCGCGGCCGGCGGGGCCTTCGCTGCTATGCTCCGCCGCGGAGGAACGACATGCAGTACCGCACTCTAGGCCGCTCGGGCCTGCAAGTCAGCGTCGTCGGGCTCGGCTCGTGGCTGACCTTCGGCCACCGCGTCAAGGGCAAGGCCGTGCGCGCCATCGTCGACCGGGCCCTGTCCTCCGGCGTCGTCCTGATCGACACCGCCGACGTCTACATGGAGGGCCGCGCCGAGGAGGAGCTCGGGCACGCCCTGGCCGGGGTCGCGCGCGCGAGCTACGTGCTGGCCAGCAAGTGCTTCTTCCCCGTCGGCCCCGGCCCCAACGACCGCGGCCTGTCGCGCAAGCACGTCTTCGAGTCGATCGAGGGCTCGCTGGCGCGGCTGCGCACCGACTACCTCGACCTCTACCAGTGCCACCGCTACGACGAGCACACGCCGCTCGAGGAGACCGCCCGGGCGATGGACGACCTGTGCCGGCAGGGAAAGCTCCTGTACTGGGGCGTGTCCGACTGGACGGCCGAGCAGATCCGCGCCGTGACCGCGCTGTGCCGCGAGCGCGGCTATGTGGCCCCGATCTCCAACCAGCCGCCGTACTCGATGTACCACCGCGCGATCGAGGCCGAGGTCCTGCCTGCCTGCTCCGACTGCGGCATGTCCAACGTCGTGTTCTCGCCGCTGGCCCAGGGCGTCCTGACCGGCAAGTACCTGCCCGGCCGGACGCCGCCCGAGGGCTCCCGCGCGGCCGACTCGCGCGGCGGTCGCTTCGTCGAGCGCTACCGCACCGAGGCCCACCTGGCCGTGGCCCAGGAGCTCAAGGGCCTGGCCGAGGGGCTCGGCACGAGCCTCGCCGTCCTGGCCCTGGCCTGGTGCCTGCGCCGGCCGGAGGTCGCGTCGGTCCTGGTCGGCGCGACGAGCGTCGGCCAGCTCGAGGAGAACCTCCGCGCGAGCGAGTTCGAGATCCCGGCCGACGCCGCGGCCCGCATCGAGGAGCTGCTGCGCCCGCTGCCGGTCACGCCCTGACCGGGCGCAGGCTCAGCCCAGCAGCTCCTCCAGCCGCGCGACCACGTCCTCGGGCTCGACCATGCGGCCGACGGCCTCGTAGCCCTCGGCGAGCATCCCCTCGACCGGCCCCAGGCGCAGCCAGCCGTGCTGCTCGAGCCGTGCGACGTTGGCCTGGACGAGGGGGTTCAGCCACATCCGGTCGTTCATCGCCGGGCAGAACAGCCGGCGCTCGGGGGCGCACAGGGCCGCCAGGCTGGCGGCGTCGTCGCCGAGGCCCGCGGCCACCCGCCCGATCAGGTCCGCCGTCGCCGGGACGAGCACGAGGGCGTCGGCGGCGCCGGCGGCGAGGTGGCTCGCCGTGCCGTCGGCCTCGACGGCCGTCGAGTCGACGGCCGGCCGCATGCCGGTCACGGCCTCGAACGACAGCGGCCCGACGAAGGCCGTCGCGGCGCGGCTCATCGCGACGCGCACCGTGTGGCCCCGCTTGCGCAGGAGGCTGGCCAGGGCCACGGCCTTGAACGTCGCGGCCCCCGCGCCGACACAGAGCTGGATCGTCCGGCGCGTCACGCGGGCACCCCGATGTACTGGAGGGCCGTGCGCACGGCCCCCTCGAGGTCGTCGTTGACGATGACGTGGTCGTACAGGTGGGCCATGTCCATCTCCTCGCGCGCGATCCTGAGCCGACGCCGGATCGTCGCGTCGTCCTCGGTGTGCCGGTCCCGGAGCCTCCGCTCGAGCTCCTCGGGGCTCGGCGGCATGACGAACAGGTAGATGGCCTGGACGCCGTGCTGCTGCAGCTGGCGCGTGCCCTGGACCTCGATCTCGAGGATGACCGTCTTGCCGGCCCCGAGCCGGGCCTCGACCTCGGAGCGCAGCGTGCCGTAGCGGTTGCCGTTGTACTCGGCGTGCTCGAGGAAGTCCCCGGCGCGGACCCGCCGCTCGAACTCGTCGGCGTCGAGGAACCAGTAGTCCCGGCCGTCGACCTCCGCGGCCCGCTGGCCGCGGGTCGTGGCCGAGACCGACATCTCGACGCCGGGGTGCTCGACGAGGCGCCGGCAGATCGTCGTCTTGCCCGAGCCCGAGGGACCCGAGATCACGACGAGGGAGCCGGTGGCCTTGCGCGGGGACGGGGTCATTCGAGGTTGGCGGCCTGCTCCTTGATCCGCTCGAGCTCGGCCTTGACGTCGATGACGAGGTGGGCCAGCTCGGCGTCGGCCGACTTGGACCCGGTCGTGTGGATCTCGCGCAGCATCTCCTGCACGAGGAAGTCGATCGGCCGGCCCACGCTCCCCCCCTGCCCGAGCAGGCGGCGCAGCTCCCCGGCATGGGTGCGCAGGCGGTTGAGCTCCTCGCTGACGTCCGACTTGTCGGCGTAGATCGCGACCTCGCGCAGGACCTCGGCCTTCTCGGCCGAGATGCCGCGCTCCGCCATGAAGTCGAGGACGCGGCGCTCGAGCCGCAGGCGGTACTCCTCGTGGACGCCAGGGATCCGGGTCGCGAGGGCCTCGACGTCGGCCTCGATGCGCGCGATCCGGTCGTGGAGCTCGGTCCGCGTGGCTTCGCCCTCGCGCTCGCGGGCCGCGACGAGCTCGGCGAGGGCGTGATCGAGGACCTCGAGGCAGAGGTCCCGGACCTCGGCGGCGCGGGGGCCGCGGTCCTGTCGCTCGACGACGCCGGGCATGCCGAGGAGGTAGGCCAGCGGGGGCCGCTCCTCGTAGCCGAGGTCCCGGGCCAGGGTGTCGAGCTGGGCGAGGTAGCTGCGCGCCAGGTCGCCGTCGATGGCGACCGTGGTCTGCCGCTCGAGGGCCTCGACGTCGATGCCGACGTGGACGCTGCCCCGCCCCAGGCGCCGGCGCAGCCGGGCGTCGATGTCCGGCTCGAGCTCCTGCAGCCAGGCCGGCAGGCGGCCCTTCCACGCGAGGTTGCGGTGGTTGACCGAGCGGAGCTCGACCGATAGCCGGAAGGCCTCGCTCGCCCCCTCGGCCCGGCCGAAGCCGGTCATGCTGCGCACGGCGCGGCCTTCCTCCCTGCCGGTTCGGATCGGGCCGCCGCTCATGCGGTGCCTACGAGACGTTGCGCAGGACGTGGATCAGGAGGGCGCTGCCGACGAACACCGCGAACACGATGAAGGTGAACTTGTTCACGCCGCCGGTCTTGACGCCGAAGGTCTGCGCGCCCATGCCGCCGAAGGCCTCGCCGAGCCCGCCGCCCTTGGGCTCCTGCAGCAGGATGATCAGCACCATCAGCAGGGCGCTGAGGAAGAACAGGGCCCAGAGCAGGATCGATACGAAGACCATGGTTCCTCGGGGTCGGGCGCGGAAACGAAGGGCGAAGAGGATAGGGGCCCCGGCCCGGGAATCCAAGCCGGGAGCGGGGGCCCCACCCCCCCTCGGCCCCCCCAGCCGCCTAGCGGTCGAACTCGATGATCGGCAGGAAGGACTTGGCCTCGAGGCTGGCCCCCCCGACCAGGAGGCCGTCGACCCCGGGCGTGGTCATCAGGGCCCGGGCGTTGTCCGGCTTGACGCTGCCGCCGTAGAGGACCCGGACGCGCTCGGCGACCTCCTTCGAGAACCGGGTCGTGAGCCACTCGCGGATCCGGGCGTGGGCCTCCCCGGCCTGCTCGACCGTGGCCGTCTCCCCGGTGCCGATGGCCCAGACCGGCTCGTAGGCGATCGTGACCCTGCTCATCTCGGGGTCCTTGACCCAGTCGAGCCCGGTCTTGAGCTGGCGGGTCAGGACCTCGTCCATCTTCTTGGCCTTGCGCTCCTCGAGGGTCTCGCCGACGCACAGCATCGGCAGGAGGTCGTGGTCGAGGGCCGCGCGGATCTTGCGCCCCATCCACTCGTCCTTCTCGAAGAACAGGTGGCGGCGCTCGGAGTGCCCGACGAGGACGCGGTCGACCCCGACGCTGCGCAGCATCGGCGCCGAGATCTCGCCCGTGTAGGCGCCGAACTCCTCCCAGTGCAGGTTCTGGGCCCCGAGCCCGATCGGCGAGCCCTGGGCGACGGCGGCCACGTCGGCGAGGTAGATCGCCGGCGCGAACACGGCGACCTCGCGGTCGTCGCCGTCGCCGAGCCGGGCCTTGAGGGTCTTGACCAGGTCGAGGGCGCGGCCCCGGTCCAGGTTCATCTTCCAGTTGGCGGCGATGTAGGGCTTGCGCACGGGCCTGGCTCCTGGCGATCTCGCTCGTGGGGCCCCGCGACTCAGCCGCGGCCTGGTCGGGTCCGTGGACCGGTCGGGGTCCGGGATTCTGGCTGCGCCTCGGGGGTGGCGGGTCGGGGGATGACCTCGTCGCGCGCCTCGTTGTAGAGCGGCCCGGTCGGGACCCGCCGGCCCTCGAGGGCGGCGAGCGCCCGGAGCGCGCGGCCGAGCGGGTCGAGCTCGGCGGGCAGCAGGGCCTGGGCGGCGTCGGAGCGCGACTCGGACGGCCGGGGGTGGACCTCGACCATGACCCCGGCGGCACCGGCCGGGACCGAGGCCTTGGCCATGGGGACCACGAGCGACCGGCGGCCGGTCGCGTGGGACGGGTCGACGATGACCGGCAGGCGCGTCCGCTCGCCCAGGGCCGGGACGGCCGAGAGGTCGAGCAGGTTGCGCCGGCCCGGGTCGAAGCCGCGGACGCCGCGCTCGCAGAGCACGAGGTCGGTGCAGCCGGCGGCGAGGACGTACTCGGCCGCCGCGACGAGCTCGTCGAGGGTCGCCGAAGGCGCGCGCTTGAGCATGACCGGACGGCCGCAGGCCCCGGCCTCGCGCAGCAGCGGGAAGTTCTGCATGCTCCGCGCGCCGAGCTGGACCATGTCGGCGTGCTGCGCGATGAAGTCGAGGTCGCGCGGGTCGAGGACCTCGGTCACGCAGGGCAGGCCGACGTCGCGGGACACGGCCGACAGCAGCAGGAGGCCGTCGCGGCCGAGGCCCTGGAACGCGTACGGCGAGGTCCGCGGCTTGAACGCACCGCCCCTGAGCATCGACGCGCCCGCCCTGGCCGCGGCCTGGGCGACGTCGCCGAGGAACTCGGGCTTGTCGACGGCGCAGGGCCCGGCGATCCAGACGAAGGTGTCGGGGCCGAACTCGACCGCGGACGCCCCGTCCGGCGCGGGTCCGTGCGGTCCCTCCCGCAGCGGCACGCGGGCCCGCCCGTCGGCCTTGCTGGCGAGGGGGGTCGCGTCGGCGAAGGAGAGGACCTTCTGGACCCCGTCCCACAGCTCGATCCCGGCGCGCAGGTCGGGGTCCTCGTCGCGGCCGTCGAGGTGCAACAGCCGGCGTCCGCCGTCGACCGTGAGGTCGAGGGACCGCACCGCGAAGCCCGCCTCCCGGGCCCGCTCGTGCAGTCGAGCGATCTGTCCGGGGTCGAGCCCCGTTTGGAGGACCAGGATCAAGGTTCGGCTACAGGGTGGGGGTGTTCGGAAGATATGGGGTCCCCCACGGCGCGCCAAAGGCTTTCTCCCGGCCCGGCCCCCCCACCGGGACCCCGCCCTGTACGTAGCCGGGGTCCGACCCGCGGCTGCGGGCCGGACCCCGGGTCCGGGGCTTCCCCACGAGAGGACGCGCGAGTCGCCGGGTGCCTAGCGCACCGACTCCAGCTTGATCATCGCGGCCGGGGCCTCGGCCGGCGCCTCGGCCGTCCCGAAGTAGCGCTCGACCTCGCCGACGATGTCACGGTCGTCCGCCTGCTCGGTCGAGGCCATCCCCTCGAGGTAGATGCCCTCCTGGATCATCTTCTCCTTCACGTCGAGCCGGCGCTTGATCTCCTCGAGCACCTTGCGGGCCTGGCCCAGGCTCGAGTCGTCGAGCTCGATCTGCTGGGTCGTCGCGGCCAGGGCGTCGAGCTGGCGCTTGCGGGCCTCGAGCTGGGTGATCATGTCCTCGAGCTTCTGCTTCTCGCTGCGCACGGCCGCCAGCTTGTTGCGGGCCGCCTCGAGCACCTGACGCTGCCGGACCATGAGCTTGGCCTTGCTGTCGAGCAGCTCCTTCTGGTTGCGGTAGAGGTCGAAGGTCCGGGCCAGCTCCTGCTTGACCTGGACGTCGGAGACCTTGGCCTCCCACGCGACGCGGGTCAGGCCCTCGCTCGGGCCGTTCTCGTCGATCCAGCGGCGCAGGCGGGAGATCTTGCCCTCGCCCTTGTCGATCGAGACCTGCAGGGCCCTCAGCTCCTCCTGGAGCCGCTCCAGGTCGACCTCGGCGCGCGCGACCTCGCGGCGGGCTTCGAGGACCTGCGGGTCGATCTTGCCGACCAGCTCCCTCGCCCTCCGCAGCTCGAAGTCGACGCTGACGCCGTCCTTGACGGCCGCCCTGAGGTCCTTGAAGGCGGTCGTGGCGTAGCTCGTGAAGTGCTCGCCGAACACGAGGAAGCCGACCACGACCGCGGCGGCACCCCCGAACAGGGTCATCTTGAACAGCTTCTTGCACATGGCAGTCGCTCCTGCTCGCTCAGTCCTCTCGTGGGCCGCCCGAGGGGGGCGGCGAACGGGAGCAGGCTTCGACCCCGCCGGGGGATTATTCGGTCCACCCCTTCGCCGGCCGGGATTTCGGCCGGGCCCGGGCCGGCTCAGGCCTTCCGGCTGCGCAGGAAGGTCATCGTCGAGGACAGCAGGCGCTCGCGGACCTGGTCCAGCTCGCCGCGGGCGGCGCCCTCGCGGTCGGCCGCGCGCAGGGCCTCGAGGCGGGCCCCGCAGTAGGGGCACTCGGACTCCTCGACGTGGAAGGCCAGGTACGAGGCCTGGGCCGGGTCGAGGGCACCCTCGAGCCAGGCCCGGAGCAGGTCCTCGTGGGGGCAGCTGACCCGGAACTCGCGCCAGACCCGGCCCACGGTCATCTCGAGGCGCTGGGCGCGCTGGGGGACCTCGATGTCGTCGGGCAAGTCGTCCTCGGGGTCGGTCATCGGGTCTCCTAGCGGGCGCCGGGCTTCCACAGTCCTTCGAACAGCACGTGGTCGGGGTCCCGCTGCCGGGCCAGGCCCCGGAGCTTCTCGAGGGCCCTGAACTTGATCCCCGCGACGGCCTTCTCGTCGCGGACGTCGAACCGCTGCGCGGCCTCCTTGTTGCGCCCCCCGAGCGCGAACAGGAACTCGAGCACCTTGAGCTTCTCGAACTCCCGCTGCGACCAGAGCTCGGCGACGAGCTCGCGCAGGATGTCGGCCAGGACGGCCTCCTGGTTGTGCATCTGCTCGAACGCGATCGCGCTCTCGTCCGGAGGCCGCCGGTCGGAGGCCATCCGCTCGAGCCCGAGGTAGGACCGGCTGGAGCCGTCGTCCTCCTTCTCGGAGATCGGGATCGGGCGCTTCTTGCGGAACCAGTCGACGACGCGGTTGCGGGCGATGCCGAACAGGAACTGCTCGTAGGTGTAGGCCGTGTCGAAGCCGCCGATGCCGCGCACGGCGCCGAGGAAGGTCTCCTGCGCGATGTCCTCGGCCGTCTGGTGGTCCTTGACCTGCTTCTTGACGTAGTAGTAGATCCGCGAGAAGTACTCCTCCTCGAAGCGGCTCCACTCCAGCTCGTCGAAGGCCTGCAGCTTGGCGAGGTCGAAGGCGCTCATGGCTCGGCGGGAACCCTACGGCCGGGGTCCGGTCGGGGGCAAGGCCTCAGGCCCCGGCGACCAGGGAGAACACGATCACGATCAGCAGCAGGACCGCGATCGCACCGAGGAAGAACAGGGACAGCCGGCCGAGGAAGCCCAGGATCGCGAACGGGACCGTGAACAGGATCGCGAGCCCGCGGCCGAAGCCGAGGCCGAGCACGCGGGCCGGGAGCAGGAGGGCGATGACCATGGCCCGGATGAGGCTCGAGGCCAGGTTCTCGGGCCCGACCGGGGGCCGGACCACCGGGGGCACCGCCGGGGCCCGCGTGGGCCGGGCCGTCGCCGCCGGCGCCGCGCCGGGGGCGTACTCGAGGACGACCGACTCCCCGAGGGCGACCGGGGCGCGCAGGTCGCGCAGGACCTCGGCCACGCTCTGGTAGCGCTCCTCGGGCTCCTTGGCCAGCATGCGCCCGAGCACCGCGCGGAAGGCCGGCGGGAGCGCGGCCGGGAGCTCGAGCGGCCGCGCGCGGTGTCCCTCGAGGACCTCCCACTCGTTCTCGCCGTCGAACGGGACGCGCCCGCACAGGCACTCGTAGAACATCGCCCCGAGGCTGTAGATGTCCGAGCGGTGGTCGCCCTTGCGGTGCAGCATCTCGGGCGCCATGTAGTACGGCGTGCCGCGCCCGAAGCTCAGCGACATGCGCGAGCCGGTCACGAGCTTGCTGAGCCCGTAGTCGCCGACGCGGGCGACGTCCCCGCGCAGGAAGACGTTGGCCGGCTTGAGGTCGAAGTGGATCAGCGAGTGGTCGTGCAGCGCCTGGACCCCGCGAAGGACCTGTACGAAGACCCGGTAGGCCTCCTCGGTCGGCAGCGGCCCCTCGTCGAGGCGGTCGCGCAGGGTCTCCTCCCCGGCGTAGCCCATGACGATGTAGGGGATGCCGTCGACGACGCCCTTGTCCTCGATCGACACGAGGTTGGGGTGGTCGACCTGGGCGAACAGCGAGACGGTCTCGAGCTCGCGCAGGACCTGCTCCTTGACCCCGGGGTCGTCGATCTTGAGGAACTTGATCGCGTAGTTCTTGCCGATCGACTCCTTGCGGGCCTTGAACACGATCCCGAACACGCCGCCGCCGAGCTTGTGGACGACCTCGTAGCCGGGCACGTAGCCGGGCTTGCGGTAGTTGGCGTAGAACCGCTCCCAGTCGCTCCCGGGCTCGGAGGGGAGGGGATCGGCGGCGGTCTCGAGGGTCAGGGCGGCCATCGGTGGAGTGGAGCGGGCGCCCCGGGCCGGGGGCGGGCCGGAGCAGCGCGGACCGTCCGGCTTCGGGGGTGCCCCCGGAGTATTCCCGAAGCGCCCTGAAACCCGAAGGGCCGGCCGGGGAACGGGGGGCCTCCCGGGTTCCCGGGGGTCTCAGCGTGAGTTGCGCTGGTGGTCGAGGACGAGCTGGAAGATGTCGTTCGGCTCGTAGTTCCCGGCCCAGGCCAGCTTGACGAACGCGGGCACGAACTTGGGCCAGTCGAGGTTCCCGAGGAGGACCCGGCCGTTCTGGAACTCGGCCCCGAACCAGCGGCCGAACTCGATCAGCTCACCGTCCTGCTTGACCAGGAACCGGCTCCCGTCGCTCTGGAGGGGCGGCGAGGCGCCGGCCCCGTCCACGGCCCACGCGCCCTGTTCGGCGATCGCGTTCTGCTCGGCAGCCGACATCCGCCTGGTCACCTCGGCCCGGTGCCGCTCCATGATCTCCCCCAGCGTGGCCAGGGAGGCCCCCTGACCCGCCAGCACCCGCCCCCCCAGGTCGTTCCGGAACTGCGGCAGGGACACGACCTCGAGCAGGTCCGCCTTGGCCGGGAGCTCCCGCTTGACCCAGGTCCCGAAATCCATCCGCTTGCCGGCCTGTTCGACGGAGAGGTTGCGGCCGTCGCAGCGGACCAGGGCGACGCCTCCGCCGTCCGTCAACAGCTGGCCGACCCACTGGGTCGAGAGACGGGGCGGATCGAGTATCGGAGCCGCCATGTCGTTGGCCGCCGAGTAGCCGTCCCTGCGGCTGTCCCCGGCGAGGAAGAGCCAGCTCCCGAGGACCATGAACATGAACAGGCCGAGGCCGGCCGCGAGCAGCAGACCCCAGGGTCCCCGGCGGTGCCGCCGGGGCCGGCCGAGCAGCCCGTGCCGGGCCGCGGCCCGCGCGGGCAGGCTGACGCGCAGGACGTCGCGCTCGGTGTCCGACCGCCTGTGCAGCTCGGGCACCCGCGGGGCGGGCGCCCGCGGCGCGGCGACGACGCGGGGGAGCGGCGGCGGAGAGGGCACGGCCGCCGCGGCGAGGTCCCCGGTGCCGTACTCGAGCACGAGGGACTCGGCCAGCCGGTCGCGACCGCGCAGGTCCTGGAGCACGTGGGCCATGCTCGCGTAGCGCTCGGCCGGCTCCTTGGCCAGCATGCGCCCGAGCACGCGGCGATAGCGCACCGGCACGCTGTCGGGGAACTCGACCGGCCGGTCACGGTGGCCCTCGAGCACCTCCCACTCGCTGTCGCCGGTGAACGGCACGGTGCCGGTCAGGCACTCGAACAGGATCACGCCGAGGCTGTAGATGTCGCTGCGCTGGTCCCCGCGGCGGGTCAGCATCTCGGGCGCCATGTAGTACGGGGTGCCGCGCCCGAAGGTCAGCGACATGCAGCTCTCGGTCACGAGCTTGCTGAGCCCGTAGTCGCCGACGCGGACGACCTCGCCGCGGAGGAAGAGGTTGGCCGGCTTGAGGTCGAAGTGCGTCAGGCTGTGCTCGTGCAGGGCCTGGACGCCGCGGGCGACCTGGACGAAGACCCGCAGGGCCTCCTCCTCGCCGAGCGGGCCCTCCTCGAGACGGTGCTTGAGCGTCTCCTCGCCGGCGAAGCCCATGACGATGAACGGGATCCCGTCGACCATGCCCTTGTCCTCGATCGATACGAGGTTGGGGTGGTCGACGCCGGCGAACAGCTTGACGGTCTCGAGCTCGGCCAGGACCTGCGTGCGCACCGCGTGGTCGTCGAGCTTGAGGAACTTGATCGCGTAGAGCTTGCCGATCGACTGCTTGCGGGCCTTGAAGACGATGCCGAAGACGCCCCCGCCGAGCTTGTGGAGGATCTCGTAGCCCTGCACGTAGCCGGGGGACTTGTAGCCTCGGTAGAAGGCCTCCCAGTCGGGCAGGCCGGCGCTGGGTGGATCGGCGCTGACCATGGGGGCAATCCTAACGGCGGGCTCAGCCATGGGGGTAGAGCAGCCAGGCGCCGAGCAGGACGCCCGCCAGCGTGCCGAGGCGGATCCTCCAGCTCAGGTAGCCGCGGGTCGCGCGGTCCAGCCGGTGGCCGATCCAGAACAGCAGGGCGGCCAGCGCGGCGATGAGCATGTACGAGCGGTGGTAGCGGGCCGAGACGAGGCCGGCCTGGCGCTCCCCCTGGGCCAGGAAGCGGTCGGCCTGGGGACCGGCGACCTGGACCCGGTAGCGCTTGCGCCAGACCGTGCCGACCGAGCTGGGGATGCTCTCGACGCCCTCCGCGGCGACGACCGGGAGGCGCTCGAAGTCGCGCGCGATCCACTGCGCGAGGTGGGCCGTGACCCGCTCCTCGGGGACGAGCCGCCCGGCCCGGTCCTGCCAGCGGGGCCCGAAGCGCTCCCAGAGGACCTCGATCGCGCGCCGTTCGGCGGAGGCCAGGGCCGCGACCTGGTCGAGCTCGACCTCCCCCTCGACCTCGACCCACTCCGCGCGCGTCGCCTCGGGGTTCTGGGCGAGGGGCCCGGGAACCGTGCCCGGGACCAGCAGGGACAGGACTGCCAGGAGCGCCGACATGGGGCCGGGCTACGACGCGGCCCGGCCTTATTCGCGTTTCACAGGGGCAGCACGCGGAACGCGATCTCGCCGCAGCGGACGGCCGACCCGGCCTCCAGCTCGGCCTCGCCCTGGAACGCGCGCCCGTCGACCTCGCCCTTGCCGTCGAAGAACACCCGCAGGCGGCCGGGTCCCGGGGCGTAGACGTAGAGCTCGGGCTCGGCGTGCGGGACCCGGACGTGGACCTCGCGGCCGCGCCCGAAGACGATCCGCCCGTCCTTGCCGCCCTGCTTCATCCACAGGACGCGGGTCGTGCCCCGGCACTCGAAGTCCCGCTCGAGGCGCAGCTGGGCCGTGACCGAGCGCGGACAGGGCCGCGTGTAGCCGATCGGCAGGATGCCTGCGAGGACCATGCGCGCGCCGTGGCTCAACGGGCCACCGCCCCGCCGGCCGTCGAGCTCGAGCTCGCAGCCCTCGGCCGGGACGACCGCGTCCTGGACGCCGCCGTGGAACGAGACCCTGCGCTCGAGGGTCGCGTGGTGGGCCTTGATCCGCGCGAGCACCGGGATCTGGGGGAAGCCTTGGCCGGTCGCGTTGCCGATCCGCAGCCGGTCCTCGCACAGCACGAGGTACTCGCCGGACTCCTCGACCTGCAGCTTGAAGCCGGTCTCGAGGTCCCCACCGCGGTCGAGCCGGTCCTTGAGCTCGAGCACCATGCTGGCCAGCGGCCGCGGCGTCGGGCCGAGCGCCTCGAGCTCCCGGCGCGCCCCGTCGCGGTCCTCGTCGACGAGCTCGAGGGCCTGGGCCACCCGCTGCTTGTCGCGCCGCAGGCTCTCGAGCCGGTGGGCCAGGCGCAGGACCGTAGGCTCGCCGGGGGCGAGCAGGCGGGCCTCCTCGAGGATGCCCCGCGCCCCCTCGACGTCGCGGCGCTCGAGCGCCGCGAGGCCGTCGATGGCCCGGGCACGCGCACCCTCGACCCTGCGGCTCGCCTCGGCCAGGAGGTCGTCGAGCCGGATCCCGAGGCACTCCTCCCAGGTCCGCAGGCCCTGGCCGAGGTCGAGGACCCGCTGGGGGTGACCCTCGGCGAGGGCCTCGCGGAGCCTCTCGGCGACCTCGGCGCCGAGGCGCCCGAGCGCCCGCCGGTCCTCGGCCAGGAGCTGGCCCTCGCCGCCCTCCTCGATCCACTCCCGCAGCGCCGCGAGGCAGGGCTCGACCTCGAGCCGGGCCAGGGCCCTGCGCACCCGGCCCTCGCGCTCCTCGCGCGCTTCCCGGTCCTTGAGCCGGCGCTCGAGGTCGTCCAGCTCGGGCGCGTCGCCCTGCTGGGTGCGCAGGCGCTCGAGCTGGGGCAGGAGCTCGGCCGGACCCTCCCCGGCCTCGAAGCGGGCCTCGAGGGCCAGGACCTCGCGCTGGATCCGGGCCAGGATCCGCTCGACGTCGCGCAGCAGGCCCCGGGCCTCCTCGGCGCGGGCGCCGCCGGCGACGAGGCCGAGCAGGATCCGCTGGGCCTCGGCGACCCGACCCTCGCGCAGCGCGGACCGCGCGGCCTCGAGCCGGGCCGTCCGCTCCTCCTCGTCCTGCTGCAGGCCGTCGCGCAGCGCGCGTGCCTCCTCGCAGCCGGGCCAGCGGTCGAGCAGGGCCTCGAGTTCCCTCCGGCCGGCGACCGGGTCGCCCTCGCGGAGGAGCCGGCGCACGGCCTCGAGCCGCTGGTCGACGTCCCCGGCCTCGGCCGCGAGGCGCTCGCGCTCGTCGGCCAGCGCCGGCCAGCGCGTCTCGCTGGCGAGCCGGGCCAGGATGCCGAGGCGGCGCCGGGGATCCTCGTCGGTCCCGTTGCGGGCCACGTCGAGGCGCTCGAGGACCTGGCGCAGCCGGCGCAGGGCCGGGACCTTGGCCACGATCGCCGGCGCCCGGCAGGCCAGCACGAGGGCGTCGTCGAAGCGCCCGGCCTCGGCCGTCTCGCGGATCTCGGCCGCGAGCTTGTCGGCCACGCCGAGCAGCAGGTCCTTGGCCTCGGCGAGGTTGTCGGACTCCGGGTCGCCCTCCCACCACTCGGCCAGGACGCGGGCGGCCTCGAGCGGGTGCCCCTCGGCCAGGCAGCGGCGGACCTCCTCCCAGCGCTCCTCGGCCCAGTGGGCCGACAGGGCCACGACGCGCTCGCGGAACGCGACGCTGTCGGCGCAGAGCCGGCGGGCCTTGTGCAGCGACTCCCGCGCCTCCCGCTCGAGCCCGTGGGTGAGCTGGGCGCGGACCTGGCCGAGCTGGCGCGAGGCCGCCTTGCGACGCTCGACGAGGCGGGCCTCGAGCTCGGCGCGCTCGTCGTCGCCGACGAGCCCGTCGAGGGCCCGGAGCGCCTCGCGGGCCTCGCCCAGGCGGCCCTCCTCGAAGGCCCGCTCGAAGGCCCCCATCCCCGCGTCCCGCCGCCGGCCCCGCTCCTCCTCGCTCTCGCCGCGCTGCCGGAGCCTCGCCTCGAGCTCGCTCAGGGCGGGCCAGGCCTCGTCGACGCCGCGGACGCGGTCGAGGTCGTGGCGGGCCAGCTCGAGGCGGCCCGTGTCGATCCGGCGCCCGGCCCGCTCGCAGAGGGCCTCGCAGACCTTGTGTCGCAGGTCCTGGGCCCGCCGGTCGTCCCGCACGAGGGGATCCTCGAGGAGGGCCAGGACGGCGTCGTAGTTACCGGCGCGCCAGGCCCTGCGCGCCCGCATCATTTGGATCAGGTGACTCCACATCGGAAGGAACCGGCCCCGGGCCGGGCCTGCCTTGCGCTCCGACCCGCGATTATTCCCTCCGGGCGGCGGCGGCGCCTACCCGCGAGGCGGTCGCCTCGCTCAGTCGGCGACCTGGACGCGCTGGTCGCCCTGGCCGGACCAGGCCCGCACCAGGGTCATCCGCAGGCGGTCGAGGACCTCGTCCTTGGTGCCCACGCCGGGCCGTGGGATCGACGCGATCGCGACCGCGGGCTCGTCGAGCCCCGGCGAGCCGATCCGCGCCAGCTCCCCGAGCAGGCGCGAGACGAGATCCTGGCGCCGACCGGCCCGGTGCAGGGCAGCAGCATCAGGAACGAGCTCTCGTCGAACCGGCCCATGAAGTCGATGTCGCGGCACTCGGTCAGCAGGCGCCCGCTGACCGTCACGAGGGCCTCGGTCCGGGCCTCCTCGTCGAGCTCGCGCATGAGCGGGAGGTCGAGGATCAGGACCGACAGCGGCAGCCGGAAGCGCCGGCTGCGCTTGACCTCCTCCTCGAGCTTGAAGGCCATGAACCCGGTGTTGTAGAGCCCGGACTGCGGGTCGGTGACCGAGGTCAGGAAGCTCCGGCCCCGCTCGGTCGAGAGCCCCGTCAGGACGCGGTCGGCGAGGGCCCCCGCGTCGGCCCCCAGGCGCGTCTCGAGCCCGGCCAGGAGCTCCTCGGTGCTCTCCCGCGGACGCGGGACCTCGAGGGCCGTGAACAGGAGGTCGAGGGTCTCGACCGAGCCGGCGCCCTCGGGCGGCAGGTGGAGCAGGCCGTCGGCGAGGCAGAACTGGGCCAGTGGCTCGACGAGGGACGCGTCGGCCTCGTCGGCGTAGACGAGGACCACGGCGATCCACGGGCCGTGCGGCTCCTTGAGCCGGCTGCAGGTCAGGAACGGGCTACCCCCCCGCCAGTCGACCGACAGCAGCACGAGGTCGCCCTCGGCCGGGGCCTCGGTGGCGAGGTCGAGGTCCCTGACCTCGTGGCCGCGCGTGCGGAGGGCGGCGACGAGCCCGATGGGCTCGTCCTCGAAGCCGACCCACACGCGGCCGAAGGAGCCGTCCGCCCGCCGCGCGCTCATCCGCCCTGGAGCTCGGCCAGGAGCTCGTCGGGGATGTCGTAGTTGGACGAGACCCCGGTCACGTCGTCGAGCTCCTCGAGGGCCTCGACGATCTTGAGCACCTTCTCGGCGTCGGCCCGGTCCTGGACCGGCACGAGGTTGTCGGGGATCCACTGGAACGCCGAGTCCTCGAGCGGGATCCCCCGCTCCTTGAACCCGGCGAGGACGGCGTGGAAGTCGGCCGGCTCGGACCGCACCTCCCACAGCTCGCCTTCGTCGATCAGGTCCTCGGCCCCGACCTCGAGCACGAGCTCGAGCAGCTTCTCCTCGCTCGGCTCGGCCTCCTTGGCGATGGTGAACACGCCGCGCCGCTTGAACAGGAACGACACCGAGCCCGAGCCCCCCATCGAGCCGCCGCGCTTCTCGATGACCGACCGCACGTCGCTGGCCGTGCGGTTGCGGTTGTCGGTCAGGGCCTCGATCAGGATCGCGACGCCGCCGGGCGCGTAGCCCTCGTAGAGGAGCTCCTCGAGCGTCCCGACGCCGAGCTCGCCGGTGCCGCGCTTGATGGCCCGCTCGATGTTGTCCCGCGGCATCGACGACGCCTTGGCCCGGTCGATCGCGTAGCGCAGGCGGAGGTTGCCGGCCGGGTCCCCGCCGCCCTCGCGGGCGGCCGAGATGATGTCCTTGGACAGCTTGGAGAACAGCTTGGAGCGGGCGCTGTCGACGCGGTCCTTGCGGAACTTGATGTTCGCGGCGTGTGAGTGGCCAGCCATCGGGTCGGATCCGTTCGGTGCTTCTCGGGGGCCCGGGCCGCGCCCGGGCCGGTCATCTTATCGGCGCGCCGTCGGGCCCGGCGAGAGGCGGGCCGTACGCGCAAGCGCCCGCTCGCGTGCGAGCGGGCGCCGCCGGCCGGCCGGGGGGCCGCTCAGCGCTTGCTGTACTGCGAGGCCTTGCGCGCCTTGTGCAGGCCGGGCTTCTTGCGCTCGACCATGCGGGAGTCGCGCGTCAGATGGCCGGCCTCGCGCAGCGTCTGCTCGAGCCCGGGGTTGTCGTTGACGAGGGCCCGGGCGAGGCCGAGCTTGACCGCGTCGGCCTGGCCGTTGACGCCGCCGCCCTGGACGTTGACGAACACGTCGTAGCGCTCGCGGGTCTCGGTCCGGACCAGCGGGGCCAGGGCCGCCAGCCGCTGGTCCGAGGTCGTGAAGAACCGGTCGAACGGCTTGCCGTTGACCGTGACGTTCCCGGTGCCGGCCTTGATGCGGACGCGGGCGACGGCCGTCTTGCGCCGGCCGGTGCCCCAGACGTAGGGATCGGTGCTCAGGACCATGTTCTCTCGAGGCTCCTCGCGGGGTTCTCTCAGCCCTTCGGCGTCCACCGCTCGCGGTGGACGACCAGCTCCTGGGGCTTCTGGGCGGCGTGCGGGTGCTCGGGGCCGGCGTAGACCTTGAGGCGCTCGAGCATCAGCTTGCCCATCTTGTTCTTCGGCAGCATCCGGCGGACGGCCAGCGTGATCAGGCGGCGCGGGTCCTTGTCCCGCATGACCCCCAGCGGGGTCTCGCGCAGCCCGCCGACGTAGCCGGTCCAGTGGGTGTAGATCCGGCGCTCGTGCTTGAGGCCGGTCGTCTTGACCTTGCCGGCGTTGACGACCACGACCCCGTCGCCGCTGAAGACGTGCGGGGTGTAGTCGGGCCTGCGCTTGCCCATCAGGGTCTCGGCGATCGCGACCGCGAGGTGGCCGAGGGTGTATCTGGAGGCGTCGACCTCGTACCAGTCGAAGGCACGGTCGGCCGGGGCCAGGGTCGTCTTGGACATCGGGGATGCTCTCCGGGCTCCGCCGCTGCGGGGCGGGATCCGCCTCGTCCCGGGCTCGACCCGGACGAAGGAAGGCGGAGAAGGGTACCGAGGCCGCCTTGGCGAGGCAAGCACGCCCGCGCCGTTCAGCGCGGCTGTCCGCCCTCGGGGTCGCGCAGGCGGGCCTGCTCCCGCCAGCTGCGGCTGAACCTCAGGTCGCCGCCGTCGAGGCCGCGCAGGCCGGGCCAGCCCCCGAGCAGGCGGCGCAGGTTGCGGGCCTTGTCCTGCCACGGCAGGACCGGGTAGGGGCTCCCGGGGGCGTGGCCCCAGTCGAGGTAGACGGGGTGGCCCTCGGGGTCGAGCAGGACGAGCCGGTACTCGGCCCGACCGAGGAAGCGCCGGTAGCCGCAGTTGGACGCGTCGACGCCGAGGAGCGGGGGTACCTCGACGCCCGCGGCGGTGAGGTACGGCCGGACCTCGCCCTCGAACAGGGCCGCGATCCGGGCCGCGTCGGCTGCGTGCCGCCGCCCAGGGGCCTCGTCCCCGAGTCCGCCTCGGGGGTCGAGGGCCGGCCCGCCCAGGACCAGGGGCAGCCCGAAGGGCTCGGGCCGCGCCGTGCAGACCTCGGCGGGGTCGGGCAGGGCGAGCCCGCCGTCGGGCCGGCGCCGCGCGGCCAGCTCCTGCTCGAGCTCGGCCAGGCCGGGCTGCCCCCGCTCGAGCGGCAGCGGCGTCCCGTCGGCGGCCAGGAGCCAGAGGTGCCCCGCGGTATCGAGCACGGCCAGGACCGGCTGGCGCAGGTCGAGCTCGAGGCGGACCGTGCGCGGGAGCTCACGCCGGAGCCCGACGGCATGCACCCAGGGCGAGGCGCCGACCGAGCGCTCGTAGCCCGCCAGGGCCACGTCGTCGTGGAGCGAGAACGGCGGGCCGGCCGCCCGGAGGTAGGCGGCGAAGAAGGCCTCGGCCAGGGCCTCGCGCTGCATCCAGGCCGGGCGCCGGGCGCCGAGGTCGATCCGCCGGGGGTCGAAGCGGTACTCGGGGTGGGCCGAGACCCAGGCCCAGGAGTCCCGCGTGACGACGAAGCCCAGGCCGGCGAGGCCGACCAGGGCCAGGCCCATGAACAGGCCGTATCCGGACCGCCTGGCGCGCTGCTTGCCTGAGCTCGGCGTCATCTCCCGAGTCGCGAGGGCCCTGCACCGCCCGGCACCGCCACCCCACCGGGCGGCGCGGGGTCCCCGCGCGGCCGGCGCCTCAGTTCAGGCGCGTGACCTGGGCCTTGGCCTCGGTCGAGATCGCCTTGCGCTCGGTCGACGGGGCCTTGCCGGCGGTCAGGGCGTCGTTGTCCTCGATGAAGATCTCGAGGCAGTCGAGGGTGTTCTCGACGAGGGCCTTGTCCAGCACGACCTCCTCGCCCTTGGCCAGCTCGAGCTCGTGCTCCAGCAGGCGGACCAGGATCTTGAGCTGGGACAGGTGACGACGGGTGTAGGCGCTGGGGTCTTGGCTGCGGTCCATGGATTCCCTCCCAAGGGCAACGTGGTGGCCCGCCCCGATACTGGACCGGAACGGTGGACGAGAGGCCTCGGCCCCCCATCGGGCCGGACCGCGCGCGAAGATACCCGTGCCATCGGAGCCGCGCACGCGCGGAGCGCGGCAATCGCCGCGCGCCGCGCGTTCGGGGGAGGTTCGCTCCCGCGCTCCCGGGCGGATCGCCGGGCGCGCACAGGAAGCGCACAGGAAGCCTTACTTGACGTAGTTGGAGGCGTTGCCCCCGAGCGCGCCGTCCGCGTCGAGCCAGGAGTCGAGCACGATGCCGTTGACCGGGTCGGCGAGCTTGCGCAGGAGCGTCTGGCCGAGCGGTCCGGACATCAGCCGGAACGTCGCGCCGTCGCGCAGGTCCTTCGTCTGCGTCGGGTCGAGCATCGCGTGGTTGCTCGCGCCGAGCGGGCCGCCGGCCGAGTTCACGATCCGGTCGAGGTCGTAGCGGGCGGTGGCGAGGTTGAAGAAGTCCTTCGGCGCCTGGTTGTTGCAGCCCTTGCGCTCGGTGTCGTTGTCGAGCGGGTTGACCGGTCGGCCGAGGTCGTCGAACAGGAACATGCCCGAGCCGAGGCCCGCGACCATGTGGACGAAGAACGGCGAGTTGCGCTGGTTGCCGGGGTTCCGGCCGAGCTCGGTCTTGAGCAGGTTGAAGTCGATCGCGGCCAGGTTGCCGGTCGCGAGCGCCGTGCGGAACGTGTCGTAGGCCGTGCCGTAGTCGCTGAGGGCCTTGGTCGTCAGGTGGCAGGCGACGCAGTAGCGCGGGCCCTCGTCGTACTGGGCGACCTTGCCGCGGATCGAGTGCGCGAGCATGCCGTTGTGGCTCAGCGCGCCCAGCGTCCCCGGGGCGTTGCCCTGGGACTTGCGCGACGAGAACGCGAAGGTCTTGCTCAGGTTGCCCTCGATGTCGCGGTAGCGGTAGAACACCTTCGTGTTCGACGAGAACTGCTGGATCTTGTTGTCCTCGTCGACGCCGAGCTGGAAGAACAGCGGCGACTGGTAGACGAAGTCGGCGAAGCGCTCGCGGTAGACGATCTGCTTGCCGTTGATGTTGCTGAAGAAGTTGCCGTTGGTGTACTCGCCCTCGAGGTGGCAGCCCATGCAGGTGTTGGTCCACGACGAGTGGCACGAGGCGCAGCTCATGTTGTCCATGTGGCTGAACCCCGCGTGCGGCAGGAAGCCCTGCTGCGGGCCGATGCCGGTGGCCGTGCTGTTGTCGTCGCGGCCCATCGCGTACGAGGCCTTGACCGAGTAGAGCTTGTTCCCCGAGACCGGGTGCGTCTTGCCGTTGTCGACGATCGTGTCCATCGTCTGCGGGACCCAGTGCGTGACCCCGTCGAGCTTGGACACGAGGTAGTAGTGGCCGTCGGTGGCCTTGTACACGTGGCGCAGCAGGTTGCCCTTGCGGTCCACGGCGAGCTCGCGCTGCTGGCCGTCCCAGGCCAGGCCGGTCTGGACCTGCGCGTAGGCCGTGGCCGAGCCGTGGCAGCTCTCGCACTTGATGGCGACGCCCTGCTCCATCCGGCTGCGGATGTTGCCCGCGGTCGCGCCGACGTCGCCGCCGTGCAGGTCGTAGCTGCCGTGGCAGTCGATGCAGCCCATGCCCGCCTCGTGGTGGACGTCGGCCGGCGTGTCGTCCTTGCCGTCGCCGTCGTAGTCCTCGAACGACAGGTACTGGTTGAAGTTGCGGCCGTTGAACGTCCGGTTGCCGACCTCCGGCGGGAACAGCCGCTCGTCGTCGCGGGTCCCGCGCCAGGTCTGCGGGTTGGCCGGATACTGGCGGTTGCGCCGGACGTCCTGGTTCTGGTCGAGGCGGATGCCCCAGTACTGCATGACGGTGCGGTTGCTGCCCTGGTGGCAGCCGGCGCAGGTCAGGTCGTCCATGCCCTCGATGCGCTGCCCGCCGGGCAGGGTCTTGTGCACGCTGACGATGCGGTGCGCGCGGACGTGGGACCGCTCCGGGTCGTCGATGTCGTCCGGGTCGAGCGGCTCGTCCTTGGGCACGTTCGGGTCCTGGCTGCGGCTGCGGCCGTCGAGGCTGTACGGCATGTGGCAGGCCGTGCAGCCCGAGGAGCGGAAGTCGCCGGCGCGGTTGTTGGCGCCCGCGCTGCCGAGGTGGCAGTCGCCGCAGGTGAACGCGAACTGCTCGCGCAGGAGGTGCGAGAGCCTGGAGTCCGGGATCACGCGGTTGGCCGCGTCCTGGTCGAGCTCGATGTTGGCCCTGACGTAGTTGAAGTTCTCGAACAGCTGGTCCGCGGCCTTGTTGTTGCGCTCGCTGTGGACCGGCTGCTCGATCAGCGAGCCGACGCGGCCGACGTCCAGCGGGTCCGCGCTGTACGTCGGGTCGGAGACGGCGCGGATCGCGAGGTCCGAGGCCGTGTCCTGGTAGAGCCCCTGGTTGGCCGCGATCTTGTTGGTGTCGCCGGCGGCGAACATGGCGCCGCCGAGGATCCCGGTCTCGGTCGCGAGCATGCTGCCCTGGACCTTGCTCGCGTGGCCCTGGTGGCACATGCCGCAGGCCCGGCCGGCCGAGGTCACGCGGAGGTCGCCGGGGTTGACGAACTGGAGCCAGTCGATCGCCGTATAGGTCGTGCTGCCGACGGTGTAGTCGGCGTACTTGTCGACCCCGGCGAGCGTGAGCCGGTTGAACCAGGCCCGGGCGTGGGTGTCCTGGTAGTCCCGGTCGCCGATCTGCGGCGGCGGGGGCACGTGGCTCGCGTCCTTGTCGGCGCCCTGGTCGTTGCCGCCGTGGCAGACCGTGCAGGCCAGGTTGTCGGCCCCCGGGAAGGGGTGCGGATTCTCGATGCCGTCACCCTCGTAGCCGGTCCCCTTGGAGCCGTTGTGGCACTTCATGCACGACGAAGCCGCCGGCTCCTGGAACCGCCCGTTGGACTCGAGGCAGCCCGTGAGCAGCACCGAGGGCAGACAAAGGAGCCAGGTCAGATGAACGAAGCGACCCATGATTCCCCCCATCACTCTTGCCAGTTGCCGACCCGGGCCGTGGCCCGGGCGCAGGAATCCATCGGCACGAAACACCGGAACTGGAGTCCGGGTCGGCGAGGATCCCGGATTCCTCCGATCGGCACGGGATTCGCTCCCGGCCGCGCAGCGGTCCGGTTGGCACGCCGCGTGCATCAGCGGACCGACCCGTGCTCCCACTTCGTGGGCGTGTGGCAGCGCTCGCAGTGGTCGGTCCAGCCCAGACCGAGGTGCGGCGGGTTGACGGCGTTCTGCAGGTCCCGCTGGTGGCAGGTCGAGCAGCGGGCGTCGATCGGGACGTAGCGCCCGACCAGCGCGCCCGGGTGGCAGCGGACGCAGGACACCCCGAGGTGGGACCCGATCAGCGGGAACCGGGTCTGCTCGTGCTTCTCGATCATGCCCACGGCCCGCCAGGTCTCCTGCTGGTGGCACTCCGTGCAACGGGTGCCGAGGAAGCCCTGGTGCACGTCCTCGTGGCAGCCGCCGCAGCCGCGGGCCTGGAACTGGGCGACCGGCCCCCGGTCGTTGTGGCAGCGGAGGCACAGGGCCTCGGCGTGGGCCCCCTCGAGCGGGACCCCGGTCTCCTTGGCGTGGTCGAAGCGGAAGCTGCTGACGAGGATGTTCCAGCGGTCGCCGACGTGACAGAGGCTGCAGTCGGCCGGGAAGCTCTCGTGCGGGAGGACCGGCCCGAGGCCGGCCCACCAGCGGTGGAGGGTCCCGCTGACCTGGCGCCCCGAGACGCAGGCCACGACGACGAGCCCGGCCGCGAGCAGCCAGAGTCTGCGGACCCAGGGTCCCCGGTTCGCGCGCGTCATGTCAGAACCTCCACTGCAGGTAGAACCCGAGGGACCACGTCAGCTCCTCGTCGTAGAGGCGGGCCTCACCGTAGAGGTGGAGGTCGGCCCCGCCCCAGGGATCCAGGTCCCCGGTCAGCCGGGCGCGGTGCTGGAGCAGGTCGTCGCGGTCGTCGGCGATCGACGGGAAGTGGCGGTAGGAGAAGTCGTAGAGCAGGCTCCAGTTGAGGCCGGGGCCGGTGACCCGGTGCCAGAGCCGGGCGCCGAGGCCGTTGGAGCCCTTGGCGACGTTGCCGTAGAGGCTCAGCTCGGTCGTGCTGTAGACCGACAGCAGCCGGGCGAACTCCTCGCCGACCTCGGCCGAGCCGCCGACGTCGTCCTCGTCGATCCAGGCCGCGAACGTGCCGCGCGTCCGGCCGTCGCCCTGGTCGGCCGACCACAGGTCGAGGCTGAGGACGTCGTACCGGCTGTCGAGCAGTTCCTGGAACGTGATCGGGACGACGAACTCGAACCGCTGCATGTACGGCAGCACGCTGTGCCTGAACGTCAGGTCGGTGCCCGAGCCGTCGTCCCAGTCGCGCGACAGGCTCAGCCAGGCCTCGGTGACCTCGACGCTCGGCTTGCCGGCGTCGCCGTTGGCGAGGTAGAAGTCGACCCACAGGTTGCCCTGGAACCGCCAGGCGTCGCGCGGCAGGTAGCGCACCTTGGCCAGGAGCAGGTCGCGGTCGGCGTTCCCGTGGTGGAACGTCTTCTGGTACGCGGCCGTCAGCACGAGCTCCTCCTCGAGGCTGTCGACCCACTCGTACCACAGCGCGAGCTGGAAGTCGTCGCCGGTGTCGAAGTCCTCGTCCGGGACCGGCATGAAGCCCGCGCTGGCGCCGTAGCGGTCGCCGCCCTCGGTCCGGTGGATCCACTCGGCCCCGTCGAGGTACTGCAGCTCGGGCAGGCCGCGCTGCAGGAAGCGGCCGAAGACGAACCCGTCGGCGTCGAACCGCGTGCCCCCCATGTCGTAGGCCAGCTCCCGCACGAGCAGGTCGGTGCCGCGGACGAGGTTGGTCTCGGTCTTGTAGTTGAACTCGAAGTCGACGCCGAGGTTGCCGCCGTGGCCGAAGGGGTTCTCGATCGTCGCCGCGCTGCCGAGCCGGACGAGCGAGTTGTCCCAGTCGTCCTGGTCCTTGACGAGGTCGCCGATGAACCAGCCGCGCCCGACGACGCGCGTGGCGCGCTCCGCGGGCCGGCGCGGCCGCATGCCGACGAGGAGCGGCTGCCCCTGGCGGAACCCCTCGTCCTGGTTGCGGAAGGTCGGCGGGGTCCGGCCGGGCCCCTCCTCGCCCCCCGGCCCGGGCTTGTCGGGCACCGGCGGCACGGCCTCCCCGCCGGCCTCGGGCGCCGGAGCCTTGCGCCCCTCGGGCAGCAGGACCTCACCGCGCGTGCCGGTCGGCGGCATCGCGCCGACGCCGACGACCTCGACCGTGGCCGAGCGGTCGGTCACGGCCGTGACGCGGCCCGTCACCGGCGCGGCCCCGCGGGGCCGGAACTCGACGGCGTCGCCCTCCTTGACGAGGTCGCGGGTGCCGCGGTCGATCAGGACGCCCTTGCCCGGGTCGACCGCCGTCACGCGGCAGGCGACGCGCCGCACGCCCTCGCCCTGGGCGGGCAGGCGGGGCGCGGCGAGGGCCAGGAGGGCGAGCAGCAAGCCGGCACGGGACCTCATCGCTGCCTCCTGCGGTCGCGCTGGAACGGGTCGTCGAAGGTCGGGTGGCAGTCCACGCAGCGGGCCGGGACCGGCTTGTAGCGCACCATGTCCCTGCCCTCGTGCTGCTCGGTCTTGTGGCAGCTCGCGCAGGGCACCTTGGCGTGGCGCTCGCCGAGCGCGAACCGCGAGTTGACGTCGTGGTCGAAGACGAGGTCGGAGAACGACGCCCGCGGCGCGTGGCAGCGCGTGCAGTCGGTCCGGCCCAGGGCCTCGAACTGCGCCCCGTGCGGGTTGTCGTGGCAGCTCGCGCACTCGCGCCCCTTGGCCCGGTCGAGCGAGCGGCCGCGGTCGTCCGGCCGCGCGAGGGGGGCGTGGCAGGCCGTGCACTGGACCTTGCCGTGGGCCCCGATCAGCGGGAAGCCGGTCCAGAGCGCATGGTCGAAGCGCCCCTCGAGGGAGCGGAAGGAGTTCTCGGTATGGCAGCGCGCGCAGTCGCGCCGGCCCGCGACCTCGCGCGGCTTGCCGGGGGCGTCGAACTGCCCGCGGTGCGGGTCGTCGTGGCAGGTCCCGCAGCCCTCGTAGCGGCCGAACAGCTCGGCGACGCGGCCGAAGGTCCGCCCGCTGGCGTCCGGCTCGGGCCCGCGCCGGTGGCAGCCCTCGCAGCCCTCCTGGGCGTGGGCCCCGCGGACCGCGAAGCCGGTCCACCGCTCGTGGTCGAAGCCCTCGACCTCGGCGAAGCCCGTCGGCCGGTGGCAGAGCGCGCAGGTGCCGAGGCTGTCGGTCGCCTGGCCGAGCGTGCGCCGGTCGAAGAAGCCGTCGTGGCCGTCCTTGTGGCAGCCGTCGCAGCCGACCGGCGTGCCCTGGAACACGCGCGGGCCGCCGGCGGCCGGGGCCCGGTGGCAGTCCTCGCAGGCGGCCTCGAGGTGCTTGCCGGTCAGCGGCAGGCGCGTCTCCGCGTGCCGGGCCACGTCGAAGAGGTGCGGCGAAGTGCTGCGCGTCGTGGTGCCGAGGCAGCCGGCTGCCCTGGCGGTGCCCGGGTGTCGAACTGCCCGCCGTGCGGGTCCTGGTGGCAGGTGCGGCAGCGGTCGGCGGCCCGTCCCGGGTAGCGGTCCTCGAAGCGGCGCTGCGCCGGGTCGTGGCAGCCGGCGCAGGCGACCTCGGTGTGGGGGTCGGTCAGCACGAAGCCCGACCGCGCGTGCTGCTCCGGCGTGACGGTCAGCCCGTCGGCCCGGAAGCGGTCGTGCCCCCGGCAGGTGGCAGGCCTTGCAGGCCGCCTTGCGCGGCCAGGTCAGCATCACCGCCGCGACGCCGTCCACGAAGCGCCCGCGTGCGCGGCGAGTCGGCAGCCGCCGCACTGCCGCCGCGCCGGCTGGGCGCCGCGACCGAGGGCCTCCAGCGAGTGCGGTCCGCCCTCGACGTGGCAGGCCGTGCAGGCCAGTGCCGATGCGCCCGCCCTCGAGCGGCAGGAAGCGCTCGTGGCCGAGCGACCCGGGCCGCTCCCAGGCCTCCTGCGAGTGGCAGCTCGCGCAGGCCAGCTTCATCCGGCCCTCGTGGGCGTCCTCGTGGCAGCTCGCGCAGCCGCCCTCGAGGCCGGCGCAGCGCCGCTGGCCCTCGGCCGACGGCGACGTCCGCGTTCGCGTGGCAGCGGGCGCACTCGAGTCAGACCGGCCATCGGGAAGCCGATGGCCGCGTGGTCGAAGGCGTCCTGCCCGGCCGGCCTGCACGAAGCTCTGCCGGTTGACCATGGGGAAGTCCTCGCCGGTGCTCTCGCTGTGGCACAGGGCGCAGTGCATGGCCTTCTCATCGGCGAGGGACCCGTGCAGACCTTCTCGCCCTCCTCGATCTGCCGGGCCTGGAGCTCGTGGCAGCCGAGGCACGACGAGGTCATGTCCCCGAACCAGCCGCCATGGCAGTTCCGGGCAGCTGCCCATCCCGGTCAGCTGCCGCCTGGGCGTGGACCGCCGTCAGCGGCCCGGGGCGGTGCGGCCGAGGTCGCTCCCGAAGAAGTAGAGGACCGCCAGGAGCGACAGCACCGAGATCCAGAACTGTGGCTTGCGGATCATCGGAGGCCGGTCGACAGCGGCGCCGCGGCGTAGGTCAGGGCGTGCACGATGTGCACGACCAGGAGCAGGAGCATCAGGGCGGTGACCCAGCGGTGCAGCCAGCGCCAGGCGCCGAGCAGGGCGCGGAGGTCCTCGTAGTGCCCGGCCATCAGCGCCGACCGGTGCGCGACGCGGACGAGGGCCAGCGTCTCCTGGACCTGGTCCTCGGGCACGCCCTGGCCACGGCCCTCGTGGGCGAGGCGGCGACACAGGCGGCGCAGGCCGAAGCCCATGCCGGCCAGCGACAGCAGCCGGCCGAGGAACGACCCCCGCCACTGCTTGCCTTCGATCCGGGCCTCGACCTCGGCCAGGGCCCGCCGGCGGAACTCACGCTGGCCCTGGGCCCACTCCTCGCGCTGCCGGCCCAGCTCCGCGCGGACCTCGGCCAGCTCGAGCTCGCGGCCGTTGGCCGCGCGTGGGACGTACGAGTAGAAGTAGCGACCGATCGCGCCCGTGCCGACGAGGAGCGCCAGCGCCCAGAACGCGCGCCCGCCGGGCGAGTCGCCCGGGTCCATGCCGGCGTGCAGCATCGTGCACAGCAGGGCCAGGACGCCGGTCGCGACGTGGACGGTCATCCAGGTCCGGAGCGAGCCGAGCTCGAGGCGGAACCGGGGCGCGCGGCGCAGCAGGTACGAGAGGTTGGCCAGGATCAGCGCGACGGCCGCCAGCCCGAAGCCGAGCCCGAGGGCACGCCCGGGCCGCAGCCACTGGTGCTTCTCGTGGGTCGGGCGCTCGACGCCGGGCAGCAGGTAGTAGTCCGAGTGCCACAGCGCGAAGGCCAGCGCGACCAGGGTCAGGACGAGGCCGACCTTGAGGGCCGGGAGGAGGCCCGTACCGCGCTCGCCGACGGGCTCGGCCGAGGGCCTGAGGGCGGGGTCGAAGGACACGCCCGAGCGCTCGAGCAGCGGGATCGGGGCCTCGCCGCCGATCATGACGAAGACGTCGTCGTTGGGCAGGACGACGCGGCGCCGCGTCCCCCCGTCGCCGACCTCGAGCTCGACGGCCTCGTCGGCGATCGCGAGGACCTCGCTGTCGAACAGGGCGCGGACCCGGCGCTCGGCGATGGCCCGGTCGACGTGCTCCTGGTTGCGCTGCTTGAGCCGGAAGAAGGTCCCGCGGCGGTACGAGATGGTGACCTCGTTGCCCTCGTGCTCGGCCAGCGCGACCGCGGCCTCGACGGCGCTGTCGCCGCCGCCGACGACGAGGATCCGCCGGCCCTCGTAGGCCGAGGCCTCGACGAGCGAGTACGCGACCTTGCTGAGCTCCTCGCCGGGCACGCCGAGCTTGCGCGGCACGCCGCGGCGGCCCAGCGCGAGGCAGACGTTGCGGGCCCGCCACTCGCCGCGGTCGGTGTGGACGACCCAGTGGCCGTCCCCCGCCGGCGCGACGTGGTCGAGGACCACGCCGTGCTCGACCGGCACCTCGCGGCCGACGGCGATGCCCTCCCAGAGCTCCATGAGCTCCTCCTTGGAGTAGCGCGACCGCTTGAGGCGCCCGACGAGCGGCATCTCGACCGGCTGGGTCAGCACGAGCTTGCGCCGCGGGTAGCTCGCGACCGTGCCCCCGATGCCGGCCTCCTTCTCGAGCACGACGTGGCGGAGCCCGTGCTTCTGCGCCTGCAGCGCGCAGGACAGGCCCGCGGGGCCGGCCCCGACGATGACGAGGTCGTACGCGTCCGGGTCGTCCGCGGGCGCGTCGCCGACGCGCCGGGCGACCTCGTCGGCCACGCTCCGGCCGTGGTCGATCGCGGTCTTGATCAGGGCCCGGGCCGTGACCTCACCGGCCAGGAAGAGGCCCTCGCTGCCGACGGCCTGGAGGCGCTCGTCGAGGACGGGCACGTCCCGGCGCTCGGCGGCGTTGGCCAGCGTGATCGTGATCGCCTCGACCGGGCACTCCCGCTCGCAGGCGGCGATACCCATGCAGCGCACGCCGTTCACGACCATCGCCTGGCCGTGGACGAGCTCGAGCACGCCCCCCTCGGGACAGACCGCGACGCAGGTGCCGCAGCCCAGGCATCGACTGAGGTCGATGACCGGGTAGTCCAGCTGGGCCTCGGACCTCCCCGTGGCCTTCGCCTCCTCGCGGTCGGCGAGGGTGCGGCGCATCCGCCGCAGCTCGCCTTGATGGTGGAGGGTCGCGAAGAAGCCGAGGACGAGGACGAAGGCCAGCGCGAGGAGGAGGGTCCAGCTCACTTGCCGGGCGGATTGGCGACGGCCGGCTCCCGCGTCGGCAGCGCGGTCACGTCGAGGTAGTCACGGGCCGCGCGCAGGCTGTCGGCGAAGCGGCCGTCGATCTCCATCGAGAGGTCGACCAGGACCTGGACCTCACCCTGCAGGGAGGCCAGGGCGCTGGCGTTGAAGTCGTTGGCGAGGAACAGCTTGTGGTCCTCGAGGCCGAGGTCGAGCTTGACGCAGGACGACAGCAGCGGGCCGAAGGCGCGGACGACGCGGTCGTAGCGCCCGCGGATGTCGTCGAGCCGCTCCTGGCTGCGGCGCCGCATCTCGGGGTTGTGCATCGAGATGAGGTCCTCGGTCCAGCGCTCGAAGATCGGGTCGCCGACGTTCTTCATGGCCCAGTACTCGCGCTCGAGCTTCGCGACCTGGGCCTTGGTCCGCGCGACCGCCTCGGCGTAGGCCTGGTACACGGCGACCGGGTCGCCGTCGAAGTCGCGGGCGACGAGGCCCTGCAGCATCTGCACCGAGCCGCGGCACTCCTGCCGGGCCAGCTCGGCCTCGACGTACACGCGCTCGATGTGGCCGACGAGGCTGTCGACGTCGGAAGGGCCCCCGCTGGGACCGCCCGAGACCAGGCCGCAGCCGGACCCGAGCAGGAGTACAGGACGGTGGCACGGGCGCATGGACGCTGATGTCGCATGATCGGGCTCCTGGCCTTCTTGTTCCCCACGGACACGGGATCCCCGGTCCGGTCCCCTTCTTCCTTCGGCCGTCCCCGAAGCCGGCTTGAACGTCCGGGCCCTCGGCCCGGTCCGGTCTTCCCCATGCCTCGGCGGCGAGGCTCTCGCCCGCCGCCGTCGAGGACGCGATGTCCAGGCGCCCGCGCCCCCCTCCACGGGCCGCCCCCCCGGGCGGATCCCCTGGAGCCACGGGGCTCCGACAGGCGCCGAGCCCGCGAGGATGCCGGCCTGGACGATGAAGGCAAGGGCGCAGAGGGCCCGTCGGACGGGCCTCCGCGCGCCCCGGCCGCGCCGGACCGGATGCGACCCGCCGAGGTCCGATCCCGACCCGTCCTGCCGGGGTCCGTTCGGGCCGGGGCCCGCTACTCGAGGGCCTTCAGGACCTCGGCCGGCTTGGCGTGGAGCAGCCCGGGCAGGCCGGCCTCGGCGTGCGCCCCGAGCCAGGCCTCGGCGGCGCGCAGGCCGAGCCAGTAGCCGGCGCGGTCGGGGGCCTCGGCGACGCCGGGCGCGCGCTTGCCGAGCTGGAGGAAGCCCCCCACCACCCCCGGGTCGTCGCTGTCCCGGTGCCGCGCGAAGGCCTCGCGGAGCTTGCTCGCGTGCTGCTCGAAGGCGGCGAGCTCCTCCTCGGGCCTGGTCAGCATCAGCGCGAGGCCGTCCGTCGTCCCCGGTCGCAGGGCCTTCGAGATGGCGGTCGCGACGCCCTCGGCGACGACGCGCTCGGCGAGCGTCCGGCCGATGCTCCCCTGCAGGCAGTGCACGGTCTCGTGCAGGGTCGCGACCTCGAGCTCGGCGACGTCGCCGAAGCGGCACAGGTTGAGCAGGACCTGCCGCCGGCCGGTGACCTTGTCGTCGCCGAAGGTCCGCGCGTTGGTGCCGGTCGGGTGCCCGTAGAGCACGTAGTAGACCGGGCGCGGCCCCTCGACGCCGCCGAGCCGCGCGGTGCACATGTCGCAGAGCTCGACGAGCCTGCGGTCGAGATCGACCTCCGCGAAGCGCCGGCGCGCCGCGTCGATCGCGGGCTTGCCGTCGGCGAGGGCCTCGGCCATGAGGCGCTGCATGTCGACGCGGGGGCCGTACGCGGCCTCGTAGACCGCGCCGTAGCCGACGAGGCCGCGGGCCACGCGCAGGGCCCGGTCTGCCGGGCCGCCCGTGGCCGCCGCCGCGAGGTGGTCGAAGTCCCGGTCGAGGCGGACGACGATCGGGCGCTCGAGCCCGGCGACCGGGGCCTTGAGGCCCTCGAGCTCGCGGTGCAGCACGACCTGCCAGCGCGCGATCGTGTACCCCTTGCGCCCGAGGTCGACCGGCACGCTGAGGCAGGCGGCGACGCCGGTCGCGTCGAGGCCGGTGAACAGCACGAGGCGGCCCTTGCCGTCCGGGTCGTCGGTCACGATCGCCAGGCCCTGGCCGGACTCGAGCTTGCGGCCCCCGTAGCGGATCCCGTCCGCGAGGTCGGCGCCGAGCTTGGCGAGCAGGGCGCGCAGGGCCGCGTTGCCCTCGGGCGTGCCGATCAGCAGGCGGTGGCTCGCCGGGTGGGAGCCAGCGTCGTCGGAGCCGACGAGCTTCCACTTGCCGCGGCCGAGGTACACGTCGCCGATCCGGTCGAGGCCGAGCTGGGCGTAGCCGTCCTCCTTGCCGCGGACGAGCAGCCAGTCGGGCCCGGTGTCCTGCGCCTGCACGACCGGGAGGAGGAGCGGGAGCAGCAGGGACGCGAGCGACATCGGGGCGACCTCCTCGGCGGGTCGGGCGTCGTGCAGCCCGCCCCGCGGATGGCTGAGATCCGTGTTCGGGGCCGGATCCTGGCCCCGTATGTTGGTCCCCTTCGATGGCCGAACGGAAGAAGAAGCACCGGAAAGGCCGGCCGAAGGCCTGCGCAGGGCAGCGGCGGCCGGCGGCCGGCCGAGACGGCCCGGCGCGGCCCGCCCCGGCGCCCCGCGAGCGGCCAGTCCCGCCGGGAAGCGGGCGTTCAAGGGCCTGACGCTCAACGAGTTCCAGGTCGAGGCCGTCGAGGCCATCGAGGACGGCCACTCCGTGCTCGTCTCGGCGCCGACCGGCGCCGGCAAGACCCTCGTCGCCGAGTACGCGATCCAGCTGGCGCTCAGGAAGGGCCGCCGCGCGATCTACACGGCGCCGATCAAGGCCCTCAGCAACCAGAAGCACGCGACTTCCGCGACGACCCCGACGTCGAGGTCGGGCTCATGACCGGGGACGTGACCCTCAACCCCGAGGCGCCGCTCCTGATCATGACGACGGAGATCTTCCGCAACACGGTCTTCGAGGCCCCCGAGCGCTTCGCCGACGTCGAGTACCTGATCTTCGACGAGATCCACTACCTCGACGACCGCGAGCGCGGGACGGTGTGGGAGGAGTCGCTGATCTTCGCGCCCGAGGACATCCGGCTGATCTGCCTGTCGGCGACGATCCAGAACCTCGAGCAGTTCGGGGCCTGGATCCGGACGGTGCGCAAGCAGGACCTCGTCATCATCCACCACGAGGAGCGCCCGGTCCCCCTCCACCACGAGCTCTACCACGTCTCGACCGGGCTCTTCGACCTCGACCGCCTGTCCTGGGCCCGGCGCAAGGCGCTCCAGGTCCAGCCGCGGCACCGGCCGCAGCGGGGCCGGTCGCGCCAGCAGAACCGCGAGGACCTCCGGCAGGCCCGGCTCGGCGTGCACCAGGCCAGCCGCCGCCTGCTCGACGAGCTGTTCCGCAGCGGCGAGGTCCCGGTGCTCTACTTCTGCTTCTCGCGCCGCGAGTGCGAGATCAAGGCCGAGCGCAACGCCCACCGCAAGCTGCTCAAGCCGAACGAGCGGCGCGGCATGGCCCGGCTGTTCGACGAGATCTGCGAGCTGTTCCAGCTCGACTGGGAGGACGACACCGAGCTCAACTACATCCGCGAGCGGGCCCTGCTCGGCATCGGCTTCCACCACGCCGGCATGCTCCCGATCCACAAGGAGATCGTCGAGCGGCTGTTCACGTCCGGCATGCTCAAGCTCCTGTTCACGACCGAGACCTTCGCCCTCGGCATCAACATGCCGGCCCGCACGGTCGTGTTCGACTCACTGCGCAAGTTCGACGGCGTCTCGGTCGACTACCTCAAGACGCGCGACTACCTGCAGATGGCCGGCCGCGCCGGCCGGCAGGGCATCGACGACGGGCCTCGTCGTGTCGATCCTCGACAACGAGGACCTCCAGGGCGCCCCCCTGCAGCGGATCTTCCACGGCACGCCCGAGCCGGTGTCGAGCAACTTCAACCTGAGCTACTCGACGCTGATGAACCTCTACGCCCGCATGGCCGCGGGCTCGTCCGGGCGTACGAGAAGAGCTTCCGCTACTTCCTGGCCCAGAAGGGGTCGCAGAAGAGCGCGACCAGGCCAAGGCCCAGGAGACGGCCCGGATCCTGCGCAAGCTCGCCGTGCTCGAGGAGGCCGGCTACCTCGACCCCGAGCAGGGGGTCCTGCCGCGGGCCGGCATCGCGCGGCAGATCAACGGCTACGAGATCCAGATCACCGAGCTGATCTTCCAGGGCACGCTCGACGAGCTCGAGCCGGCCGAGCTCGCCGCCGTGTTCGCCTCGATCGTCTACGAGGAGCGGCGCGGGGACCAGATGCTCACGGCCCCCGACAAGCACGCGCGCGAGGTCTTCCGCGACGTCGACGCGGCGATCCGCCGCTTCACGGCGGTCGAGGCCCGGCACGGCTTCGACGAGCGCATCAAGCTGCCGGACTTCGGGCTCTACCCGGCCACCAACGCCTGGGCCAGCGGCGTCGACTTCGAGGACCTCGAGCACTACACCTCGGCGACCGGCGGCGACGTCGTCCGCACGCTGCGCATGGCGATCCAGATGCTGCGCCAGGCCCAGTACGCCCTGACCCGCGAGTACCCGCTCTACCACCGGCTCGAGGCCGCGCGCATCGCGATCAACCGCGACGTCGTCGACGCCAAGCGCCAGCTCGAGCTCGGTTAGCGCGTCCCGGCGGCGCGCGAGGCCTCGGCCTCGGCGCGGGCCGCGGCCTCGAGGGCCCGGGCCTTGACGTCGAGGGCGCGCAGCTCGGCGGCCTCGGCCTGCTCGCCGGCCCGGGCGGCGCAGGCGGCCAGCACGCCCAGGGCCTCGTGCTCGAGCGTCCACTCGCGGACCTCGGCGCCCAGCGCCAGGGCCGCCTCCGGCCCGCGGCGCTCGGCGACGCGCCCGAGGACCTCGGCGACGCGGCCCAGCGGCAGGGCCGAGCGCCGGAGCAGGTCGAGCTCGAGCTCGTGCGCGCGGTCCTCCTGGCCGGTCGCCCGGGTGAGGTCGACGAGCCAGGTCCGGTCGAGCCCGCTGGCTGCGCCCTGCAGCCGGGCGAGCAGCGCGCGGGCCTCCTCGGCGCGCCCCTGCTCGTGCAGGCGCAGGACGAGGACGGCCTCGAGCACCGGCGCCTGGCGCGGGTCGAGGCGCCCGGCCTCCGTCCACTCCCGGACCTTGGCCGCGGCGGCCGAGAACCAGGCCCCGGCGTCGGCGAAGCCGGCGCAGTCCTTGGCGAACAGCCAGGCCGCGTCGCGCGTCGTGAAGTAGCCGAAGCGCTCGTAGTAGCTGCGGTAGGCCGGGAACGGCAGGTCGGGCGGCGGCGTGAGCTTGCACAGCGCGACCTCGAGGCAGCCGAGGGCCTCGTCGACCCGGCCGGCGCGGGCCAGCAGGCGGGCCGCGACGAGGCAGGCCCGCCGCTCGGGCTGCAGGCCCGGGGTGGTCACGCGGGTGAGGATCGGACCGGCGCGGTCGAGGAGCTCGGCGTCGGGCACGAAGCGGTCCCAGGCCAGGAGCGCGAGCTCGTCGAAGCTGTCGCGGTAGAACTCGCCGGGGTCGCCGATGTCGAGCAGGCGCTGGAGCGTCTCGATGCGCTGCTGCCCGTCGAGGTCGCGGAGGACCTCCATCAGCAGGGCCCGGCCGCTGGCCAGGAAGCCGTTCGTGCGCGAGGCCATGGCCTGGGCGCTGGCGACGTAGAGCTCGGCGGCCTTGGCGTCGTTGCCGGCCCGGGCGAACAGGCCGGCGAGCCGGCGCAGGGCCTCGGGGTCGCGGGCGTCGACCCGGCGCAGCATGCCGTCGAGGACCGGCGCGAGCCGCTCCCCCAGCACGAGGTCGTCCCGCTCGAGCAGGGCCGACAGGAGGACCGAGCCGGCCTGACCGAGCAGGCCGTCGCGCTCCTGGGCCAGCAGGGCGTCGAGCAGGGCGGGGGCCCCGACCTCGGCGACGCGGTTCGCGACGAGGGCCGCGCCGAGGTCGAGCGTGCCGGGGTGGCCGAAGGCGCCCGGGTCGACGGAGCGGAGCTGGCGCATCAGCTCGAGGCGCCCCGCCGGCTCGGCCGCGAGCACCGCCGCGACCGTCGGCGGCGCCTCCTCCTTCTTCTCCTCCTCCTCGTCCCCGGCCCCCTCCGGCGCGCCGTCGGGGACGCCGAGGCGGCCAGCGCCCGGGCCTCGACCCGGTCGGCCGTGAACTGCTCGGGCAGCCGCCGCGCGGCGGCGCCACCGGCTCGGACGGGCGTGGCTCCTCCTTGTCCTTGGGCCAGACGAAGCGCCGCGCCGTCGCGGGCATGCGGTACGAGTACGGGCTGTCGAGCTGGCTGTAGCTGCGCCACAGCCGGTGGTACTCGCCGGCGGCGTCGTCGTGCCGGCCCGCCTTCCAGGCCTCCGCCACGAGCGCGACCGTGGCCGGCGGCTGGCGCGGCCGGCGGTGCGCGGCGCCCGTGTCGGCGTCCGCGGCGGCGGCCTTCTTCCCGGGCAGGCCGGCCTCGAGCTCGGCGACGCGCAGCGGGTGGCGCAGGCGCTTGTAGCTCGCGATCAGCTGCCGGCGCACGGCCTCGTCGTCGGGCTTGGCCGCGAGCCGCTTCTCGAGCGCGGCGAGGACCTCGCCGTCCCGGTCGCGGGCGCGCAGCAGGCCGTGGAGCCGGACCTCGAACAGCGGCTCGTCGGGGCAGGCGGCGATGGCCGCGCGCAGGACCTCCTCCTGCCGGTCCGGCCGGCCGAACCGGGTCACGAGGTCGACGCGCAGGCGCCACAGGTCGCGCGTCTTGCCGGCGCGCTGCTCGCGCGCGTCGCACAGGGCCAGGAGGTGGTCGAGCCCCCCCTCGCCGACTCGATTGAGGAGCTGGTACCAGGCCGAGTTGAGCCGGTGCTGGTCGGTGCTCGTCGGCCGCCCCATCGTCACGACGGCCTCGAACACCGGGGCGATCGCCGCCCAGGCCTCCTCCTCGCGCCCGGCGCGCAGCAGGAACGAGGCCTTGTAGGCCTCGACCGCCGGCCCGCCGACGCCCGCGTCGTGCAGCGCGCGGTAGAACGCGAGCACGAGGTCGGCGTTGGCGACGGCGTCCTCGAGCTGGCCGACGTAGTAGCTGAACATGTCCTTGTTGTCCGCCTCGGCCAGCGCGCTGGCGAAGCCGCGCTCGAGGAAGGCGCCGAGGCCCTCGTCGACCGGCACCTCGAGCACGGCGACGAGGCGCAGCAGGAACATCGCGCGCTGCGACTTGGGGAAGCGGCTCCAGTGCTCGCGCAGGACCGGGCCGCGCTCCTCGGGCGCGAGGTAGCGGAACAGCTGCTCGAGGCCGTAGAGGTACTGGTCGCCGCTGTCGAGCCGGCTCTGCAGCAGGCGCTCGACCTGGGCCCGCTCGAGCCGGTCGAAGCCGAGCAGGGGCCGGAGCTGGGGCAGGCTCTGCGCGAACCGCGAGTACTTGCGCGGGTCCTCGACGACGCGGTCGAGGAGGTCCAGGACGAGGCTCCGGTAGCGCCCGTCGTCGAGCGCGCGCCGGCACGTGCGCAGCATCGAGTCGATCGCGCCGTAGAGGTTGCCGCCGCCCTTGCCCAGCGCCCGCAGCCAGTGACGGGCGAAGCCGAGCGCGAGGTCCGGCTCCCCGGCGCGGGCCGCCCAGGCGACGAGGAGGGGCAGGTGCTCGGCGTCCTCGGCCTCGACGCGGGCGAGGTCGGTGCGCAGCAGCAGGCGCCGGGCCCGGTCCTCGCCCTCGAGCATGGCCGTCGGCAGCAGGCGGGTCGCGACCTCGGCGATCGTCAGCCGGCCGGCCTCGGCCAGCTCGGCCGCGCCGACGAGGAGCCGCAGCCGCCGGCCGACGTCGTCGTCGCCCGCGCACGCGACGACGAGGTCGCGGGCCGAGCGGTCGAAGCCCCAGCCGAGGCGGGCCCGGACGCCGGCCTCGAGCAGGGTCGCGTCGCCGGGGAAGGCCTCGCACAGGGCCCGGTCGCGGGCGTCGACCTCGCGGATGCGCTCGGCCGCCAGGGCCAGCGCGCGGAACAGGGCCGCGCGCCGCTGCAGCCTCGGGTGGCGCGACAGCCGGTCGGCGGCGACGTCGCCCTCGCCGCGCCCCTCCAGCACCTGGGCCAGGTCGGCGGCCAGGGCCCGGTCCTGGGCCGCGAACCACGCGTCGGCGGCCTCGCCCTCGCCGAGCGTCGCGCGCAGCCCGGCCTCGAACCACGGCCGCGCCCGCTCACCCTCCTCGGTGTTGCGCGCGAACGAGTACGGGATCGGCTGCCCCGGCCGGGCCACCGGCTCCTCGTCGACCTTGCCGGTCCGCGACAGCGGCGTGCGCGACAGCCACAGCTCGACGCCGCGGGCGTAGAGCTCGCGCGCGTCGTCGAGGCGCCCGACCTGCTCGAACAGCTCGCCGACCTTGAGGATCAGGGACAGGTCCTGCCCCTCGACCGTGAGGATGCGCTGGTAGACGCGCAGGGCCTCGGCCGGGTAGCCGGCGTCCTCGAACGACCGCGCGATGCGCCGGCGCAGCTCGGCGAACTCCGGCAGGCTGGCCATGAGCTGGAAGGTGCGCTGGGCGTTGACGACCTCCTCGGCCTGCAGGAAGGCCTCGCCGAGGTCCAGGTAGACCTGCGGCGGAACGAGCTCGCCCTGGCCGAGGATGCGCCGGCCGAAGTCGAGCAGGTCCTTGTCGACGTCCTTGCGCGGCGGCTGCGGCATGCCGGGCCGCCGGATCAGCGTCATCGTCGGCCGCCGGCCGCCGCTCGCGCGCTTGCGCGCGAGCTCCATGAGCTCGCGCAGGAGCGGCGTGCGCTGCTCGCCGGCGATCGGCAACGCGGCGGCCAGGGCCCGGATCGCCATCGCGCTGTCGTCGAGCTCCTCGGACAGGTCGGCGACGAGGCGGTAGAGGTAGAGCTTGTCCGGCCGGCTGGCGATGCGCTCGAGCACGACGCGGCGGGTCCAGCGGACGAGCCGGTCGGGTGCCCCGCGGTTGCCGCGGCCGTCGCGCATGTTGAGGATGCCGTCGACCGCGATCGTGAACAGGTCGTCCTTGTCGGCCGTCGCGGCGAGGTGCTGGAACATCCCGGCCGAGCGCTCGTGCCGGCCGAGCTCCTTCTGCAGGTTGGAGAGCAGGAGCCAGGCGTCGATCCGGTCGGGGTTGCGGGCCAACCCGCGGCGGTAGACGTGGAGGGCCTCCTCGCGCATGCCGGCCATGGCCAGCACGCCGGCCTCGAACTCGTCGTGCATCGAGTCGGCCTCGACGCCCTGGAGCTCGACGAGGATGCCGCGGGCCTCCTCGCGCTGGCCCCGCTCCATCGCGCTCATCGCGAGCTGGCGCAGGTAGTCGGCGCGCCCCTCGGGGTCGACCTCGATCAGCTCGCGGATCGTCCGCTCGTAGTCGTGGTAGTCCTGGCACGACAGGAAGATCCGCGCCTTCTCCTGCAGGACCTCGGCCTGGGCCCGGTCGGTCCGCTTCATGTACTCCTCGAGGATCTCGGTCGCGGAGACCGGGTCCTTGACGCGGACGTAGAGCCGGACGAGGAGGCCGGCCTCGCGCTCGTCGGCCTCGCCACGGGCGAGCTTGCGCTCGAGCTCGACGGCGATGCCGGCCAGCTTGCCGAGCCGCGAGGCGACGGTCATGAGCCGCTCCTCGACGTAGCGGCGCCGGGGGATCGACTGGATCTCGCGCCACAGCGCCAGCCAGTGCTCGAGGGCGCGGTCCTCCTGCCCGACCTCGGACAGCATCAGCGCGAGCTTCATCCGCGTGTCGGGCGCGGCCCGCTCGCCGCCGGCCGCGACGAGGGCCTCGAGCACCTTGACGGCGGCGAGGTCGTCCCCGATCCGCGACCAGGCGTCGGCCAGCTCGAGCCGGGAGGCGTCCTCGGGCGGCGCCTCGCGATCGAGCTCCTCGAGCGCGCCGCGCGCCTCGTCGATGCGCCCGCGGTCGCGGTAGAGCTCGAACAGGAACAGCAGCGCCTGCCGCTCCTGGCCCTCCTGCCGGCCGCAGGCCCGGGCCAGGCGCACGGCCAGCTCGTCGAGGCCGAGCGACCGCGCCGAGGCCGCCGCGGCCATGAGGTAGCGCGGATCCTGCGTGACGGCCTCGTAGCCCTGCCAGGCGGCGCGCGCGGCCTTGGTGTCGCCGCGCTCCTGGTGGAAGCGGGCGAGGCCCTCGCGCCACTCGATGAACCGCGGCTGGGCCTCGATCAGGCCGCGGTAGGCCTCGACCAGGACGTCGTCCTGGCCGGTCTCGCGGCACATCTCGAGCAGCTGCCGCCGCATGTCGACCGTGAAGCTGCCGCCGGCCGAGGCGCGGAACAGCCGCAGCGCCTCGTCGACCTTGCCGGTCTCGCGCAGCAGGTCGATCCAGCACTCCTTGGCCTCGGGCGACAGGCCCTCGGTCGCCGCGAAGCGCCCGATCAGCGCGTCGAGCTCGCCGGGGCGCCGGTAGGTCTCGACGAGGATCGCCAGCGCGTAGCGCCGGTCGCGGGCGCCGCGCGCGACCTCGACCGCGGTCCAGGCGTGCGCCTGGGCGGTCGGGTAGCGGGCGCCCTGCAACCCCCACTCGGCCAGGCGGATCTCGGCCCGGTAGCGGGCCCCGCCCTCGCCGGCCTCGGGCTCGTCCGCGCCGGCGTCGTACAGGTCGACGGCCTCGTCGAAGTGGTCGAGCAGGGCCAGCACGATCGCGGCCTGGTTGCGCAGCTCCTGCGACAGCTCGGGGCGCTTGGCGAAGCGGGCCAGCGCCGAGGCGCCCTCGGCCTTGGCCTGCGGTCGGGCAGCGGGCCGGGCGCCGGGCCGCGGGCCCGGCTCGGGCAGCAACGCCAGGCGCAGCAGCAGGCGCTGCCTGAGCCCGTCGTCGACCTCGTGGGCCAGCACGGCCTCGTAGCCCTTGCGCGCCTCGGCGTCCTCGCCGAGGGCGTCGTGCAGCTCGGCCGCGGCCAGCAGGTCGGCGACGTTGCGCCGGGCCTCGGGGATCGCGGACAGGAGCGCGAGGGCCTCGCGCTGGTCGCCGCGCCGGCGGCACAGGGCCGAGGTCAGGCGGCGCAGGGCGACGAGCCGGACCTCGCCGGCCCCGTCCTCGGCGAGGCGGCGCCCGAGCTCGTCGAACAGCGGCTCGAGCCCCTTGGCGGCCAGCGCGGCCGCGCGCTCGACGGCCTCGGCCTCGACGCGTGGCTCGGGCAGCGCGAGGGCGGCGTCGATCCGCGCCCGCACCTCGGCGTCGAGGGCATCCTGCGCGGACAGCGCGGTCGCGGCGACGGCCCAGAGGGCGGCGATCCTGGCGGCGCGGAGGATCATCCGACGAGGTCCTCCATCGAGCGCGACGGGCGGCGGCGCCAGGCCAGCTCGGCCACGAAGCAGAGCAGCGCCAGCAGGCAGAACAGCGGCTCGAGCCGGACGACGGCGACCGGGCGGCTCCCGCCGCCGGTCCGCGGCCGGTAGTCGGCGGCGGGCTCGGCGGGGAGCACGGCGCCGCCGCTGAGGGTCGCGAGGGCGACGAGGTCGAGGCCTTGCCCGGTCGCGACCTGGGCCTCCGGCCAGGCGTCGGTGGCGGCCGGCAGCGCGGCGCGGTACGAGCCGTCGGCCGGGGCGTCGGTGTCGACGACGACGTGCGCGGCGGCCGCGAGGCCGAGCGGGCGGCTCCCGACCCACAGCCCGGGCGCGCGCTCGACCAGGGGCAGCGGCGTGGCCTCGTCGCCGGCGCCGAGCAGCCGCGCCCGCGGGACCGCGGTCCCGGCGAGCCGCCGCGCGCGCAGGAGCAGCCGGTCCGCGCGACGCTCGAGCTCGACCGCGAACGGGAACCGGCGGCCGTCGGCGCTCTTGGCCAGGATCCGCCCGAGGAAGGCGCCGTAGCCGTCGGCCGCGCGCCAGCTCGTCGTCGCCGGACCGACCGGCTCGGTCGTCAGCGCGGTCACGCGCCCGAGGCCGTAGCTCCAGGTCGACAGCACCGGGTGCCCGTCCCCGCGCGTGCGCAGGAGGTCGAGGGCGCCGGGCCGCGGCCGGGTCTCGACGTAGCCCTCGAGCGGCGGCAGGGCCTCGGGGTCGACGCTGCCCCAGAAGCCGCGGCCGCCGCGGCTCTCGCACTGGTGCGCGCCGGGCCGCCAGGCCGGCAGCCGCGAGCTCGACGGCTGCTTGAGCAGGATCTCGCACAGGTTGAAGCGGTCGGGCGCGTGGTAGTAGCGCCCCCGGCCCCAGTCGGCGAGCTCGACGAGGAACTCGCTGTGCCGGCCGGGCCCGACGAGCACGGTCGACACGCAGATGTTCTCCTGCGAGATCCGGCGCAGCAGGGTCTCGTAGTCGCCGGTCTCGACGCCGCCGTCGGTCAGGATCAGGATGTGCTTGTAGCGCGTCTGGACGTTGCGCAGGCCGAAGTAGGCCTCCTCCACGGCCGGGTAGAGGATCGTGCCGCCGCCGGCGTCGAGCCGGTTGAGGGCGCGCTGGATCGCGATCGAGTTGGCCGCCGACTGCAGCGGCGCGGCCCAGCGCTTGGTCCCGTAGAACTCGACGATGCCGACCTTGTCGTGCGGCAGCAGGCGGCGCAGCGCCAGCCGCGCGACCTCCTTGGCCAGCACGATGCGGTTGCCCGACATCGAGCCCGACGTGTCGATGATGATCGCCAGCGCCGTGCTCGGGTCCTTCTTCTCCTCCTTCTGGACGAGCTCGACCGGGAGCAGCTTCTCGAGCGGGCTCCGGCTCCACCCGCCGGGCCCGAACGAGGCCTGCCCGCCCGACATCACGAGGCCGAGCCCGCGCTCGGCGACGGCGTCGGCGATCCCGGCCTGGAGCTCGCGCGGCAGCTCGGCCTCGGGCAGGTCGTCGAGCATGACGAGGTCGTGGCCGGCGAGGGCGAAGCCGTCGCCGCCGGTGCCCGGGCTGTCGACCGCGAAGCCCTGGCCGAGCACGCCGGCGAGCGTCTTGGCGCCGTCGCGCACGCGCCCGCCGAGGTAGAGGACCGACAGCGGCTCCTGGACCGCGAGGCACAGCCGGCGCGCGCCCGCGTCGGCCCGGGGCGGCTCCCCACCGCTGGCCTCGAGCCGGAGCACGAGGTCGTGGAAGCCCGGCGCCGGCGGCTCGAAGTCGAGGGTCAGGGTCCGGCGGCCGCGCACGACGGCCGGCGCGGAGCGGCCGAGCTCGCCCCCGGGGCCCTCGAGCACGAGCGCGACCCGGGCGTCCCGCGCCTCGACCTCGGCCTCGAGCCGCGTGGTCAGGCCGGGCCGCACGCAGTCCTCGAGCCTGACGCCGACGAGGCGCGTGCCGTCCCTCGCCGCCAGCGGCAGGACCTCGACCGGGATGCCGCGCTCGACGAGGGCCGTCACGGCCTCGGACCAGGCCGGGTCGGGCGAGCGCCCGTCGCTCGCGAGCACGACCGAGCCGGGTGCGCCGCGCGGGACCTCCATCGCGGCGAGCTGGAGCGCGAGGCCGAGGCCGGTGGCCGGCGGGACGAAGCGGCGGGCGTCGAAGGCCGCCGCCGGCCCGTCCTCGCGGGGCGCGCCGAGCTCGAGCAGGACGACGCGGTCGCCCGACGGCATGGCCCGGCGCAGGGCCGCGACGCGCGCGTCGAGCCGGCCGAGCGCGGCCTCGGACACGCTCGCGCTGCGGTCGACGATGACGACGCGGTGCGCGCGGGCGCCGCCGGTCAGGCTCCAGGGTCCGGCCAGGGCGAGGGCCAGGGCCAGGACCGCGAGGCTGCGCAACGCCCCCTGCACGCGGTCGCGCAGCCGCCGCGGCAGGAACCACGGGAGGGCGGCGCACAGGGCCAGGACGAGCCACGCGGGGCGCTCGAAGGCGAGGGCGAGGAGCGGGCTCATGGCAGGCGCCCCCCGCGGTACAGGAACCACTCGACGAGCAGGAGCAGGAGCGCGAGGCCGGGGATCCACAGCAACGGCCCGGCGCCGCCGGCGAGGCCGGCCTCGGCCTCGGGCAGGGCCGCGGCCGCGACCACCGGCGCCGGTCGCTGCAGGCTGGCCTCGAGCGGGCGGCCGCCCGCGCCGGCGTAGCCGCCGCTCCGCGGTGGCACGAAGGCGTCGCCGAGCGGGTCCAGGACCGCGCCGCCCGGGGCCGCGAGCGGCGCCGGGGCGTCGCGCAGGGGCTCGCCGGCGGCGAGGTACGGCGGGGCCTCGGCGCGGTCGGCGAGGTAGCGCAGCGCGCGGGCGACGAACAGCGGGAAGCCGGGGCTCCGCGTCCAGTCGAAGCTGTCCGACAGCAGGCGGCGGTCGACCTCGACGCGGCGGGCGTCGCCCCCGGTCACGACGAGGTCGGTCGCCAGGGCCTCGCCGCCATCGACGCGGTCGATGTCCGCGAGCCCGAGCTCGCGGAACGCGTCGACCTCGCGGGCCGCGCGGCGGTCGCCGGCCGGCACGGTGACGCGGAAGCCGAAGCCCGGCGCGTCGGCGAGCACGAGGCTCGGCAGGCCCGACGCCGCGCCGACCGTGACGGCGACCTCGGCCGCCTCGCCGGCGCCGGCGAGGCGCAGGCCGGGGTCGGCCGCGAGGAGCTCCCGGCAGGCCGCCGGCGCGTCGGCCGCGACGGCGACGAGCAGCGGCGCTGCGTCGGCGAGGCGCAGCGCGGCCGGCAACGGCAGGCCCGTCAGCTCGACCCGGCCGCCGCTGGCCGGGACCCCGTCCCAACGCAGGCTGAGGACGCCCCCGTCGCGCTCGACCCGGTCGGGGGCGCCGAGGTCGGCGCCGTCGACGCGGGCGGCGACCGCGGGCTCGGCCATGCCCTCGGCGAGCTCGACGCCGGCGAGGAGCTCGAGGCCGGCGCCGTCGCGGGCCGGCGCCTGGCCGAGGGCGACGAGCACCGGTCCGGTGCCGGTGGCGTCCGACCCGACCGGGAGGCGCTCGACGCGGCACCCGGGTCCGAGGTCGGCCAGGGCGGCCTCGTCGAGCGCGGTGTCGCCGACGACGACGAGGCGCAGCGGGCGGCGCTGGTCGCGGTCGCGCGCGAGCCGCGCGATCACGGCCTCGACCGAGGGCGGCGCGACCTCGGGGGCGACGCCCTCGAGCCTCGGCCCGAGCAGGCTGACGGGCTCGCCGGGCAGCAGGAGCGGCGTCGCGGACGCGCCGCAGAGCAGGACCCTGCGGCCGGCCTCGGGCAGGGTCGCGGCGAAGTCGCCGGCGGCCTCCAGCCGGGCCTCGAGCCCCGCCACCCCGCCCGACAGCGCGGACGCGTCGCACAGGACGACCGTGTCCTCGGCGGCGTCCTGGTCGAGGCGCGGGCCGGCGACGCCGAGCCACAGCAGTGCGGCGAGGAGCAGCAGGAACAGGTACGCGAGCGGGTGGCGGAAGCGCTGGCGGAGGACGCGCGCGCGGGCCTCCTCGAGGGCCTCGTCCCAGAACCGCGTCGTCGGGACGACGAGCTCGCGGTGACGGACGCGGAGCTGCTGCAGCACGTACAGGCCCGCGGCCAGGGCCGCGAGCCCGAACAGGAACGCCGGGAGGCCGAGCCAGGTCAGGCTCATACGACGTAGCTCCCGGTCTCGAACAGGGTCGCGAGCTGGGGCAGGACCTCGGCGTCGGCGTCGAGCTGGAGGAGGCCGGCGCCGCGCTTCTGCGCGAACCCGACGAGCGCGGCCTCGAAGGCCTGCCACGAGCGCCGGTACGCGTCGAGCAGGCGCGGCGTGACCGACACGGTCGTGCGCGCGCCGGTCTCGCAGTCGCGCAGCTCGAGGTCGCCCTGGAGCTCGGGCTCGCGGTCGCCCCGGCGCAGGAGCTGGACGAGGAGGAGCTTGTGGCGCAGCCGGTTGAGGGCCGGGAGCGCGGCCTCGAGCCCGCCCCGGTCGAAGAAGTCGGAGATCACGACGACGAGGCCCTCGCGCAGGCGCAGGGCCTCGAGCGTGGCCAGCGAGCGGGCCAGGTCGGTCTCGCCGCCGGGCTCGAGCCCGCCGAGCAGCTCGGCGAAGCGCAGCACGCGGCCCTTGCCGGCCTGCGGGCGCAGGGCCACGCGCAGGTCCTCGGCGAACGGGAACAGGCCGACCGTGTCGTGCTGGTCGAGGGCCACGGCCGCCAGGGCCAGCGCGCAGCGCAGCCTCGGCCCGGGCCCGTGGCGGCTCCTCGAGGAACATGCTGCGCGACGTCGCAGCACAGGTAGACTGGGAGGTCCTCGGTCTCCTCGAACAGGCGCGTGCAGGAACACGCGCCCGAGCCGCCGGTAGATCGTCCAGTCGATGGCCCGGAAGTCGTCGCCGGGCGAGTGATGGCCTGGAAGTCCTGAACTCGATGCCGGTGCCGAGGTCGCGCGAGCGCTGCTCGGCCAGGCGGCCGCTGCCCGCGACGCGGCGGGCGCGTATGTGCAGCCGCGAGACCGCCTCGAGGAAGGCGGGGTCGAACAGCTCCTTGGCCCCGGGATCGCCGGCATGCGCGCGCGTCCTCAGCCCTGGACCGGGACGGCGACCTGGTCCAGGACGTCGCCGATGACGTGGTCGGGCGTGAAGCCCTCGGCCTGGCCGTGGAAGTTGATCAGCACGCGGTGGCGCAGCACGTCCTTGGCGACCGCGCGGACGTCCTCGCAGGCCACGGCGAAGCGGCCGGCCAGCAGGGCCTTTGACCTTGCCGGCCAGGATCAGGGCCTGGGCCGCGCGGCGACGAGCCGAGCAGACGTTCTCGCGCACGACGGCCGGCGCCAGCGCGCTGTCAGCTGCGGTCGCGACGACGAGGTGGATGGCGTAGGTCTCGACGTGCTCGGGCACCGCACCGCGCGGACGATGTCGCGTACGTGCAGGGCCTCGCCGGTCGACACCGGCTCGAGGGCCGTCGCCGTCGCCGCGCCGGTCGTGCGGTGCAGGATCTCTCCCGCATTCCTCGACCTCCGGGTAGCCGACCAGGACCTCGAACAGGAACCGGTCGAGCTGGGCCTCGGGCAGCGGGGCATGCGCCCTCCTGCTCGACGGGCTCTGGGTCGCGAGCACGCAGAACGGCTCGTGCAGGCGGATCGTGCGCTGCCCGACCGAGATCTGCTTCTCCTGCATGGCCTCGGAGCAGGGCCGGCCGACTGGGTCTTGGGCGTCGCGCGGTTGATCTCGTCGGCGAGGACGAGGTTGGCGACGAGCGGGCCCTCCTGGAACCGGACCGTGCCCGCCGCCCTCGGCCTCGACGAGGATCGAGGTGCCCTGGATGTCGGCCGGCATCATGTCGGGCGTGAACTGGATGCGCGAGAAGTCGAGGTGGAGCGCCTCGCCGAGCGTGCGCACCCAGCATCGTCTTGCCGAGCCCCGGCACGCCCTCGAGGAGGACGTGACCGCCGAGGAACAGGGCCGCGAGCACGGACTCGATGACCTCGCCCTGGCCGACGATGACCTGCTGGACGGTGGTGCTGGATGCGGTCGGACCGCGCGGAACTTCGGCCGCCCGGCGGGCGGCATCGGCATCTTGGATCGACACGGGACTACTCCTCGCGGAAGGGGTCGGCCGGTCCGGCGCCAGTCCAGGAACCAGCGGCGCAGGACCTCCTCTCATCCACGGCTTCGAGCAGGCCGGGCCATCGGCCCGATGCCCCGGTCGCGGCGGGCGCGCCCTCGGCGTCGAGGGCGGGCGCGGCCTCCGCGCTGGGCGGCACGCGCTCCCTGGGTGATCTTGACCGCCCCGGCGTTGGGCCGGCCCTTGACGTGGTCGGGGATCGACATGCCGAGCACCAGCGAGGCGACCCCACGGGACTTCTTCGCTCCCCGGGGCCGCCGCGGCCGTTGGCGTCGGGGTTCTTCTGGTTGCCGAAGCCGATCGACAGGTCGCGGTTCACCGGCGGCCGGCGGTCACGCAGCATCGGCTGCATCCCGCCGCGCGCGTCCTCCTCCTCGTCGTCCTCGTCGACGTCCTCGTCCTCGGCCAGCTCCTCGTCCTCCTCGCTGGCGACCTTGTCCTTGCTGGACCAGGGCGAGGCCGAGGTTGTGGTTGCCGCCGCCGGCCGCGCCGCGGCCCTGCGTCTCTCCTGACTCCTCGTCGGCCGCTTCAAGGCCGGGCCTCGTCGGGGCGCTCCTTGCGCGTCTTCTTCGACTTGCGCTCGGGGACGCGGGCCTGGGCGGGCTTGGGGTCGGGCGAGCGCGGGCTGCCGTGGCCGCGCGCCCCGCTCGAGCTCTGGCTGCCGCTCTCGGGGCTGTTGCCGCCGCGGCCGGTCGTCCCCCGCTCGAGGCTGGCGTCGGCGAGCTCGCGCTCGATGCCGGTCGGCCTGCGCTCGCCGGGGTCCCCGGCGGCCGGGGTCGGCTCCTCGCTCGGCCGCGGAGCGGGCTGCTCGCGCTGGACCTCGTCGGCCTTGACCGTGACCTCGTCGCGCGGCGTCGACCGCGCCACAGCCGGGAGGCCGCCCGGCTCGGCCGGGCCCCCGCCGGTGCCGGCGGACGGGACGACGAGGAGCAGCGCGACGATCACGAAGGCCGCCGCGCCGGCGAGGCGGAGCCGGTCGGCGGGGCGGCCCGGGTCGGCGGCGGTCGTGGCCTCGAGGCTGCCGACCGGCGCGGTCGCGAGCACCCCGCGGGCGTCGTCGAGGGCGGCCTCCTCGAACGGGCCGCGGCCGGCGCGGGCCGAGAACTCCCAGGCCGTGTGCAGCCGGTCCTCGAGCGCCAGGCGGTCGTCGACGGCCTGCAGCGCCGCGGCCGTCCCCGGGCCGCCGCCGAGCGCGGCGGCGATGCGGACGACGTAGACCGCGACCGGCAGGCCGACGCCGACGACGAGGACCCAGAGCGTCGGGAGCGAGGGCCAGAGCCCGAGGGCCGCGCCGCCCTGCAAGGCGCAGAGGAAGGCGCCGACCACGAGCGCGAGGTGCAGGACCGGGCGGCGGGAGGCCACGCGGGCGTGGTCGAGCCGCTCCTGGCGCAGGACCTCGGCGGCCTGCCGGGCGCAGAGCTCGAGCCGGGCGCGCAGCTCGGCGTCGCGGTCGGTCGCCGCGCCGCTCACCGCCCGCCCCCTTCCGCGGGCGCCTCGATCACCGGCTGGACCTGGGTCGCCTGGAGGACGTCGCTGCCGTCGTCGTGGCGGAGGATCGCGACGATGACCAGCTGGGCCGGGTCGAAGTGCATCGACAGGCGCCCGGCCGGCTTGCCGCACTGCTCCTCGAGGTCGGCGAGGTAGGCCGCGTGCTCGCGCTCGACCTGGGCCAGGGAGCGGTCGAAGCGGTGCTCGAAGCGGCCGTCCACCGGCGTGAACGCGACGCCCTCGATCCCGCCGGCGAGGCTGCCGCGCCCGACCATGCGGTGCACGACGGCGAGGCCCTTGCCCGGGTGCAGCACGCCGCGCTCGGCCAGCACGAGCTCGAGCCGCGCGCCGGGGACCGGCGGGCCCTTGACCGTGGCCGTGCCGCGGATGCGGCCGTCGGCGAGGACGGCCTCGACCTCGAGCGCGTGCTCGGGCCGGCGCCGCAGCGCCGCGCGCACGGCGCTGCGCGCCCGCTCGTAGATCGCCTCGGCGTCGCGGTCCCGGCCCGCGCCCGGCGTGAGCTCGCGGCCGTCGATCCGGAACCAGCCCGGCCCCGGGTGCCCGGCGCGCCGGGCGAGCGTGACCCCGTACTCGGTGACCGTCGACGACGGCTCGGGGTCCGGCAGGTGCCAGGTCAGCAGGACCATGCGGTCGCGCGGGAAGTGGGACAGCAGGCCCTCGGCGGCGAGGCTGCCGCCGAGCAGGAAGCTGACCCAGGACTCGCCCTGCTTGCGCGCGAGGTGGACGTTGGTGAACAGCTCGGCCAGCACGGTCCGCCCGGTCTCGAACGGCGGCTCGGGCTCGTAGCGCGTCGCGGCGCCGAAGCCCTGGACCTTGCCGGCGACGAGCTTGTCGACGAGATCGACCGAGAACGGCTCGCCCCCCATCGCCGCCTGCACGCGCTCGAGGCCCTCGACGGCCTCGGCCCCGACCTCGGGCGTGATGACGGCCTGCACGTAGCGGGACAGGGCGCGGCGCCAGCGCTTCTCGCGCTCGTAGAACCGGCCCAGCAGGAGGTTGATCCGGCCGTCCTCGGGCAGGCCGAAGGCCGCCGAGAGCAGGTGCTCCCAGGCCTCGTCGGCCGCGCCGTGGTCGAGGCAGAGCTCGCCGATCTCGGCGTGGAGCCGGTGGACCGACTCCGGGTAGCGGTCCTCGCGCCCGTGGACGAGGCCGAGCTTGCCGGCCTCGATCGCGAGGTCGGGCCGGCGCGCGCGCAGCAGCACCTTCATCGTGGCCAGGGCCTCGGTCGCGCGCAGGTCGGGGATCCGGGTCGCGTCGCGGAACCCGAGGGCCTTGGTCAGCCGCTCCGGGCCGGCGCCGGAGTCGACGAGGCCGGCCAGCAGCCGCTCGCTGGCCTCGCGGGCCAGGCGCGAGGAGGCGTGCTCGGTCAGCAGGGCCTCCATGGCGTCCCAGTCGCGCTCGGCGAAGGCGAGGTAGAACGCCGGCGCCTCGGTCATCCTGTCGGGCTCCCGCTTGGCCCGGAGGCTCGCGAAGCCGTTCTCGCGGTCGAGCTCGACGCGGAAGCAGCGCAGGAAGTCGAGGCCGAGGGTCCCGAGCGCCCCGTCGCCGTGGACCTGGACGAGCTCGGCCGGCCGGAACGCGACCCACCGCGACAGGTCGACGTCGCCGAGCCTGACCTCGCCGAGCTGGCCGTCGAGCCGGTCGCGCTCCTCGCACAGGTCCTGATCGACGATCGTCTCGTAGCGCCCGGTCCCGAGGTTCATCCACAGCGCGGCGCCCCAGGGCGTGCGCACCGGGAGCCAGACCTGGTGGTTGCGCGTGCTGAGCTTGCACAGCGTCTCGCCCTCGACCGGCTCGGGCGGCTCGGCGCTGCGCTCGCGCGGCGGCGACAGCTCGCACAGCCCCTCGTGGACGTCGAGGACCAGGTGGTAGCGCTCGAGGATCGCGGAGCCGATCGTGCCGATCAGGGCGACCTCGCCGAGGTCCTTGGAGTAGAGCCTCGTGAGCTCGTCCATCTCCTCCTCGTCGCCGTGCTCCCGCGTCGGGACGACGATCGGCTCGCCGGGGAAGTGGATCGTGATCGGGGACCCGGCGCCGTCCTCGCAGCGGAGGTGGAAGGCGGCCTTGTTGTGCAGCTCGAGGCCGCAGCTGCGGTCGAGCGAGATCATCAGGTTGGCCGGGATGCGCCGGAACCTGGTCGAGAGCTCGCAGCGGGCGACGAGCTTGTCGGCCACGAGGCGGACCGGCATGCGGATCATCGCGGCGGCCGCCGGGGCGGCCTCGGCCTCGCCGGGCGCGGCCGGCTCGGGCCCGGGCCGGCCGGGGTCCTGGGCCGCGAGCGGACCGAGGGCCAAGGCCAACGCGACCAGGAGTCCGGGAAGTCCGTGCCTGGCACCGCGGGCGGTCGGGGCGTGGAAGGCCCGGGTCGGGACGGGTCTCGGCTTCATTGAGGCGGTCGGGGATCCGGAGCGCGGCGAGGCGGACCGCGATCCGAGGCAGAGGCGGGGCGGGCGTGGGGCGGGGGTGAGCCCCCGCCCCCGGGCGGTCGGTGGTCAGCGGCGGGGCTTGCCCTCCAGCTTCCCGAAGGCCCAGTTCTCGGCGTTCATGACGATGGCGATGTCCTTGTCTTCCGGCACGCTCACGGCGACCGGCACGAGGCCAGTGCCTCAACACGAGCCTGGGAAGATCGTCTTGGCCAGCTCCGTGCCCGACCTCTGCTCGGTGATCGTGAAGCTCGGCGAGGCCCCGATCGGGGTCCAGGCGCGGTACTCCTCGCCCGCGCGGCCGTAGTACCAGACCTTGGAGGGGTCGAACTTGAGCTCGCCCCCGGCGCGGACGTAGGCGAACTCCCCGCGCAGCGGGCCGCCGAGCTCGAGCTCGGCGCTGCCGTCGGCGGTGACGCGCACGTCCTTGCATCGGCCCGTCGTCAGGTCGACGCGGTTCTCGCCGAGGCCGATGGCCCCGCCGACGAGGGTGTAGGTGCCGACCGGCAGCCGGACCTCGCCGGTGGCCTTGGCCAGGTCGAAGGCGAGCCCGCCGCTGCGGCTGCGGAGCCGGAGCGCCAGGACCTTGCCGCGGGTCTGGACCTCGAGGGCCAGGACCCCGGTCTCGCCGGTGAAGGCCGCCGTCGTGGCCTTGTCGCCGTCGACCCGCACCTCGACGAGGCGGTCGCCGAGGCGCAGCACCGGGGACATGGCCTGCGCGAAGCGGCCGCTGCCGACGGCCACGGCGTCGGCGCCCGGCTCGCCGTAGAGGCCGTCGTTGTCCTGGTCGAAGAACCGGACGCGGGTCCCGTCGAGCTTGCCCTGGAGGTAGCCCGAGCTCTGGAACTGCCAGCCCCCGCGGTCGACGACGCGGATCGCGTAGGCGAAGCCGTCGGCGGCGCGGAGCAGCACGTAGGCCGGCTCCTTGCCCTCGAACGCGGCGTCGGTCTTGCCGTCGCCGTCACTGTCGAGCGACAGCCTCGTGCCTTCGACCTCGGCCCGGAACTCGTGGCCGGCGAGGCTCAGGCCCGAGCCGACCGGCGTCCAGCGGGCGTCGGGCAGCTCGAAGCGCCAGTTGCGCTCCCCGACGAAGCGGAGGGCGCCGCCGTCGGTGGCGGCCGGACCGGTGTCCGGGGCCTGGGCGAGGCAGGGGGACGCGAGTCCCAGGAGGAGGAGCGGGAGACGACGCATGCGGCGGACCTCCGGTTCGAGACGAGGAGTCGAGGAGCCCAGTCCGGGGCGGGCCGGATTCTACGCGAGGAATACGGCTCCGGGCCCCCCCCGGCGAAGCCTTTTCCGGGCTCCGGCCGCGCCGGGCCGGCCCCGATCCCCGTGCTACCCTTCCAGTCCCGATGCAGAACAAGCTCGCCTTCGAGATCGACAACTACCTCGCGATCGTCCACGACCTCGCCAGCCGGGCCGAGGCCTGGATCTCGCGCCCGGCCTGGGTCGAGTTCTCGACCAACAACGTCTGCAACCTCCGCTGCGTCATGTGCGGCCAGAGCGACGGGGAGCCGTACCAGGCCATGAAGAAGCCGCGGGCGGCCCTCCTCCTCGACGAGCTGCTGCCCTGGGCCTCCCTGATCACCCCCCACGCCAACTCCGAGCCGCTCCTGGCCAACATCGACCTGGTCCAGGAGAAGTGCCGCGAGCACCAGTGCTGGATCAACCTGATCACCAACGCGACGGTCATGGACGGGGCCCGGTTCCGCGAGCTCGCCGACCGGATCTGGAAGCTGTCGATCTCGATCGACAGCCACCTCCCCGACGTCTTCGAGAAGGTCCGCGCCCTCGCGGTGTTCCCCGAGGTCGAGAAGAACGTCCGTGAGATCCTGC
>JAWKUM010000004.1:0-212926 GCA_041398545.1 Planctomycetota bacterium | reverse complement strand
CTCGGTCCGGCCCGCGACCTGGAGCTCGGTGATCTCGCCGTCGCCGAGGTCGCGGCGCTGGCGGTCGCTCCAGGTCTTGGGGTCGAGGTCGAGCGAGAACGGCTCCTCGTAGAGCACGATCGCCTTGGTCTCGCCCTTGCGCAGGAAGGTCCCCTGCACGGCCTCGTCGGTCCCCTGCTGGGACGCGCCGGCGGGCGTGCCGATCCACAGGTCGGCGAGGGGCTCCTGCTGGGCGTTCTGGGCCACGACGTGCAGGCCGTGGCCCTCGTCGAGGCCGCGGCGCTCGAGCATCTGCTCGTCGGCGTTGGCGACGATGACGTTGGAGCCGGTCAGCTTGATCTTGCCGATCTTGTCGAGGATCTGGCCCCTGACGTCGGCCTGCCGGACCGGGACCCCGTACCAGGGGTTGCCCTGGTCGGCGAAGATCCAGCGCCCGTCGGCCTTACGCAGGGCGAAGCCCTCGTGGGCGTCGGGGGAGCCCTCCTGGGCCCCCTCCCGCTTGCGCGTGACCTGGAGGATGGCGACGTTGTCGGCGACGAAGCCGTCGAACATCTTGGGCGTCGCCGAGAGGTCGACGAAGCCGGCGTTCTGGCTCGTGCACTTGTAGACCGAGCCGGCCGTCAGCAGCACGAAGGCGAAGGCGAGCAGGAGGTTGATGCGCATCGTCGTCACTCCTCAGGAGGCGTCGCTCGAGCTCAGGAAGGCCCGCTTCTCGGAGCTGCGCCGGACCAGGGTGAACAGCCCGTAGCCGAGCAGGACGAGGACCGGGAGCAGGGTGTTGCCCCACTTGAGGAAGGCCTTGGTCGTCGCGGCGCGGGCCTTGCGCTGCTCCGGGGTCTCCTCCTGGCCGAAGACCTCGCTGGCGAAGTCGAGCTTGCGGTCCTTGCTGCGCCGCGTGCGCAGCTCGACGAGGTCGAGGTCGAGGGCCATCCAGTCGACGATGTTGTTGAACACGACGCCGCCGCCCTGGTTCCAGTAGGTCGTGCCGAACTGCCCGAGCGGGTTGTTGCGCGGGTCGAGGTGGTCGTCGCGGATCATGTTGGCGTCGCCGACGACGAACAGTCGGCACTCGGCGCTCGCGGCGTCGAGCTTGGCCGGCAGCGGCTTGCGCGTCGGCTGGCCCTCCATGTGCTCGGGCACCGGCGGCCCGGCGAACTCCTGCCCGCCGGCCTGGTCGCCGGCCTGGTCGCCGGCCTCGGCGCCGTCCTGGCCGCCGGTCCCGTCGGCCCCGGGCTGCGCGCCGGCCGGGGGTTGGTCCTGGGCGCCGCCGGCCGGCGGGTCCTGGGCCAGCAGGCCGCCGTTCTTGTCGCTGCCGGGCCGGGCCGGCACCGGGAGCTTGGCGAAGGCCGACGGGAACTTGCCCTTGAGCACGACGCAGAGCGGGACCTGGCGCGCCTCGGCGTTGGCGATGCGCTTGATCTCGAGGGCGACGTTGACGTCGTCGATGTTGGTCGAGTACGGCGGGTCCTGGGTCGCGCCGGCCGGGCTCGTGCGGAGCAGGACCTTGCAGTCGAGGTCCTTGGGCCGGTCCTCGGCCAGGCCGACCTCGGTCGCCCAGTAGAACGACACGGTGTCCATGCCCTGGAACACGGGGTGGTCCGGGTCGATGCCGGGCCCGAGCTTCTTCTCGAGCTCGGCCCTGCCCTCGGGCGTCTTGGCGAAGCGGTCGGCGAGGCGGGTCCAGTCGACGCGCGCGGCCGAGAACCAGTACGGCATCTGCAGGAAGTCGTAGCCGGTCAGGCGGCCCGAGGGCCCGAAGCGGAACACCGGCGCGCCCTTGGCGAGCTGGCCGTAGTTCTCGAGCACGATCCGCCCGGTCCAGTCGACCCCGTAGGTCCGGAGCTGGTCCTTCCAGTGCAGCTTGCTGTCGTTGTCGGCGTCGAGCTGGTACGGCTTCTGCTCGTACATCCGCCGCGGGTCGACGACGTAGTCGACCGAGTCGGCGAACACGATCGTGTCGCCGCCGCGCATGATGTACTGGTCGATGCAGTACTTCTCCCAGTCGGTCAGCTTCTTGGGCTCGATCAGGACGAGGAGGTCGAGGTCCTCGGGCAGGAGGTCGCCGGACGCGAAGTCGGGGTCGACGACGTCGAAGCGCCCCTCGAGCGAGCGCCGGACGAGGGACCAGCCCGGGGCCGGCGGCGGCTGCTGCTGCTGGAACGGCGACGGGGGGACGTCGTTGGGCCGGGCCAGGATCGCGACCTTGGGCTTGCGGTCCTGGACGAGCTGGTGGATCAGCGGCGTCAGGCTCTCCTCGAGCGAGAGCGAGCTCTGGATCAGCGGGACGACCTTCTGCTTGTCGCCGCCGTAGCGCAGGCGCAGGCCCTGCCACACGACCTCCGTCTGGATGCTCGAGGACTCGACGACCTGGACCGGGAAGCCGTCGATCCCGAGCCGGCGGGCCCGGTCGGCGATGGCCTTGTCCTCCGTCGGGTCGTAGTAGACGAGCTTGACCTGGCCGTGGCCGAGCTGGACGTACTCGTCGAGCAGGGCGGTGATCTTGCGCCGGTCCTCCTGGTACGGCCCGGGCATGTTCTTGCGGAAGTACGCCTCGAGGACGAGGCCCTCCTTGAGCTCGCCGAGGATGCGCCGCGTCGACGGGGACAGGCTGTTGAGCCGCTCCTCGGTCAGGTCCGCGCGCAGGCCCAGGTCGCTGCTCAGGTAGAGCAGGTTGAACGCGATGCCGATGACCAGCAGCGCGCGGAACAGGAGGGAGTCAACGCCCGCGTGGGCCGGGGAGGTCTTGGTGGTGCTTGGAGACATGGTCCGGGTCCTCCTAGCCGACGCGCTTCTTGACCTCGAGGATCGAGGCGTTCAGGAACAGGAAGAGGCCGCAGAACACGACGTAGAACACGAGGTCGCCGAGGTCGACGACCCCCTTCGTGATCGACGCGAAGTGCTGGCCCGGGGACAGCAGGCCCAGGACCGCGATGATCGTGTCGCCGAGCAGGTACTGGCCGATCGTCGACGACGTGAAGAACTCGAGCAGGCCCAGCGCCACGAGCGACACGACCAGGGCCACGATCTGGTCCCGGGTCAGGGCCGAGGCGAACAGGCCGAAGGCGAGGTAGGCCGCGGCCAGGAGCCAGCAGCCGAAGAAGCCGCCGAGGGTGGGGCCCCAGTCGAGGTCGCCGAAGAACGACAACGAGATCGGGTACAGCAGGCTCAGGAGCAGGAGGATCCCGACGAACAGCATCGAGGCCAGGAACTTGCCCACGACGAGCTGGCCGGTCGTGACCGGGTAGGTCAGCAGGAGCTCCAGGGTCCCGAGCTTGCGCTCCTCGGACCACTGCCGCATCGCCAGCGCCGGGGCCAGGATCAGCATCGCGATCGGCATGAGCTGGAAGAACAGGACCATCCTGGCCTCCTGGCTCGTCCCGGCGCTCTCGATCAGGATCCGGTTGAAGAACAGGTAGCCGCCGACGCCGAGGAACGCCGCCCCGACGACGTAGGCGATCGGGGACAGGAAGAACGAGCGCAGCTCGCGGCGGGCGATGACCATCGTCTCATGCATGGGCCACCTCCTCCCCGCGGGCCTTGTGCTCGAGCTCGTCGGCGGCCTCCGCGCTGAGGGTGAACTTGCGGAACACGGCCTCGAGGTTGGCCCGCTGCCGGTAGAGGTGGACGAGCTTCCACTGGTTGACCTGGACGAGGTCGTAGACGGCCTCGCGGGCGTGCTCGTCCATGTGCGGCGGAACCGAGATCCGGAACGCGTGGCCGCCGTGGCGCGCGTGGTGCGCCGGCAGCAGGTCGATCCGGCCGCCGGTGAACAGCTCGCGGAGCTGCTGCTCGACGGCCTCGGCCGGGCCGATGACCTCGACCTCGAGCGGGCCGGCCGGGAGCTGGTCGCAGAGCTCCTGGGCCGTGCCGTCGGCGGCGAGCCGGCCCTGCGTGATGATCAGGATCCGGTCGCAGGAGGCCTCGACCTCCTGGAGGATGTGGGTCGAGAGGATGACCGTGCGGTTCTGGCCGATGTGCCGGATCAGGTCCCGGATCTCGATGATCTGGTTGGGGTCGAGGCCGGAGGTGGGCTCGTCCAGGATCAGGATCTCGGGCTCGTGGATCATCGCCTGGGCCAGGCCGACGCGCTGCTTGTAGCCCTTGCTGAGCTCGATGACCCCCTTCTTGACGACCCGCTGCAGGCCGCAGTCGTGGATCACCCGGTCGAGGCTCCGCTTCTGGTCCTTGGCGGGGACCCCGCGGACGTCGGCCGCGAAGCGCAGGTAGTCGTCGACCCGCATGTCCATGTAGAGCGGGTTCGACTCCGGCAGGTACCCGACCTTCCGGCGGACCTCGAGGGCCTCCTCGGTCACGTCGTGGCCCGCCAGGACGGCCCGGCCGGCCGTCGGGAACAGGTAGCCCGTCAGGATCTTCATCGTCGTCGACTTCCCGGCCCCGTTGGGGCCCAGGAAGCCGAGGACCTGGCCGCGGGGAACCTCGAAGCTGACGCCGTGGAGGGCCCGCACCTGACCGTAGTCCTTGATCAGGTTCTCGACTTCGATCATGTCCGTACGCTCGGGAGGAGGGTGGATCTCGCCGCGGCCCGGACACGGACCGGACCGAAGTACAAGGGGCGGAAGATCCTAGGAACGCGGCTGAGGAGAGTCAACGAAGCCCCCCGACGGAGGAGGGCGTCCTTTCCTCCCGGCAGGCGTGGGCCTCGCCCGGGGCCGGCGTGGGCGGCGCCCGGGCCCGCGCCGGGGCCCGGCTGCGGCCCGGGACCCCCGGCTACTGGTTGACCTTGAAGCTGCCGAGGAACTCGGCGTTCGACTTGGTCTTCTCCAGCTGCTGGATCAGCAGGGGCATGGCGTCGAGGGCGTTCATGCGCGAGAGCACCCGCCGCAGCGTGTAGATGCGGTCGATCGCGGCCGCGGGCAGGAGCAGCTCCTCCTTCCGGGTGCCCGACATCTCGATGTCGATGGCCGGGAAGATCCGCCGCTCGGCCAGGGGCCGGCTCAGCACGAGCTCCATGTTGCCGGTGCCCTTGAACTCCTCGAAGATCACCTGGTCGGCGCGCGACCCGGTGTCGACCAGGGCCGTGCCGATGATCGTCAGGGAGCCGCCGTGCTCGATGTTGCGGGCCGAGCCGAAGAACTTCTTGGGCTTCTCCAGCACGCGGGCGCCGAGGCCGCCCGACATGATGCCGCCGCGGCCGCTCGAGTCGGCGTTGTACGCGCGCGCGAGGCGCGTGATCGAGTCGAGGATGATGACGACGTCCCTGCCGACCTCGACCAGGCGCATGGCCCGCTGGAGCGCGATCTCGCTCAGCATGACGTGGTTCTTGGGGCCCTCGTCGAGGGTCGAGGACAGGACCTCGCCGTTCTCGACCGAGCGCCGCCAGCCGGTGGCCTCCTCCGGCCGCTCGTCGATGAGCAGGACCATGAGGTGCGCGTCCGGGTAGCGCGCGCTGATCGCGTGGGCGATCTTCTGCAGCAGGACGGTCTTGCCGCTGCGCGGCGGCGCGACGATCAGGCCGCGCTGGCCGAAGCCGATCGGCGACAGGAGGTCGATGACCCGCAGGCTGACGTCGCCGTCATCCGGCTCGAGCACGAACATCGGCTCGGGGTCGATGACCATGAGGTTGCCGAAGGGCGGCAGCCCCGCGCGCTCCTCGGGGTCCATCCCGTCGACCTGCTCGATCTCGGCCAGGAGGCGCTTCTGGCCGGGGCGCTTGGGGTCGCCGATCTGGCCGGAGACGACGCTGCCCTCGCGGAGCTTGTGGACGTTGACGAGCCCGGGGGGCACGTAGACGTCGTCCTCCCCCGCCAGGAAGTTGTTCTCGTAGAAGCGCAGCAGGCCGCTGCCATCCTTCTGCAGCACGAGGACGCCCTCACCCGGCTCGGTGGGTCCGGTCGGCTTGGGGATGTAGTTGGGATTCAGCTTGCGCCGCTTCTTGCCGCGCCTGCGCTTGCTCTTCTTGCTCTGGGTCTCCGCCAAAGGGGACCTTCCTCTGCGGCTTCGTGGCCCTGCGGCCCGAAGCGCGCTCACCAGGGTCAAGGGAGTCGGAGGCACCGTGGCCCGGTGGCCTGCCTCCGGGAACTGTTGCCGGGCTGTTCGGAACGGCTCCGACGTGGACTGGCCCGGCCTCCGGGCCGGAGCCTGTGAATCTCACGCTTGGATTCCGGGTTGCGGCGGCCCCCGCGAGGCGGGGCGGCTGTGGCGGGGAGGATCGGATCCTCCCGCGCCACGGCGCTCAGCGGGTCTCCGCGGCAGTGGCCGGATCGGGAGGACCTTCACGACCGGCCCCGGTGGGGACGCGGTCGTCACAGGCGGCTGGAGGGACCGGGTGGGACCCCCCGACACCAGCGCCGCCCCTCCGCGGGCCGGGCCGCCTGCTGCGGGGCTGCATCGACCGCAGGTCAGGACGATCACCGCCAGAGGCTGATGTTAGCACGACTTCGACCGGCGTGCTACAGGCCCACGGATTTTTCTTCGGGTGGCGTCAGGCCGCCGTTCAAGGATCGGATCCCCGCCCTCGGGGGCTTCAGGCCGGGTCCGATTTTTCCGATGTCAGGCTCGACCCGGTCGATACCATCGCCCCTCGCGCCCGGCCGGTGGCCCCGCGACACCCGAAAGGAACCCTGATGACGACGCCCGCCGAAGCTCCCCGGGACCCGCTCCTGCCCCGCCTCGAGGACGAGGAGGACGAGGCCCCCAAGGCCCCCCAGTTCTCGCCCCTGCAGAAGGAGCTCCTCGACAGCCGCACGATCCTGGTCCACGGGCCTGTCAGCGACAAGATGGCCGCGGCGATCACGGCCCAGGCCCTCGTGCTCGAGGCCCGCGACAAGAAAGCCCCGCTGACGGTGTGGATCAACTCCCCCGGCGGCGCCGCCGACTCGGGCTTCGCGATCTACGACATCCTGCGCTTCGTCGCCTGCCCGGTCCGGACCATCGTGTCGGGGCTCTGCGCCTCGGCCGGGATCCTGATCGCGCTCGCCGGCGACGACGGGATGCGGTTCTCGATGCCCGGCAGCCGGTTCATGCTGCACCAGCCGTCGACGGCCGGGCACGGGCAGGCCTCGGACCTGCACATCACGGCCAGGGAGATCGTCAAGATCAAGGCGCGCTACAACCGCATCGTCGCGGAGGTCGCCAAGAAGAAGGCCGAGCAGGTCGACGAGGACCTGTCGCGGGACTTCTGGCTGTCCCCGATCGAGGCCAAGGAGTACGGCATCGTGGACCGGGTCCTCGAGTCGCGCTCCGACCTCGACTGAGCCCGGCGCCCGGCCCGGGAACCTCGGGGACCGCCCCACGTTGGGCCGGGCGGACCCGATGCCAGACCCCCTCCGACCCACCGCCGCGCCGTCCCTGCTCGCGGCCCTGCTCTTCCTCGGCCCCCAGGCCGCCGCGACACCTGCGCCTCGGCAGGCCGTGCTCCGCGGCCGCGTGCACGACGGGGCGACGCCGGTCGCCGGCGCGCGAGTCGTCGTGCAGAGCCAGGTCGACGAGCGCCTGCGCAGCCTGTTCCCGGAGCTGCTGCCGCCCGTCCGGCAGTGGGAGCTCGTCGCCGACGAGCGCGGGCGCTTCACCCTCGAGGTCCCGCCGGGCAGCCTCTACCGCGCCTTCGCGACCGACGCCGCGGGCGGCCGCACGAGCCTCGTCCGCCACGGCATCCGCCCGGGGGACCGCTTCGGCCTGCCGCTGGTGACCGGCGGGTCCCTCGTCGTCGAGGCGCCGCGCGGCGAGCCCCTCGCCTACGAGCTCCTCGGCACCGACCGCGACAGCCGGCGCGAGTTCTCGCTCCGCCGCGGCCTCGTCGCCGACCGCGCCGAGCTCGTCCTCCCGCCGGGGCCGTACCGGCTGCGCCTGCGCAGCGCGGGGGCCGCGGCCGCGACCTGCAGCTTCCACGTCGAGCCGGGCGGCGAGGTCCGGCTCGCGCCCGCGCTCCGGCCGCCGGCCTGGCTGCGCGTCGCGGGGCCGGCCACGGTCGTCCGGCTGCCCGAGGCCCTGCGCTTCGAGGGCCGGGCCGAGCGGCCGGTCGACGGCCGCGTGCCGCTGCCCTGCTTCGACCTCCTGCTCGAGGTCCGCCTCGGCCGCGACAGCGAGGAGCGCCACGTCCTGCCCCGCTTCGGGCCCGGCGAGGTCCTGGCCCTCGCGGCGCCGCCGCAGCCGGCCAGGACGCTCGCCTTCGCGGTGAAGGACGCCGGCGACGACGCGAGCCTGCTGCTGCTGTGGCGCAGCGCGCTCGGGATCGAGAAGCGGCTGCTGCTGCCGGGCGCGGACGGCTTCGCCGCGCAGACCGGCCTGCCGAAGCAGCCGATCCTGGCCCTGTACCAGGACCTCGACGGCCGCGTCGCGGTGCGCCAGGTCGCGGCCGGGACCGAGGGCCGCGTCGAGCTCGTCCCCGAGGCCGGCTGCGGCGTCGCCGTGCGGATCGCCGCCGGCGGCGCGCGCGAGGGCCTGCGCCCGCGGCTGACGGCGATCCCGGCCGAGCTGCGCGACGCCCCCGACCTCGTCGGGCTCCACCCGCCGAGCCTCCACTTCCCCGACCTGCGCGGCCGCCTCGAGCTCGGCGGCCTGGCCCCGGGGCGGTGGCTGCTCCTCGTCGAGGCCGACCACAGGGTCCCGGTCCTGCTCGAGGTCGAGCTCCACGGCGGCGAGGAGCGGCCGACCCGCGAGGTCGCGCTCGAGCTCGGCCAGCGCCTGCACGGGGTCGTGCGCTGGCCCGACGGCAAGCCCGCGGCCAACGTCCTCGTCAAGCTCAGCCACCCGATCGTCGGCCACGACCTGCCGCCGCTCGAGGCCTGGACCGACGCCGAGGGTCGCTACGGCTTCGACGGCCTGCCCGAGGCCCGCTACCTCGTCGAGGCGCGCACCGAACGCGCCGGCCGGACCTTCTCGGTGCGCCGCACCGGCGTGCCCGCCGGTCCCGATCCCGTCGGCCTGGACCTCGCCGACGAGGATCCCGTCCCGCCCGATCGGCGCCGGTAGCGGGTCACTGCTACCTGCTTCCTGCGCGCGGCTTCGATCCGTTCGGACGACTCCACGGGGGCGTGGCGTGATCGACTGGCCAGAGCCGGGCAATGCAACGCAGCGTGGGACCGCACGCGGCGCCGCAGTCGGGCATGTCCCGCCTCGCGGCACCCCGAGGGGACTCGCGCAGCGTGGCAATGGGATGCCTCCCGGCCAGGGGATCCCGATGACCTCGGTCGGAGACGAGGGATCGCCAGCGCAGGAGACGGGGACGACCGCTCCAGCCGCGATCCGGTCTCACGTCCTCGAACACGGTTCCGGCTCCCATTCCGGCTCCGGTTCCGGTTCCGGTTGCGTCTCCGGTTCCGGATGCGTCTCCGGTTCCGGATGCGTCTCCGGCTCCGGATGCGTCTCCGGCTCCGGCTCCGGTTCCGGTTCCGGTTCCGGCTCCGGTTCCGGTTCCGGTTCCGGTTCCGCCGTACAAGCCGACACCCCTGAGCTTCCGCGCATGGTCTGCGACCGGACTCTCAGGGGTGTCGAGTGAGGAGAGAGAGACCGAGGAGCTTCGTGGGGCTCGACCGGGTCCAGGACGGGCCTCGGGGGCTCGGCCCGCCTCGCCGGCGGAGCGGACACCTTGAAGATGTCCTCGGGCCACGTAGGACGAGCCCTTCGCAGCCGATGTTCCGTCGAAACCTCGGGAACAAGACCGAGCGCCGGGAGGGGGACGGGTCAGAGTCGGTGCCGGTACGGCTTTCCCGGAGCGACGTCGAACTCGTGGACGACCGATCGGCCGGGCACCGTGGCCTCGACCGGCCCGGCCTCCCCCGGCGCCTGGGCCTCGAGCCGGTAGCGGCCCGGCGGCAGGAACCGGAGCGCGAGCGGGCTCCCGCCCGAGATCGTGGCCTCGATCCCGGCCGCGATGGCCGGGTCGGCGCCCGGCAACGCCGGGCCGAGCCGGCGGACCACGACGGCCCAGCGGGCGTCCTCGACGACCCGTCCCCGGCTCACCGGACCGAGCTCGAGGTGTGCGTCGCCGCCCGGACCCGCGACCAGTCGGACCTCGTCCTGGCCCGACCAGGTCCCGACGACGAGGCCACGCCCCGCCCCGGCGGCGAAGATCGTGGCCGGGCGGGCGGAGGGGGTGACCCGGACGGTCCCGTCCTCGTCGGTGGCAAGCCCCCAGGCAGGGTCGTCACCCGCACCGACGTAGGGGCTGGCCCCACCCGGGACCCGGCCCGCGAGCGTGACCCGCGCACCCGGCACGGGTCGACCCTCCTCGTCGAGGACGTGCACCTTGACGGTTCGGTCTCCCCCCTCGGCGAAGGCCCGGAGCCGGTGCGCCTGCCCCGGCGCGAGCTCGAAGCTGCCTCGCTCGGTCCCCCGGGCCGGGTGGCTCAGGGCCCAGGCGTAGGACCCCGGCGGGAGCGGCTCGCGGATCAGGCCGTCGGTCCCGCAGCGCACGGCCCGCGCCTCGCTGCCCCCACCGCGCAGCTCGAGCCCGAGCTCGAAGCCGGCCGCCTCGGACCGGACCAACTCCTCGGGGACCTCGATGGCGAGCTCCGCGTTGGCGCCGATCGGCAACGTGACCCGGAGCCCCTCGGTGCCGGCCTCGACCGGCTCCGGCACGACGAAGCGGCGTTCGGGGATCGACCCGCGCGTGAAGAAGCGGCGCTTCCTGCGCTCGCCGTCGACCCAGGACAGCTCGAGCCGCCACGCCCCGGGCGCGAGGCCGCCGAGGCGGAAGCTACCGTCGATCCGCCTGATCATCCCGCTCTGCGACGGCTGCCGCCGCACACCTGCCGACGGCCTGTGCACCAGCTCCGCCTTGACCAGGTCCGAGGGGGGCTTCCCGTCGAGGTCGACGACCGTGCCTGCGATGTCGAGACCCTCGGCGAAGTGCAGCACGATGCCAGCACGTACCTGGCCGGTCTCGAGCTCGACCAGCGGCATGGGGTCGACGCAGTAGCGCTTGCCGAAGTATCCGCCGAGCTGCCACTTCCCGGCGGGCAGGCCACGGAAGCGGAACCGACCGTCGGCGGCGCTCGTGACCTTGGCGAACGCGTAGTCGAGCAGGTACGCGTGCGGCACGGACACGGGTCGGAGCGTCAGGAACAGGTCCGGGAGCGGCCTGTTGTCGACGTCGAGGACGATTCCTTCGACGATGGTCCCGAGTTGGATCTCGACCTCGATCCCCTGCAGTCGGGTCCCCTCGCCGAGCGTGAGGTCCTCGCCACGAAGCCCGACACGCTCGCCGAACCTGGCGCCGATGCGGACTGGGCGCGGTTCCTTGGGCCAGCGCGGCGTCAGCACGAAGGAACCGTCCTCGTCGGCCGTGGAGACCGCGAGCACGTCCTTCTGCATACCCCCACCAGGGAACAGCAGGACCGTGGCCCGGCCCACGGGCCGACCACGCTCGTCGACGACCCGACCGGCGAGGGTAGGTCCGCGGCGAATGAACAGGTCTTGGTCCGACCCGGGCGAGACCAGCCGGAAGGTCCTCGGTCCGTGCTCGGTGTCGAAGTAGAGCCCCGGCGTCACGAGCGTCAGCTGGTTCCTTCCGCCCTCGACCGCCCAGGCATCGATGTGGAATGCGCCGTCCCCGCCGGACACGACCGTGCGACTTCGGTAGGTCTCGCCGGGCTCGAGAAACTCCATGCGGGTGCCTGGCAAGGCGCGACCCTCCCGGTCCACGAGGCGGCCGGTGAGCGGCAGGAGGGGCACCGTCGTGAAGGAAACGTGGGCGATCGGGTGATCGGCGTCGAGCTCGACCCTTTGCCCACGCTGCTTGACCCGACCGCCGTGCCCGACGACCCGAACGAACCAGGTGCCGGCGGGCAGGGAGCTCACGCGAGCTGATCCCTCCCCGTCGAAGGAGGTCACGCGAAGCGGTGAGGGCAGCAGCTCCTCCCGTGCCGACCCCATGCCCTGACACTCGAGGGTCGCCCCCGGGATGGTGCCCCCCTCGAGCCGGGCCAGGATCGTGTGGCCCTGTCCGCGCTCGAGCCGGGCGTCGAGCTCTCCGCCATGGCTCGGGATCTCCGTCCTGCCAGCCACGAAGCCTTCGGCCCATGCCCAGACCTGTCCGGCACGGGAAGGGAGGTCGATGAGCTCGAACCGACCCTCGTCGTCGCACCGGGCCTCGCAGGCCTGCCAGTAGAAGATGTTCGAGGCGAGGCCGCTTGGTTGGACGTAGGCGCCTGGCACCGGATGGCCCTCGGAGTCTCGGACGATGCCGGACACGCTCCGGGTGCCCTGGACCTCGACCTCGACCCCGGCCGCGACCCCGTCGACGACGTCCTCGTACAGGAACCGCATGCCGCGCCGGCCGTCGCCCGCGCGCGCGTCGAGCGCCAGCCGGTGGCCGACGACGTCCTCGGCCCGGAACCGCCCGTCCTCGCCGCTCGTGGCCGCGCCGAGCAGCGGCGCGGCCGCGCCGCGGGCGAGGAGGTCGTTGACCGAGCGCACCTCGACGCGCGCCCCGGCCACGCCGCGGCCGAGGCTGTCGACGACGCGGCCCTCGATCGCGAAGGCCGGCTCGTCGCCGGCCAGGCGGCTCCGACCGGATCCACCCTCGGGGAAGTCCGGATCCTCGCCCGAGGCGCTCGCCGACCCGCCTCCCGGGACGCCGATCCTCGCCTCGACGTCCGCGGTCGCATCGACGGCCCTGCCCGCGCCCGCGACCCCCACCTCGGGCGGTCCGCCCCCGCGGAGGATCAGCACGGCGATCAGGACGCAGGCGGTGAGCCCGGCGAGCAGGACGGTCCGGCGGCTGGTCATCGAGGCGCTCCCGGGGGCGCGCACAGCCAAGGCCATGGGCCCCGGCGCGTCAAGCCGCCCCGGCCGCAGGGAGCCGGGCCTCCCCGGCCTCCCCCGTACGTGCGCGCGGCCCCGGACGGGCCGGGGCCGCGGGCGTGACCGGCGCGGGGCCGGCGCGGCTCAGAGCATGCCGAGCAGCGGGAAGGTGCCGGGCAGGACCTTGGTGTGGTCGCCGCCGAGCCACTTGTCGATGACGGTCGCGTAGAGGGACCGGAAGTCGGTCGTGAACGGCAGGCTGATCTTGTTGAAGTCGGTCCGGCTCGCGTACTGGGACAGGTCCGGGTACTTGCCGTAGAGGCCGCCCTTGACCGGCTCGCCGGCGACGTAGGACAGGCTCGCCTGGCCGTGGTCGGTGCCGTTGGTGCCGTTCTGGCCGAGGCGCCGGCCGAACTCGGAGGTCACCATGACGATGACGTTGGAGCTCTTGCCGTAGGCCTTGAGGTCGTCGAGGAAGGCCTTGATGCACGACGAGAACCGCTGCACGAGGGTGGCCATGTTGCCGCCCACCGGGTTGCCCGACGCGATCTCGTTGGCGTGGGTGTCGAAGCCGCCGGTGTCCATGTAGTAGACCCGCGTGCCCATGCCGCCGGTGATGTAGCTCGCGGCGAGCTGGAACGCCGACGACAGCCGCGTCGTCGTGGCGTCGGTCGACGGGTAGGTGACCTTGGGCGTGTAGCTGGTCCCGGTCATCTGGATCAGGCCCATGTCCGAGACCGTCTGGTCGAGGGCCTTGGCCACGAAGGTCAGGTTGGGCTCGGTCGTCGTCCGGGCGACCTTGGAGTTGGCCTCGATCAGCGCCTTCTCGTAGACGGCGTCGAGCCCGGCCGCGCTCGTCGAGGTGTCGACGAAGAACTGGAACTCGGACCGGCTGCGGAACACCGGGACGGCCGCGCCGACGAAGGCGTCGTTGCGGCGGGCCTCGATGTCGATCATCGGGATCGAGAACGAGCCGTTGTACTGCGTGGTCCGCCAGGTCCCCAGCCAGCCGGCGTTGACGGTCGTGGCCGCGTTGTCGCCCGTCGCCCAGATGTCCTCGCTGCGGAAGTGCGAGAGGTTGGGGTTGGGGTAGCCGATGCCCTGGACGATGGCGAGGTCCCCGCGGTCGTACAGGGCCTTGAAGTCGGCCATCGACGGGTGGAAGTAGACCGAGTCGTTGGAGTCGACGAGGAGGCCCTTGTCGGCGGGGATGCCGAAGTTGACGCGGGCCGCCTGGTAGACCGGGTCCTTGATCGGCGCCACGCACTGCAGGCCGTCGCAGCCGCCGCGCAGCTGGAGGACGACCAGGATGTTGTCGCCCTGGTTGAGGGCGTGGAGCCAGCGGGGCAGCCTCGCCGTCCGGGTCAGGGGGAGGGCGAGGCCCGCTCCGAGACCGCCGACGAGGACGTCACGACGTGTCGGGTTGAAGCTCATCTCGGTCCTCCCTAGTTCATCTGGGCTTCGGGGAGCGCCAGGATCAGGTGGATCAGGCCCGCGCCCTTGCGCTGCGCGTGCGAGGCCTCGTTCCACTGGAACGAGGTCGTGCCGTTGTCGCTGGTCATGAACGTGATCAGGTTGGTGCGGACCGCCGCCGGGACCGGGACGGCCACGAGCGCGTCCAGGAACCAGTCGACGATCTTGGTCGGGGTGTCCAGCTTGTTGTCGGCGATGACCTTGGCCACGTCGAAAGGCGGCAGGTAGGGCATGCCCGAGAACAGGAAGCGGATGTAGCTGTTGCGCTGCTGCACGACGTCGCGCCCGTAGTTGGCGCGGTTGAGCAGGGCCTGGGAGTCGATCCAGGCGATCCCGTCGGGCAGGCCCGAGGGGTTGTCGTAGTTGAGCAGGGCGTAGAGCGGGGTCATGCGCGCGGCCACCCGCGAGTAGTTGACGTTGACCTCGCCGAGGTTGCGCAGGGCGCCGACCATGTACTCGACGGGGTTCTTGACCAGGCCCCCCATGGACCTCGACGAGAAGAACGCCTTGGAGCGGAAGATCGTCTCCATCAGCGCCCGGACGTCGTACTTGTCCTGGACCCAGCGGGCCGCGAGCTGGTCGATGAAGGCCTGGCTCGGGTTCTCGTAGACGAAGTACTCCCAGATCTTGCGGACCATGTACTTCGAGGTCGCCGGGGTGCCCAGGATGATGTCGACGAGGTCCTCGAGGTCCTTGGCCCCCGCCGTGCCGGCGCCGTTGTTGAGCTGCTTGCCCAGGATCGTCTTGACGCCGGTGTCGTGGTTGTTGGCGTTGAAGTACGAGTAGCCGTAGATGGCCGTGAACCCGGTCAGGGCCCGCGCGGCCTCCTGGACGTCGTTCTCGGTGTACGGCCCCGTGACGCCCATCGAGTACAGCTCGAACACCTCACGCGCGTAGTTCTCGTTGGGCTTGGCCTTGGTGCTGAGGCGGTTGTCCAGCCAGTAGAGCATGGCCGGGTCCTTGCTGACCTCGATCAGCAGCGACCGGAAGCTCCTGAGCCCGAAGCGCCGGAAGATGTTGATCTGGTCGCCCATCATGTTCGCGTACTGGACCTTGTTGATCCCGGTCGCGAAGTGGTCGTGCCAGAACAGGCACAGCTTCTCGGTCAGCGGGAACGGGCTGTTCTGCATCAGGTACAGCCAGGCCCCGATCTGCCCGTTGGTCTGGTTCATGTTCACGATCTCGCCCGTGTTGGGCAGCATGAACACGCCCTGGGACGGGATCGGCCAGCCGGGGGCGACGAGGAGGGTGTCGATCGTGCGGTCGACCCCGATCGCCAGCGCACCGCTGAGCTCGGCCGCGGTGGCGCCGAAGCCGGCCCGCCGGAACAGGTGCCTGGCGCGCTCTGCGGTCAGGGTCCTGGGCCGTCGGCTTCCACGGCGTCAGGTCTTCATCAGTCGTTGGCGTGGGTTCCGCAGCCCGTCCCTCCGTTGGTGGTCGTCGAGGACGGGTGACGACTGAAGGTGGGGCCGGCCTGTGTCTGGGCCATGAGGGATCCTCCAGGGAGCTCCCGCCGGGGGAGCGGAGAAGGGGAAGAAGGAGGTCCACAAGATACCCGAGCGCGCAGCTTTCCAGTGCCGGGGCGTCGGTCCCAACGTCGTGTCGGGGACGGGCCGGTCCAGTGGAGGATCTGGCCGGGAGCCGAGGCTCGAGTCCTTGGGGCGGCCAGTCGGCGGCGCACCGCCGCGTGCCTGCTCGGTCCGGTTGGCTTCTGCAGCTGCATCGGGGCGACGAGTGCCCGGCGGGCCAGGGCGTCGGCGAAGCCGGGGTCCTCGGTGACCGACGCGAGCAGGGCCTCCATGGCGCCGTCGGGATCGCCGCTCCGCCACGCCGCCCGCGCCCGGCGCAGGGCCTCGGCGGCCGGGCCGGCGCCGGCGACCTCCGCGTCGAAGAACGGCCGGGCCTCGAGCAGCCGCGCGGCCGTGCGGTGGTCGTCGTCGTCCTCCTCGATCCCCTCGAGCTCGGCCCAGGCCGCGGCCGGGTCGGTCCCGGCGCCGGGCGCCAGCGCGCGGGCCGCCCGGGTCAGCGGGCCGTCGTCGTCCCCGGCGGCCTCGTCCTCCCCCCCGGCCCCGAAGACGACCCCGAGGCGCTCGAGGAAGGCCCGGACCTCGGGCTCGGGCAGGGCCCCCATGAACGCGTCGACCGGGCGGCCGCCGCTGAACCCGACGACGAAGGGGATGCTCTGGATCTGGAACAGGGACGCGAGCCTGGGCTCCCGCTCCGTGTCGACCTTGCACAGCCGGAACCCGCCGGCCGCCTCGCGGGCCAGGCCCTCGAGGACCGGGCCGAGGGTCTTGCACGGCCCGCACCACTCGGCCCAGAAGTCGACCACGACCGGGCGGGTCCGGCTGGCGACCCTGACCTCCTGCTCGAAGTCCCGCTCGGAGACGTCCAGGACGAGGGGCTCTGCTTCCATGCCCCCGGGTGTACCGCGGGGGCTCCGCCCGGGAAAGACCGCCGACCCGCGAGTCGGGCTAGGCCTGCCCGAGGATCTCCCGGGCCATCTGCAGGATCCGGGCGGGGCTGAAGGGCTTGGTCATGTAGTCGTTGGCGCCGGCGGCCATGCCCTGGGTCCGGTCGGCCTCCTGGCCCTTGGCGGTCAGGAGCACGAGGTGGACGTCGGCCAGCTCGGGGTCCTCGCGGACGGCGCGGACGACGTCGTAGCCGTTGCGGCGGGGCATCATGACGTCGAGGAAGACCAGCCGGGGCTTGTGCTCCCTGATCATCTCGAGCGCCTCCTCACCGTCACGGGCCTCGAGCACCTCCATCTGGCCCTTGCGCAGGACGAAGGACAACGACTTGAGGATGAACGGCTCGTCGTCGACGACCAGCACCTTGGATGAAGCCATGGCAGAGCCTCCCTGTCAGGCACCCGAGGGCGCGAGGACCTTGGCGACGATGACGGTGACGTCGTCCGCCGACGCCCCCGGACCGGCGTGGCGGTGGACCGCCTGGAAGATCCCCTCGAGGATCTCCTTCGCAGTCCCCCGGGCGTGGCGCCCGACGGTCTCCAGCAGCCCCGCGGTGTCGAACATCTCGCCGGCCTCGTTCTCGGCCTCGACCACCCCATCGGTGTAAAGAACGACGAGGTCGTCGGGCCCGAGGACCGTCTCGACCTCCTGGTATTCGATCCCGTGCAGGAAGCCCACCATCGGGCCCCCGCCCTCGAGCCACTCGGCCTCGCCGCCGGCCCGGAGGAGCAGCGGCGGGTTGTGGCCCGCGCTGCAGAACCGCACGCGCTGGCCCCCGTCCTCGAAAACCTCGCAGAAGCTCATGACGAAGACCGTGATGAACAGCTCGTTGTGGCAGAGGTCGACGAACAGCCCGTTGTTGAGCTGCTCGACGATCTTGGCCGGGGACGACTCGCGCTCGACGACGCTCTGGAACCGCGTGCGTCCCATGATCATGGCCATGGCCGAGGCCATGTTGTGGCCCGAGACGTCGGCCACGATCGCGTGCCGCGTCCGGTCCGGGGACTCGACGAAGTCGAGGTAGTCGCCGCCGACCTGGCCGGCCGCGACGTTGCGGCTCGCCAGGGACAGCCCGGGCCAGACCGGCGGGCGCTCGGGCACGAGCGTCTCCTGGATCGTGCTGGCGAGCTTCATCTCCTTCTCGGCGTGCACGCGCTGCTCCGTGCCCACGACGAGGCCGAGCAGCACGCCGACCGAGGACACGAGCTCCGCCTCTGGGTTGCCGTAGCCGCGGTGGGCCGCGTCGCCGGTCCGGTCGAGCAGCAGGATCGCGCCGAAGACCTGGGTCTCCGTGTCCGCCCCGAACTTGATCGGCACGGCGAGGAACGACTCGTGGGCCTCGCGGACCATCGACCCCTCGGGGAGCTCGACCTCGGCCGCCCGGCCGTAGACGCAGTTGCCGGTGCGCAGGACCTGGGCGACCGGGTCCGCGGACGCGCGGTCGAGGGTCAGGTCCACGGCCCAGCAGGCGTTGCTGCCGCCGCCCATGACGAGGCCGAGCAGGTCCTCGCTGCCGCGGCGCTCGAGGAACAGCACGCTCATGCGGCACTGCAGGGCGACGGTCATCGAGGTCAGGCAGAGCCGCGCCTTGTCCTCGAGCGAGTCGCAGGCCGGCAGCCGGTCGGCGAGGTCGTGGATCGCGCGGATCTGCTCGAACAGCCCGAGCAGGTGCTCGGTCGTGTCCTCGGTCTCCCACTCCCGCCGGCCCTCGCGCTCGACGAGGCCGGCCATGACGGCGGCCGACTCCTCGACCCTGGCCGCGGCGTCGCCGGCCAGCACGAGCCAGGCGCGGTCGCCGCCGGGCAGGGCCAGCTCACGCGTCGCGGCCCGGGCGGGGGCCGCGACGCCGCGGACCTCGAGCCGCCCGTCGACGACCTCGAAGCCCGGCTCGGGCACCGCCCCCGCACAGCCGGCCAGGACGCGGGCGTCCGCGCCCACGATCCACAGCCCGGGGCGCGTAGGGCCCGCGGCCCCGGCGAGGTCGCACAGGTCCTCGAGCAGGCCTCCTGTCCCGATCCCGTGCATCGATGCTCAGCGGCGCGTGGCCTGGGCCGCCGGGACGAGGTCCTTCTCGAGCACGAGGACGTTCTCGCTGCCCTCGCGCCGGTAGCCGAGGCCGTCGACGACGGAGCGGATGATGTGCATCCCGTAGCCACCCTCCATCAGGGGCAGGTCCTGGTCCGCGTTGGGCTCCTGCAGCTCCTCGACCGTCGTGGGGTCGAAGGCCGGGGCCTCGTCGCGGATCTCGAGCACGACCTTCTCACCGGTGTAGCGGATCCGGACCTCGATCCAGTCCCGCTCGGACGGCGACGCCTCGTACCCGTGCCGGAACACGTTGGTGACGGCCTCCTGCAGCGCGAGCAGGAGGTTGTAGCGGGTCTGGACCTCGTCCTCGCCGAACGGGACCTGCTCTGTCGGCCTCGGCCGTCTGCCAGGTCAATCCGATCGGGTCCAGAGGACCGAACAGCTGCAGTCTGACCTCGACGTTCATGCACCACTCTCCGCTGCCCGTCTCCCGGCGTGGGAGGCGGAGGCTTCCGGGTCTCTATCGACCCTTGGGCTGCGGGCCTGGATCGGCTCGGCGGGGATCGGGCAGGTTCCCCGCGGGCCCGTCGGTCCGCGGCTGGGAAGCCGGGCCGGGACCCGATACCGCTGGCCCTTCGCGGGCAAGGCGCGGGCGCGCCGGGCGGGCGGCCCAGCCCACAGGGAGGGATGCATGCACGCAGGCAGGACCTGGAAGGGTCTCGGAATCCTCGCGCTCCTCACGCTGGCGTTGTCGTCCTGCGCCGGCTCGCGCCAGCGCCAGGCCGAGGACCTGCGCTGGCTCGGGCCCGGCTTCGGCGAGGTCACGGCCCCGCGCCGGCGGCGCGAGCCGCGAGATGGCCGAGATCCGGCGCTGCCTCCACGCCGACGAGGACCGCCCCGGCGTGCTGACGGCCGACAGCCGGGCCGCCCTGAGGCTGCGCCTGGCCTGGCCCCGAGCTCGGCCTGCGGGACCTCACCGGCGCCGCCGGCGGCTCGAGGCCTTCGACCGGCTGACCCCGCCCCAGGCTCGAGGCCCAGGCCCTGGCCCGGTTCATCGACGGTGAGCTGGAGCGGGCCCGCGGCGACGAGGACCGCGCCCGGGCGGAGTGGCAGGCCGCCACCCGCCTGGCGCCGGGCCCGCGGCTGGCCGCCGTCCTCGAGGACCGGCTCGGCGGCCGCCGCCCGGTGCCCGAGGTCGAGACCTCGCCCCCGCCGACGCGGCCGGAGGCCTCGGGGCTGCTCGAGCTCGAGGGCAGGGGCACGCTGTCGGTCCTGCGACGCAGCGCCTGGGGCAGCCGGGCGGCGGTCCCGTCCCGGCTCGACCCGATGGGCCAGATCTTCCGCCTGACCGTGCACCACTCGGCCATGGTCGTCGGCGACGACCGCCAGGAGGCGGCCGAGCAGATCCGCTCGATCCAGCGGCGCCACATCGGCGCCAACCACTGGGGCGACATCGGCTACCACTTCCTGATCGCCCGCGACGGCTCGGTGTTCGAGGGCCGCGAGCTCGAGTGGCAGGGCGCCCACGCCGGGGACGGCCGCACCAACCGCGGCAACATCGGCATCTGCCTCCTCGGCCAGTACAAGGCCGACGAGCCCGGGGCCCAGGTGCCGACGCGGGCCCAGGTCCGCGCCCTCGTGCAGCTGACCTGCTCGCTGTGCGAGCACTACGACATCGGGCCGGACGCCATCCTGACGCACCGCGAGATCCACCCCACGCACGCGACCGAGTGCCCCGGCGAGCAGGTCTCGGCCCTGGTCAAGCGCCTGCGGACCGAGCTCCGGCTGCGCAACCGGGCCGAGTAGCCCGGCTCACTGCCAGAACGTCGCCGTCGCGAGCTTGGTGACCTTGGTCCCCGCGAGGGTGCCGGTCCCGGTCAGGGCCTGGGCCAGCAGGGTCCCCTTGTCGAGCCGCGTGTCGAGCGGGACCGGGACCCGGACCTCGACGAGGCCGTTGGGCCCGGTCGGGCCGGCCCACAGGTACAGCAGGTCGCCGATCTGCCACGTGCCGAACGGCGTCGGCCAGGAGACCTGCTGCGAGCCGACGAACAGGGCGCCGATGTCGTTGGCGTTGGTCAGCAGCGTGAACCGGAGCTCGCCGCCCAGACGGGCGCTGCCGTCGACGCGGAGCTCGGGCAGGACCGGCGTGTAGGCGTGGATCGACAGGCTGCGCTCGGTCGTCTCGGCCTCGAGGCCGGGGACGCGCAGCAGGCCGTCCGTGGCGACGCGCACGACCCGGCTCTCGAGCACCGCGGCCTGGCCCTTGCGGGTCACGCGGACCTCGAACAGCGCGCCGGGCGAGGGCTTGAGCTGCTGCAGCCGGCGCATGACGAGGTCGACCGTGCCCCAGGCGGCGGGGGCCGCGTCGAGGCGCTTGGCGTCGCTGCGCAGGCCGAAGTCGAAGTCGACGCCGGCGCTCGTCTCGACGACCGAGGCCGGGTCGAAGCGGAGGTAGCCCCCCATCGTGCCGACCGGGACGCCGTTGAGCGGGCTGCCGTTGCCGGGGTCGTCGTCGAGCGACAGGCCGTGGAAGCACGGCAGGGCGCGGTCGAGGCGGAGCTCGAACAGCTCGGCCAGGAGCGGGGCCTCGAGCGTCGACCAGGCGCCGGTGACGCCGTGCGACCGGAGGTCCCAGCACGAGACCAGCGGCAGGCCTGCGTCGCGGGCGGCGCGGAGCGCGGCGGGCTTGTCGGTCCAGCCGGTCACGGTGTCGGCCCGGCCGAAGAACCAGCGCATCGGCGCGATGCCCGCCCCGGCCAGGGCCGGCGCGTTCCTGGCGAAGGCCTCGAGGTCGTAGAAGCGCGGGCCGAGCGTGGTCGGCAGGTTCTGCGTCGCGGTCCCGAACAGGGTCGCGACCTCGCCCTTGAGCGCGAAGTCGGCGTGGGCCACGTCGAAGGCCGGGTCGATCCCACCGACGGCCGCGAAGCGGTCGGCGTGGCGCACGCCGAGCCCGAAGCTCCCGATCGCGCCGAGCGAGGCGCCGACCGCGTAGACGCGGGCCTGGTCGATCGCGAGGGCCTGGTCGGCGAGGAGCTTGTCGACGCTCCACAGGACGCGGTTCTCGGTGTACGGGACGACCTTGCCCGACGGGGCCGCGCTGCCGAAGCCCTCGTGGTAGCCGAACCACATGCTGTGACCCGGCGCCGTGAGCGGGTCGTCGAGGAACAGCTGGACGGCCTCCTTGGGCGCGAACGGCAGCGGCTGGATCGTCTTGTACGAGCCGCCGCGCGGGTGCAGGACGACGACGAGGGGCCGCGGGCCCTGCCGGGTCGGGTCGTAGTAGACGCGGTAGACGAAGGCCGCGCCCTCCGCGTTGCCCATGGCCGGGTCCGGCCCGGCGCCGCCGGCGCCGACGAAGTGGGCCCACAGGCTGTCGCCGCCGTTGGCCGAGCTCCACTGGAGCACCGGCGCGCTCGGGCCCGGGGTCTCGGCCACGCCCGGGCTGGCGTTGGCGTTGGTCCCGACCCAGGTGTTCTCGCTCGTGCCGCGGCGCGCCGTGACGGCGAAGTACCGCGTGCCCTTGGCGGCCGGCGTCGCGACGAAGAAGCCGGTCCCGGCCGTCAGCGCGGGCTTGGTGCTCTCGAGCACGTAGTTGGTCCCCGAGCGCGGACAGGTCGCCGAGCCCTTGGGGACGACGCCGAGGAGCGTCGCCTGCTGCAGGTCCTGGCTCGACTGGATGGCCTTGGCCGAGGCCCACACGGCGTAGGCGTCCGGGACCGGCGTCGCCGAGACCTCGGACCACGTCACGAAGGTCTGCCCGTTGCGGTGCGCGACGTTGACCGCGGGGACCTGCCACGACTTCTGCGCGGCCGCGACGGAGGTCAGCAGGGCCGCGGCGAGCAGGCAGCGGAGCAGCGCGCGTGGGGGCATCGGCGGGGGGTCGGCGGGGACGGCGGCTCGGCGAGGCAGCGCGGAGCCCGTCGGAGGAGCATAACGGATCAGCTCGGGGGCCGCTCGGCGCCCTTCGGGCGGAAGGCCCGGCAGACCTCGGGGCGCGTCTCGAGGTACGGGCCGCCGATCAGGTCGATGCAGTAGGGAATCGCCGGGAACACCGCCATGAGGCAGTCGTGCACGGCCGACGGCTTGCCGGGCAGGTTGACGATCAGGCAAGCACCCCTGGCACCGGCGATCTGGCGCGAGAGGATCGCCGTCGGGACGACCTCGAGCGACACCTTGCGCATCTGCTCGCCGAAGCCGTCGAGGACCTTGTCGCAGACGGCCTCGGTCGCCTCGGGCGTGACGTCGCGCGGCCGGGCCCGTGCCCCCCGTCGTGCAGACCAGGCAGCAGCCCTCGTCGTCGCTGAGCGCGCGCAGCGTCGCCTCGATCAGGCCCCGCTCGTCGGGGATGACGCGCCGCACCGCCTCGAACGGCGTCGCGAGGATCGCGCCCAACTCGTCGAGGATCGCCGGGCCGCCGCGGTCCTCGTACTCGCCGCGGGACGCGCGGTCGCTGACCGTGAGGACGCCGATGCGGACGGGATGACTCATCGGGGACGGGGATGTGTTGGGAGAGCGATGCCGGAGACGGAACCGGAGACCGGAACCGGAGCCGGAACCGGAACCGGCCGGAGCCAGTACCGGAACCGGAGACGCGGCCGGAGCCGGAACCGGTGCGGGACGCATCCGCACCGGAGACGCAGCCGGTACCGGAGACGAGCCGTACGGGACGCAGCCGGAACCGCTACCGGAAACGGGGCCGGGCATCGTTTCGAATCCGTAGCGAGCGATGTCGACCAACCTGCTGACGGTCCTTTGGAGCCGGTCGCCGTCTGTGAACGGGCTAACCGATCGGGCACCGGCTCGACTACCGCGCATTCTTCTCGGTCCTGGTCCTGGTCCCGGTCCTGGATACGGTTCCGGATGCGGTTCCGGTTCCGGTTCCGGTTCCGGCTCCGGTTCCGGCTCCGGTTCCGGCTCCGGATACGGTTCCGGATACGGTTCCGGCTCCGGTTCCGGTTCCGGTTCCGACTCCGGTTCCGGTTCCGGTTCCGACTCCGGTTCCGGTTCCGACTCCGGTTCCGACTCCGCTTCCGCTTCCGCTTCCGCTCATACCGCCGACTCGGCCGCGACGAACTCCATGCCGAAGGAGTCGGCCACGGCCTCGTCGCAGAGGGTGCCCTTGACGATGCTGGCCGCGGACTGGAACGCGCCGTCGCCGCGGATGGCCTCGACCGGGCCGAGGCGGGCCAGCTTGCGGACGTACGGCGTCGTCGCGGCGGTCAGCGCGTAGGTCGAGGTCTGCGGCACGCCGCCGGGCATGTTGGCCACGCAGTAGTGGACGACCCCGTCGACGACGAAGGTCGGGTGGTCGTGGGTCGTCGGCCTGCAGGTCTCGATGCAGCCACCCTGGTCGATCGCGACGTCGACGATGACCGAGCCGTCGGGCACGGTCGCGAGGTCCTCCCGGCGCACCAGCATCGGCGCGCGGTGGCCGCGGACGAGGACCGCGCCGACGATCAGGTCGGCGTCGCGGATGTGCTCGAGGATGTTGTAGCGGCTCGAGTGGAGGCAGAAGACGTTGGGCGGCAGCAGGAGGCTGAGCTCGCGCAGGCGCTCGAGCGAGATGTCGAGGACGTAGACGCGCGCGCCGAGCCCGGCCGCCATGCGCGCGGCCTCGGTCCCGACGACGCCGCCGCCGAGGATCACGACCTTGCCCGGCTCGACGCCGGGGACGCCGCCGAGCAGCGTGCCGTTGCCGCCGCGCGGCCGCTCGAGGTGGTACGCGCCGACCTGGATCGACATGCGGCCGGCGACCTCGCTCATCGGGGTCAGCAGCGGAAGCCCCTCCTCGCGCGGGTCGACGAGCGTCTCGTAGGCGAAGCAATACGCCCCCGAGGCCAGCATCGCGTCGGTCAGCTCGCGGCTGGCGGCGAAGTGGAAGTAGGTGAACAGCGTCTGGTCCTTGCGGATCCGCGCCCACTCCTCGGGCAGGGGCTCCTTGACCTTGACGATCATGTCGGCCCGGCTCCACACGGCCTCGGCACCGTCGACGATCGTGCCGCCGACCTTGGCGTAGGCCTCGTCGGGGATGCCCGCGCCGAGCCCGCCACCGCCCTCGATCAGGACCTGGTGGCCGTCTTCGACGAGCTGGGCGACGCCGGCCGGGACCATGCCGATGCGGCCCTCCTGGGCTTTGATCTCCTTGGGGACGCCGATGATCATCGCGACGCGTGCTCCTGCCGGGGTGGCCGTGAGAAAGGGCCGAGCATCCTAGCCCGGTGCCGGGCCCGCTCAACGTCGGGGTCCGGGACGGCGCGGGTCCGGCCGGCCGGGCGGGGTCGCTCCGCGCCGGCGGCGGGGCTCATCCGGCCTCGGTCGCCAGCGTCCGGCAGCGGCGCCCGAGCTCCTCGAGCTCGGCCTCACCGAGCCCGCCGACCGAGTAGTAGCGGATCGACAGGGCCCCGTCTGAGCGGCGCTCGAGCCTGGGCTTGGGCTCGACGAGGACCCGCGGGTCGGACCAGAGCAGGCTGCGGATGGCCTCCTCGGCCCCTTCGCGGAGGTCCTCGGCCGGGACGCGCAGGCTCTGCACGGTAGGCCGCGACTCGGCCGACGCGGAGTCGCCGTTGACCCCCGCGGCCTCGACCGCTTCGGGCAGGTGGGTGCGGACCCGGATCGGCTCCGGCCTGGGGATGCGCACGACCGGCTCGGGCTCCGGCGGCCGGGGCGCGGGCGGGACCTCCGCCTCCTCGGAGCCGCCCCAGCTCTCGGACTCGCGGCGGAGCAACCACCACAGGCCGACGAGCAGGAACAGCGCCACGGGGATCGCGAACCACGGGCTCTGCCACAGCGGCCGGCTCCGGCCGAGCAGGGCGTCGGGATCGGGCGGCGGAGGAGCCGCGGCCTCTTCGTGCCCCGCCTTCGAGGTCTCGGGCCGGGCCGGCCGCTCGCCGGCGTCGCGCCCGGTCCCGCCGTCCGCTCCGCCCTGGGAGGTCGGCCGGTCCTGCGCGCCTGTACCCGCGTCGGCGGGCGGCATGCCCGGCACGGTCACGGCCGGCCCCGCGTCGATCCGGCGCTCGAGCCGGCGCAGGCCCGCGTCGAGCACCGCGCCGATCGCGTCGAGCCGGGTCCCGAGCTCCGCGCGCTCCTGCCGGCCCTGCTCGGCGACGCGCTCGAGCGACTGCTCGACGGCCTCGACCCGCGCGCGCATCGCCGGGTCCTCGGTCACGGCCGGCGGCTTCGTGTCGACGAGGTCGCGCAGCCGCTCGTCGAGCGTCGCCCCAAGCCCGGTCAACGATGCCTGGAGCGCGTCGAGCGCGGCCCGGTCCCGGGCCCCCGCCGCTCGTTGCTCCTCCTGCATCCCGGACAGCTCGACGACCCTCCGCTCGAGCGCCCGCATCCCCTCGAGCACCTCGTCGCTCCGCTCCTGCCCCCGCTCCTGCCCCGTCGGCAGCTGCAGCCTCGGCTCCGCCCTCGGTTCCGCCCTCGGCTCCGCCCTCGGTTCCGCCCTCGGCTCCGCCCTCGGCTCCGGTCTCGGTTCCGGCTCCGGTCTCGGTTCCGGTCTCGGTTCCGGCTCCGGCTCCGGTTCCGGTTCCGGTTCCGGTTCCGGTTCCGGTTCCGGCCCCTGCCTATGCCTCCCCCTGGCCGCCTCGGCCTCCAGTCGCTCCTCGAGCGCCTCGATCCGTTCCTGCTGGCCCGCGAGGTGCTTGCGCAGCAACGCCAAGGTCTCGGCCAGGGACGCCAGGGTCCGGTCGAGGGCCGGGTCCTTGCGGGTCCGCTGCTGCTCGGCGGCCTGCGCCTGCTGCCGCTCGGCGGCCTGCGCCCGCTGCAGCGCCGCGAGGAGCTGCTCGGCTCGACGTCGTTCGGCCGACGCCTGCTGCTCGACCTCCCTGCGTTGCGCCTGGAGCCGCTTCTCCGCGTCCGCGCGCTGCGCCTGCAGCCGCTGCTCGGCCTGCCGGAGCGCGACCTCGAGCCGCTCGTCGGCCTGCCGCCGCTCGTTGCCGAGCCGCTGCTCGAGCTCGGCGCGCTGGGCCTCGAGGGCCTGCTCGGCCCCCCGGCTCTCGGTCGCATGTTTCTCATCGAGGATGGTCTGCCGCTCCTCGAACTCCCGGCGTTGCTCATGGAGCTGCTGCTCGGCGCGCTGGCGCTCGACGACGAAGCGCCGCTCGAGCTCCTCGAGTTGTTGCTCGAAGCGTTGCCGCTGCTGGACGAGCTCCTGCTCGGCCCGGGCGCGCTGCTCGTGCAACCCCCGCTCCTGCTCGGCGCGCGCGGTCTCGACCTCCGCCCGCGCGGCCTCGGCCTCCCGGCGCTCGTCCGCGCGCTGCTCCTCGAGCCGCTGCAGCGAGGCCCGCAGCTCGTCGATCTCCTTCTGCTGCTTCGGGCTCTCGCAGGCGACCAGCGCCTGCAGGCCGACCAGCAGCACGAGGAAGAGGCTCCACCCGATCCGACGTTCGCTCACAGCGCCACCTCACCGAAGCCGTGCCTTGCCTCGCCGCCGCGCCTCGGCCCGGCGACCTCGTCCCCACCGATGATCCGCGGGCCCGGCGCGGGCTCGCCGCCGGACGTCGTCAGCACCGGCAGGTGCCGGAAGCGGATCCCGCCGAGCGGGCCGATGTTCCAGTCCATGCACGGCCCCATGGCCATCCCGCGCAGGACGCGGGCCGGGAAGCCGGCCAGCGCGATGCGGCAGCGCCGCGTGTGCACGACGTGCTCCGAGTCGTTGCGGATCCGGGCCCGGAGCCACAGCCGCTCGCGCCGGCCTCGGTCCTCGTCGGCGTCACCCGGGACGCGCATCAGCCGGCTGTCCCACGGGTGGTGGTAGCCCTGACCCTCGCGCCAGCCGAGGCGCAGCTCGGGGTCGCGGACCCGCAGCAGCTCCTGGCCCTCGGCCGGCTGCGGCGCGTCCCCCTCGGGCACGTGCACGAGGCGCAGGTCGAGCGGCAGGGCCAGCCAGCCGCGGACCTGGCCGCCGGGCGCCAGGGTCAGCTCGGTGCCGATGCCGAGCTCGATCGGGTGCCGCGGCGCCATGCCCTCGAAGCGCAGGTCGCAGCCGCGCTCCGGCAGGCCGAGCAGGCTCTCGTGGACGGCCTCCTCGCCGCGCAGGACGTACACCGTCACGCCGTGCCGCGAGCGCTCGAGCAGCCAGCGGAGCCCCCCGAATTCGAGGGACAGCGGCTCGCCCGTGGACGGACTGCGGGCGTCGACGGCGTAGAACATCCTTGCGGAGGGCGACTCTGTGGCGGTGCGGGCCCGCTCCTCGGGGGACGATGCGGGCGTCGAAGCCTATTCCTTGCGCGGGCGCGAGGTCAAACGGGTCGTGGCCTCGGCGGGCGTCGCCCGGGCCGAGGGCCCGATGCCGTCGTGCCTGCGGGCGCGGCCGGGCGCCGCCGGGAAAGCGCTTGCGCCCCGCGATCCCGCGGGATACACCTTCCCGCCCTCTCGCGGGAGGGCCGCGTGGGCGATTAGCTCAGTTGGCTAGAGCACTAGCTCGACAAGCTAGGGGTCGGGGGTTCAAGTCCCTCATCGCCCACCACCACCCTCCCTCCCGCCCGGCCTCGTGTCGCCGCGTCGCAGTGCGAGTGTGGGCCAGCAAGCCGCCAGTTCCGTCGCCGGCCCCGCGCCCCTGCCGGAGCGACCCTGGGCCGTTGAGGCCGGCGCGGTCGCGGCGGCGCTCGGGGTCGACCCGGGCCTCGGACTGAGCGCCGCTGAGGTCCTGGCGCGGCGCCGCGCCCACGGCCCCAACCTGCTGCGCGAGACGAGGCCGCAGAGCGCGTGGTGGGTCCTGGTCGAGCAGTTGCGCAGCCTCGTCGTGGCCCTGCTCGGGGCCGCGGCCGTCGTGTCCTTCGCGTTCGACAAGGGGCTCGAGGGCCTCGCGATCCTGCTCGTCGTCGCCCTCAACACCGCCATCGGCTTCGCGACCGAGCTGCGCGCCGTGCGCTCGATGGAGGCGCTGCGGCGCATGGGCCAGGCCCTCGTCCGCGTGCGGCGCGAGGGCGTCGTGCGCGAGCTCCCGGCCGGCGAGCTCGTGCCGGGCGACCTCGTCCTCGTCGAGGCCGGCGACGTCGTCACGGCCGACCTGCGCCTGCTCGAGGCGTCCAAGCTCCAGGCCGACGAGTCGGCGCTGACCGGGGAGTCGGTCCCGGTCGGCAAGCACGTCGCCCCGGTCGCGGCCGACGCGACCCTCGACGAGCGGAGGGACATGCTGTTCAAGGGCACGGCCCTGACCCGCGGCTCGGGCGAGGCGGTCGTCGTCGCGACCGGCATGGCGACCGAGCTCGGCCGCATCGCGAGCCTCGCGCAGGCGGCCGAGAAGGCCGCGACCCCGCTCGAGCGCCGGCTCGCCGAGCTCGGCCGGCGGCTGATCTGGCTCACGCTCGCGATCGCCGCGGTCACGTCCGCCACCGGCATCCTGCGCGGCGAGGACTGGCTGCTGATGCTCGAGACCGGCATCGCCCTCGCGGTCGCGGCCGTGCCCGAGGGCCTGCCGATCGTCGCGACCCTGGCGCTGGCCCGCGGCATGGTCCGCATGGCGCGCCGCAGCGCGCTCGTCAATCGGCTGGCCGCGGTCGAGACCCTCGGCGCGACCGACGTCATCTTCTCGGACAAGACCGGGACCCTGACCGAGAACCGCATGACGGTCACGGACCTCGCCCTCGCCGGCGGCGACGTCGGGGTGTCGGGGCTCGGGCTCGAGCTCGCGGGCGGCTTCACGCGCGCTCGCGCGCCGGTCGCGCCCGGCGACGACCCGTGCCTGCGCCGGGCCCTCGAGGTCGCGGTGCTGTGCAACAACGCCTCGCTGGCGCGGGACGAGGACGGCGCGCCGGCGGGCACCGGCGACCCGATGGAGGTCGCCCTGCTCGTCGCCGGGGCCAAGGCCGGGCTCGAGCGCGGCGCCCTGCTGCGCGCCCGCCCCGAGCTGCGCGAGGAGGCCTTCGACCCCGAGCGCAGGATGATGGCCACCGTGCACCGGGACGACGGCGGCCGGCGCGTCGCGGTCAAGGGCGCGGCCGAGGCCGTGCTGGCTTGCTGCACCCGCCTGTGCACGCCCGAGGGCGAGCGCGCGCTCGACGACGCGACCCGCGAGGCCTGGCTCGCGCGCGACCGGGCCCTGGCCTCGCGCGGGCTCCGGGTCCTCGCCCTCGCCGACAGGCGCGACGCGGATGACCGTGGCGAGCCCTACGCCGACCTCTGCCTGCTCGGCCTCGTCGGCATGCTCGACCCGCCCCGCGCCGAGGTGGCCGCGGCCCTCGAGGCCGCGCGCCGGGCCGGCGTGCGTGTCGTCATGGTCACCGGCGACCAGGCCGCGACGGCTGCGGCGATCGCACGCCAGCTCGGACTGCCCGGGGCCGAGGACGGGACCGTCGTCCACGGCCGCGACCTCGGCCCGCTCGACGAGCTCGACGACGAGACCCGGCGGCGCCTCGTCGCGACGCCGATCTTCGCCCGCGTCGACCCGCGCCAGAAGCTCGAGCTCATCGCGCTCCACCAGCGGGCCGGCTCGGTCGTCGCGATGACCGGCGACGGCGTCAACGACGCGCCCGCGCTCGAGAAGGCCGACATCGGCATCGCGATGGGCCGGCGCGGGACCCAGGTCGCCCGCGAGGCCGCCGACATGGTCCTGCGCGACGACGCCTTCGCGTCGATCGTCGACGCGATCCACCAGGGCCGGGTCATCTTCGCCAACATCCGGCGCTTCGTCGTGTTCCTGCTGTCGTGCAACCTCAGCGAGATCCTCGTCGTGTTCACGGCCTCGGCGGTCGGCCTGCCGCTCCCCGTCCTGCCGCTGCAGATCCTCTACCTCAACCTCGTCACCGACGTGTTCCCGGCCCTGGCGCTCGGCTTCGGCGAGGGCTCCGGCGACGCCATGCGCCGGCCGCCCCGCCCGGCCGACGAGCCGATCGTGACGCGGGCGCACTGGCGGGAGGTCTTCGTGCAGGGGCTGCTGATCACCGTCGCCGTCCTCGCGGCCCTGCTCCTCGGCCTGCACGTGCTCGTCCTCGGTGAAGGGGAGGCGGTCACGGTGTCGTTCCTGACGCTGGCCCTGGCCCAGGTCTGGCACGTCTTCGACATGCGCGAGCCCGGCACCCACCCCTGGCGCAACGACGTGGCCCGCAGCCCCTGGGTCCTCGGCGCGACGGCCCTCTGCGTCAGCCTGCTGCTGGCCGCGGTCTGGCTGCCGGGGCTGCGCGACGTGCTCGCAACCGTGGCCCCGAGCCCGGCCGGCTGGGCCCTGGCCCTCGGCGCCAGCCTGGTCCCGATGGTCATCGTCCAGGTCCGGCTGCAGCGCGGGGCCGTCGCCGTCCCTCCGCGCGCTCCGGACCAGGGCTGATTCGGCCGGGGACGGGACCGAAGTGACAGGCTCGCCTCCGAGGAGGAAGATGGGCGCCGGTCACGAAGAGGAGGATCACCGATGGAGGACACCCGGGTCTCCTTCCTGTTCGAGGTCGTGCCGACGATCTGGACGCGCGTCGAGCCCCGTCCCTTCGTCGTCGTCCGGGCCGAGACGGCCGAGGATGCGATGCAGCTCGGGCGGAGCCGGCTGGCCGAGCTCGGCGTGCCGGGCATGCCCGAGGACGAGGTGTTGGCCAACCACGCCCACCACGGCGCGGAGGACGGCGAGACCAACGTCGTCGCCAGCGACCGGCCGGGCTGGCTGACCCCGCCGGTCGAGGGCGAGCCCGACCTCGGCGGCAGCCACGACTAGGCGAGGAACCGAGGAACACGGCGGCTGCGCGACGGTCGTGCAGCCGAGGGACCGCGGGCTTGGTCGTCCGCGGTTCGGCCGACTATGATCTGCGCGAGGTCCGAGCACGCGGATCCGCGGTCCGAGGGGAGAACGGAGGGCGGGGCACGCGCGATCGGGTCCGACGAACGATCCGATCCAGCGTCCCGACTCCGCGGAGGTCCTGCGTGCACACGAGTGCCAGGCCGGCTGCTTCCGTCGATTCGCGGCCGTACGAGCGCAGCGAGCTCGCGGCCGCGACCGAGCCCTTCCCGACCCGTGGCCTGCCCTGCGCCCGCTGCGGGGTCGTGCTGCCCCGCTTCGTCGACCTCGACGAGGCGGCCGAGCAGGGCCTGCTGGCGCTGATCCGCGGCGGTCGGCCGCGCGCCGCGCGCGACCGCCTCGTCGCCGACCTGGGCTGCCCGGACCGCTGGGCCTGGCTGTGGGTCGTGCACGAGGGTCGGCCGCAGGAAGCCCGCCGGCCCCTCGGCCCGCCATGCCCGAGCTGCGGCGCGCCGCTGTGGTCGGCCGGGGCACGGCAGTGCGGGAGCTGCGGGCTCGACTGGCATGGGAGACCGGAGCCGGTGCGGGGACCGGAGACGGAACCGGAACCGGAACCGGAACCGGAGACGTATCCGGAACCGGAGCCGGAACCGGAGACGGAACCGGTATCGGAGACGGTGCCGGAGCCGAGGGCGCTGGCGGCGGCTGCGGCCGTGAACGTGCCGATACTCGTCGGGAGCTTCCGGACCGAGATGGCGGCTCCGGCGCACGTGGTCGGGGTCGTCGGCCGGATCGTCAGGGTGCGGCGGCTGCCCGTCGGCGTGGTGCCGTTGGAGGGGTCCATCCGGCCTGCGGCGCCAAAGGTCGTGGCGGTTCCGGTCCCGCGGCTGCGCGTCGGTCCGGTGGCCGCGAGGAGAGTGGGCCGCGAGGCCGACGAGGAGCGCTGCTGCGCTTCGCCGCGGCGATCGCGGCGGCGCCGGCCGTCTTCGCCGTGGGCGCGGAGCTCGGCCTCACGCAGGCGACGCTCGCGCTGCTGGCGGCCCTCGCGCCGCTCGCGCTCGGCCTCCTGCTCGTGCTGCCCGTCCTGGTCCTGCGCGGCGTGGACCGCCCCGGGACCTAGGCTTCGCGCCCCTCGGCGAGGGCGCGGGCGACCGCGCCGCGCAGCTCGGTGAGGCCGTACGGCTTGCGCAGGAAGCCGACGACGCCGCTCGCGTCGTCGGGGTCCTCGGTCTCCTGGCGGTAGCCTGAGCTCAGGAGGACCCGGACCGCGGGATCGCGGGCGCGCAGCTCGGCCAGGACCTGCTCGCCCGACATGCCGGGCATGATCGAGTCGAGCAGGACGAGGTCGTGACGGACCGGGTCGTAGCGCTCGAGGGCCGAGGCCCCGTCGGGGCAAGCCTCGACCTCGTAGCCGGCCTTGCCGAGGGCCTTGGTCGCCATCGCGCGCACGGCCTCCTCGTCGTCGACGACGAGGATCCGCGCCGGCTGCCCCACCGGCGCGCCCTGGGGCTGCTCGGCGCCGGCCTCCCTCGCGCCCTCGGGGGCGAGCGGCAGCAGGATCGTGAAGCAGCTGCCCTTGCCGGGCTCCGAGCGCAGCCGGATCTCGCCGCCGTGGCTCTTGACCGTGCCGTACACGCCGCTGAGGCCGAGGCCGGTGCCCTTGCCGACCTCCTTGGTCGTGAAGAACGGCTCGAACGCCCGCTCCTGGGTCTCGGCGTCCATGCCCTCGCCGTCGTCGCAGACCCGGAGCTGGACCCACTCCGCCCGGGCGGCGTCGCGCACGTGCTGTTGGCCGGCGTCGAGGAGGTCGGTCTTGAGCTCGAGCAGCCCGCCCTGGGGCATCGCGTCGCGGGCGTTGAGGGCGAGGTTGAGCAGGCAGTTGTGCAGCTCGCCGGGGTCGCCGACGACCCTGCGGCCGTGCCCCGCGAGCCGGGTCCGGATCTCGATCTGCTTGTCGAAGCTGCGCTCGCACAGCGCGGCGACCTCGCGGATGCAGTCGTCGACGTCGACCGGCCGCAGCTGCTGCCGGCCCTTGCGCGCGAACGACAGCAGCTTGGTCGTCAGGTCGGCGGCCCGCTGCCCGATCTGGACGACCCGCTCGGCGAGCTGGGCGTCCTCGGTCCCCTCGGGCAGGGACCGGGCCAGGAGCTCGGCGTTGCCGAGCAGGCCGGTCAGGAGGTTGTTGAAGTCGTGGGCGACGCCGCCGGCGAGCTGGCCGATGGCCTCGAGCTTGCGCGACTGCAGCAGCTCCTCCTCGAGCTTGTCGCGCTCGACGGCGATGCCGGCGACATGGGCCATCGAGCCGAAGAACTCCAGCTCGGCCGGCGTCGGCGTCCGCGCCTCGGGGAAGTACATGCCGAAGGTGCCGAGCGGCTCGCCGTCCGAGTCGAGGAACGGGATCGACCAGCAGGCGGTGAAGCCGAAGCGCTCGCCGATGCCCGAGGCCTCGCGCCAATACTCGTGGGCCCCGACGTCCTCGACGATGCACGGCCTGCGGGTCGCGACGGCCGTGCCGCAGGAGCCGACGCCGACGCCGACCTCGAGCCCGTCGGTGATGTCGAGGTAGGCCGGCGGGAGGCTCCGCGAGATGCCCCGCATGAGGCGCCGGCGGTCGGGGCTGAGCAGGTGCAGCGAGCCCCGGAGGCCCGGCGTCAGCTGCTCGGACACCTCGAGGATGCGCTCGAACACGCGGTCGAGCCGCGCCCCGCGGGCGACGAGGGCGAGGACCTCGATCTGCCCGGCCTGGACCCGCTGCCGGCGCTTCTGCTCGTCGAGCTCGAGGACCTGGGTCAGGAAGCCCCGCGTCCTGCCCGCCTCGTCCGCGAAGGGTTGGACGGTCAGCAGGGCGTAGAGCACCGAGCCGTCCTTGCGCATGTACCGCTTCTCGAAGCTCCTGGTCCCCTCGAGGTCGCCCCGCTGCAGCCGGCGCAGCTGCGCCTCGCTGGCCTCGAGGTCGTCGGGGTGCGTGAACTCACGGAAGCTCCGCCCGACGAGCTCCTCGCGGTCACGGCCGAGCATCTCCGCCAGGCGCGGGTTGACGTGCTCGAAGGTCCCGTCGGGACCGGTGACGATCATCCCGATCGGCGAGCCCTCGAACAGCTGCCAGAGGTCGACGTCTCGGAGTCCGGCTGGAGGTCGCATGGTCGGGCCGGCCCGTGGCCGGCACGCGAGCCATCATCCGATCCCCACGGACCGTGGCAAGCCTCGCCGGCCGGTCTCCCGCGCCCGGCCTCGCCGGTGCCCGGCCGCCGGCCGCGATGCGTTGGCTCCACGGCCTCCGCCAAGGGGCAGGCCGCCGAGCGCGCGGCGCCCTAGCGCCGGCGCTCGCCGCGGTCCAGCTCGAGCGAGGCGCGCAGCTTCTTCAGCTGACCCTCGAGGTCGGAGATCCGCAGCTGCAGCTCCCTGATGTGCTGGTCGACCCTGTCCTCGGGCGCCTGCCGCTCGCTGCGCTCGCGCTCGCGCTCCTTGGCCTCGTGCTCCCGCGCGGCCTGCGCCACTGCGCCCTGCCTGCGCTTGTAGACGCTGATCTTCTCGCGCATGCCCGCGGCGACCTTCTCGAGCTGGTCCGCCATGTCCATGCGGCCGAGCCGGCGGAGCGCGGCGATGCCCTGCTCGAGGCCGCGCAGGGTATCGACGGCCTGCTCGAGGCTCATCGGGACGTCGGGCTTCGCCTCCTTCCGCTCGTTCCGCTCCCCCTCCTCGAGCATCGCGGCCAGCTTCTTCTTCTGCTGCCGGGCCCAGGCGTCGAGCTTCTCGCGCATCTCGCCGGCCTTCTTCTCGAGCTCGGCGGCGCGGGTCTCCCAGCCCTTCTCGGCCCAGGCCCGGGCCTCCTTCAGGACCTCGGCGATCTGCTTCTCGGAGGCGTGGATCTTGGCCTCGAGCGAGGCCTTGAGCCCCTCGAGGCTGTCCCGCTCCTGGGCCGGGAGCGCGGTGGTCAGGCTGGCGAGGACGGCGAGGATCGCGGCGAAGGTCTTCATCTCGAGGCTCCTGGTCGGGGGGAGGGCCAGCAGCCTAGCCCGGGACCGGGGCCGGGTCAGGCCCCGGCGCCATGGCGGACTCGGTACCGGCAAAGGGTCCCGGCCCCGTCCTGCCGATAGGGACGGGGATCCCGCCGATCGGCCCACCTCCACCCGGAGCCAAGCATGGACGGATTCGAACGACCCAGGATGCAGCCGCGCGAGCAGGACCGGGGCGGCAGGCTGTTCCCGATCGCCCTGACCCTCGCGATCCTCGCCGTCGGGGTCGTCGGCATCATCCGGTTCACGGCCGAGGAGGAGCGGGCCGCGCCACCGCCGCCGGTGCGGTTCGAGCCGGGCTCGTGGCCTTACCCCACGGACCTCTACCTGTGGCCGCTGGGCCGCGAGGACGAGGCCTGCCTCGTGCGCTACCGCTTCGAGTACGCGGCCGTGCCGTCCTACGCGGACGAGGAGACCATCCGCAAGCGGCTGTCGGTCTTCGAGCGCGACGCCAGGTCGTTCTTCGCCCCGATGAGCCGGGCGCAGATGGCCCGGCCCCAGATGCGGGACATGATCCGGACCGGCCTGATGGAGGTCCTGGAGCGGTCCCTGTTCCCCCCGGCCCAGGGCCGGGTCACCGACTTCACGATCGACGAGTTCGTGGTGCCTTGACGGCTCGGCGGCGGGGCCCGTGAATAACAGGTCCGGAACAGGCGGAGGGAAAGCCTCCGCCAAGACCCGCCGGACCGATGTCCTCCGAGGCCCACCCCCGTAACCCTTGGCGCCCGCCGTTCGGGCTGCTGCTCCTGCTCCCGATCCTGCTCGGGCTCTGCTTCCAGGCCTCGGGCTCGGGCAACGGCGACTCCCCGGCCTACCGCAGCCAGGTCTGCCTGCTCGAGGCCCTGGGCCACCTCGACCTGCCCCGCCTCGAGTGGAGCCACCCCGGCCACGTCTTCACGACCTGGCTCATCCACCGCCCCCTGGCCGCGCTCGGCCTGTGGCAGGACCCCCACTTCACGATCCAGCTCCTCGCCTTCGTCCTGCTCGGCGTCGCGGCCTGGGCCGTGGCCCGGACCTTCGCCGCCGAGACCGGCCGGCCCTGGTACGGCCTCCTGGCCGGCCTGACCCTGGCCCTCCTGCCCGGCTGGACCTGGCACGCCCAGGAGTCGCTGTCCGACGTCGCCGGCCACTGCGTCATCGTGCTCACGGTCTGCGCCCTGCTCCTGCTCCGGCGGCGGCTGGCCGCCGGGCGACCGGCGCAGCTCGCGGCGGCCACGAGCGGCTTCCTCGCGGCCACGGCCTTCCTGTTCCGACCCGGGGCCGGCCTGTTCCTGCCGCTGTTCGGCTGGCTCACGCTCGAGGCGCTCGTCACGGGCCGGAAGCGGTGGCCGCGCCTGCTCGGCACGATCCTCCTCGCCGGCCTCGTGCCGCTGGCCCTGACGTACGGCCACCTGCTGATCGTGCACGGGGTCGAGGGCCTGCGGACCCGCCACTTCATCCCGAGCGGGGACAACATCGGCACGACCGAGCGCTACGAGCGGGCCTTCGCCCTGCTCCGGACCTGGCTCCACCACTGCGTCCACGGGCTCGGCCTGTTCGCCGCCCTCGTCGGCGTCACCGGCTGGCTGTCGTGGTCCGTCGCCGGCCTGCCCGACGCGCGCCCGTCGTGGTGGGGCCGGCTCCGACCGCTCGGCCTGCTGCTGGTGACCGTCGTCCCGTACTTCCTGTTCATGGTGTCCAACCGCACCGCCGACCAGTTCCGGTTCACGCTGCCGGTCCAGGCCGCGCTGGCCCTCGGGATCCCGGTCCTGGCGATGCAGGTCGGACGGCTCGGCGGGCGGACCCTGCCGCTCGCCCTGTCGGCCGTGCTCCTGCTGACCTTCGCCCAGGGCCTGTCCCGGTGGCTGCCGCTGTTCGCCGGCCGCGACGCCTTCGTCGAGCGGGCCGGCCAGGAGCTCATCGCCGAGGCCGGGGACGGCGACGTGCTGCTCGGCAACCAGGTGCACCCGTACGTCGAGTTCCGCAGCCGGTTCCGGGAGCTGCTCGCGGGGGGCTGGGGCCGGCCGGTCGGGATCGTCCCCCGCCAGGTCACGCTGCCCGTCCGCCACCTCCCGTGGGAGCAGGCATCCGACTACTGGAACCAGGGCTGGCGCTCGATCGAGCTCCGCATGCTCCAGGCCGTCGCCGAGGGTCACCGCCTGCTGCTGAGCAACGAGTACGGCCTGTCGGCCTTCCGCCGCTGGCTCCCGCTGCGCGGCTTCGAGGAGCAGGTCGTCCGCACCGTGCCGTCCGAGGAGCTCCGCAACCGCCTGGACAACGACCTCGGGACGATGGACCCGGCCCTCGCCGTGGACCGCGAGGACCTCGTGGTCATCGAGCTCCGCCCCCCCGCGGTGCGGCTCGAGGCCGGGGACGGCGTGCTCCGCGTGGCCTGCGACCCCCGCGACTGCGGCATGGAGGTCCGGGTCCACGGCGGGATCTACGACGAGGGCGCCCCGGTCGAGATCGGCGGCTGCGTGCTGCCGTTCCGGGCCACGTCCGAGCACGGCTCACGGGCGCTGGCCAGCGGCTTCGTCGACGAGAAGGGCCGCTGCACCCTGGCCCTCTCCGACCCGCCCGAGACCGTCGTCGCGCTCCTGTTCCGCACGCCGGGCTCGGACGAGGCCGTCGGGCGCAGCCAGGTGCTGTGCCTCGTCCCCGGGCACGACCGCTCCGACCCCGACCTGGCCCGCTACCGCCGGGCCTTCGGCTGGTGACGCCGGGACCTCAGCCGACGCGGGACTTCTCGAACAGGTCCTCGAGGAGCGGGACGTCGACGAACATCAGCACGCCGATCGTGACCGCGCACAGGAGGACGGCGAGCATCAGCCGGCGCTGGCGCCAGAGGTGCTCGGGCGCCTGCACCGGGCTGTTGGGCTGCAGGCCGAGCGCGAAGTACTCGCCGAGGACCCAGGCGACGAGCGGGAAGCTGAACGCGAGCTCGAGCCGGTAGCGCATCAGGAAGGCGCCGAAGAACAGCGCCCCGGCCGCCGCGAAGGTCAGCGCCGAGGTCAGGAGCCTCGCCTCGTCGTAGTAGCCGAACGACCGACGGTAGGCGCGGGCCCTGACCGGGTCCCCGATCCGGCGGTACTCGGCGTAGCGCTTCATCGCCATGAAGAAGCAGCCGAAGGCCCAGTAGCTCACGAGGAGGCTGGCCGGCGGCCGGATCGTCGCGCCGGCGATGAACCAGCCGGCCAGCATCCGGATCGGGTTGTTGACCGACTCGGTGATGACGTCGACGTAGGCGATCTCCTTGGTCCGCAGGGGCGGCACGTTGTAGACGCAGCCCATGACCCACAGCCCCGCGACCGAGGCCGCGAAGCCGGGCGAGACCAGGAGGCCGAGGCCGAGGCCGACGGCGAACAGCGCGAGCCACTGGACCCAGGCCAGCGGCACCGAGACGCGGCCCGCGGGGACGGGCCTCGTCCGCTTGGACGGGTGGTGCCGGTCGTGGGGCGCGTCGAGCACCTCGTTGAGCGTGTAGTTGCTCGACGCGACCAGGCCGATCGAGAGGCCGCCGACCAGCAGCCCGGGGACGACGGCCGGCGAGGCCGTGGCCGGCTCGAGGGCCATGGCCGCGACGACGCCGGGCAGGAGGAAGACGTTCTTGAACCAGTGGTCGAGCCGGCAGATCTCGACGTGGCCGCGGAGCGTGGGGCGTCCGTCGGGCCTGTCGTCGGGGTCCTGGGGGTCTCGCATCCGCCTCGCTCGGGTCGGGCCTGGGCGCCGGAGTCTACGGGGTCCCGGCCAGGGCGCGCTCGAGGTTGGCCCGGGCCGCGGCCTCGAGGCCGGCCCCCCACTCGGTCACGAAGATCCTGTCCCGGTCCAGCATCCCGGCCAGGAACTCCCGCCGCCCCCGCTCCCAGTCGGCGTCCGAGACCATGTGGCACTCCTCGCGCAGGAGCTCGGCGTTGGCCGCGAAGGACGCCCAGGGGTCTGCGAGCGGGGCCAGGTCGAGGTCGATGACGAGGTCCGACTCGTCGATCGTCGGCACGTGGCCGGCCGTGTCGAGCACCATCTGCGCGACGCGCTCGCAGACCGTCAGGTCGTAGCCGGCCGTCGTCAGGCGGCGCAGGCAAAGCTCCGCGCTGCGCTCCTCGTTGCGGTCGGGCGGGACGTCGTAGACGGCGTCGTGGAACCAGATCGCCATGACCTGCTCCCGGCTCAGGCCGAGGCCCCGGCCGCGGATCAGCAGGTCCGCGACGTGGCGGAGGTCGTGGTAGCGGCGGTGTGGCTCGAGGTGCCTTGCGGTCAGCTCGAGCAGCAGGTCCGCGGGCAGGAGCTCCATGGGCCGGTGGACTCCCGGGCGCCGGCCGCCCTCAGGCGGCGACGGCGCTCTTGAACTCGCCGATGAGGGCCTCCATGGTCTTCTTGGCGTCGCCGAAGACCATGTACGAGTTCTCCTTGAAGAACAGCGGGTTCTCGATGCCGGCGAAGCCCGAGGCCATCGACCGCTTGAGGATGAAGACCGTCCGGGCCTTGTCGGCGTCGATGATCGGCATGCCGTAGATCGGGCTCGTCTCGTCCTCGCGGGCGTCGGGGTTCACGACGTCGTTGGCGCCGATGACGATCGCCACGTCCATGTTCTCCATGATCGGGTTGATGGTGTCCATCTCGACGAGCTGCTCGTACGGGACGTTGGCCTCGGCCAGGAGGACGTTCATGTGGCCCGGCATGCGGCCGGCCACCGGGTGGATCGCGTAGCGGACCTCGCAGCCGTTGCGCTCGAGCAGGTCGGCGAACTCCTTGACGGCGTGCTGGGCCTGGGCGACGGCCATCCCGTAGCCGGGGATGAACACGACCGAGCGCGCGGCCTCGAGGATGTAGTACGCGTCCTCCGGGGTCTTGGGCTTGGCCTCGCCCTGCTGCACGCGCGCCTTCCGGGTCGTCGCGCCCGAGCCGAAGCCGGAGAACAGCACGTTGGCCAGGCTCCGGTTCATGGCCTTGCACATGATGTTGGTCAGGATGATCCCCGACGCGCCGACGAGGGCGCCCGTCGTGATCAGCAGCGTGTTGCTGACCGCGAAGCCGGCCGCGCAGGCGGCCAGGCCCGAGTACGAGTTGAGCAGCGAGATCACGACCGGCATGTCGGCGCCGCCGATCGGGATGACCGCGGCGACCCCGAGGAACAGCGCCAGGACCGTGCCGACGAGGAAGAGCAGGTCGCTCTGCGGGTCGTACACGAACCAGACCCCGAGCCCGGCCGCGGCCAGGAGCACGAGGGCGTTGACGAGGTTCTGCCCGGCGTAGAGCCCCGGCTTGCTCGTGATCTTCTCGGCCAGCTTGGCGTAGGCGATCAGGGAGCCCGTGAAGGTCACGCCGCCGATGAGGACCGCGAGGTAGACCGTCGTCAGCGTGAACCCGTCGGCCGTGCCGGTCCAGCCGTCGTCGACGTGCACCTGGGACCAGCCCACGAGCAGCGACGCGATGCCGCCGAAGCCGTTGAACAGGGCCACCATCTCCGGCATCGCGGTCATCTTGACCATCCGCGCCGCGGGGATGCCGACGAGCGTGCCGAGCACGACGCCGATGGCGATGTACTGGAGCTGGCCGAGGCTGAAGTCGCCCCTGTGGTGGTCGTAGATCGACAGGACGGTCCCGAGCACGGCCAGGGCCATCCCGCCGGCCGAGACGAGGTTGCCGCGCCGGGCCGTGTGCGTCTTGCCGAGCATCTTGAGCCCGACGATGAACGCGACGCCGGCGGCGAGGTAGATCAGGGTGACGAGGAAGCTCACTTGCCGCCTCCCTTCGCGTCCTTGCTGCGGAACATCTGGAGCATCCGGTCGGTCACGACGTAGCCGCCGACGACGTTGATCGCCGCGAAGGTCACGGCCGCGCTGGCCAGGACCAGCGCCAGGGACGAGGCGCCGACCTCGGCGGCCAGCACCATCGCGCCGATCAGCGTGATGCCCGATATCGCGTTGGACCCCGACATCAGCGGCGTGTGCAGCGTGGACGGGACCTTGGAGATCAGCTCCAGGCCCAGGAACAGGGACAGCATGAACAGGAACGCCAGGAGGTCCTGGTTGCCGCCGGTCTCGACGGCCTGGGCGATCACGGCGAGGGTCACGAGGCCACCTCCTCGAGGCCGTAGGCCTTGCGGATCATCGGGCTGACGAGCTCCTTCCCGTGGGTCACCACCGCCGCCGCGAGGATCTCGTCCTCGAGGTCGAGGCGGAGCCCCTTGGTCTCCGGGTCCCAGAACTCGTCGATCATGTTGTAGAGGTTGCTGGCGTACATCCGGCTCGCGTCGAGGGCCATCCGGCCCGCGTAGTTGCGCAGGCCGATGATGCGGACGCCGCCGACCTCGACGGTCTCGCCGGGCGCGCTGCCCTCGACGTTGCCGCCGCTCTCGACGGCGTAGTCGACGACGACGGCCCCGGGCCGCATCGCCGCGACCATCTCGCGGGTCACGACGACCGGCGCCTTGCGCCCGAACAGCTGGGCCGTCGTGATGACGACGTCGGCCTGGGCGCAGTGGCGCTTCATGCCCTCGAGCTGCTTCCGCTTCTGCTCCTCGGTCAGCTCCTTGGCGTAGCCCTGGTCGGTCTGGCCGGTCTCGCCGAGGTCGATCTCGACGAAGCGGCCGCCCAGGCTCTCTACCTGCTCCTTGACGACCGGGCGGGTGTCGAAGGCCTCGATGCGGGCGCCGAGGCGCTTGGCGGTCGCGATGGCCTGGAGCCCGGCGACGCCGGCCCCGATGACGAACACGCGGGCCGGCTGGATCGTCCCGGCGGGGGTCATCATCATCGGCAGCAGCTTGCCGAGCTCGGCCGCGGCCAGGAGGACCATGTAGTAGCCGGCGATGGAGTGCTGGCTCGACAGGGCGTCCATCTTCTGGGCCCGGGTCGAGCGGGGCATCATCTCCATCGACACGGCCGTGACCCCCCGCTCCCGGAGCGCCTCGACGAGGTCCCGCTCCCCGAAGGGGTCCAGGAAGGACACGTGGACGGAGCCCTCCGGCAGGAGCCCCACCTCGTCGCTCGGGGGCTTGCCGACCCGCAGGACGAGGTCCGCCCCGGCGAGCAGCTCGGCCCGGTCCCCGACCACCTTGCAGCCGGCCTCCCGGTAGAGGTCGTCCGACCAGTGGCAGTGCCTGCCCAGCCCGGCCTCGACGGCCAGCTCCATGCCTTCCTTCTTGAGGTAGCGGGAGACGATGTCCGGGCTCAGGGCCACCCGGGTCTCCGCGCTGCCGGTCTCCGTGGGGACGACGATCCGCATGCCTCGTTTCTCCGCGAGCTTCGGGCGCCTGGGACCGGCGGATTCTGGGACAAGGCCGGTCCCCGGCAAACCAAGAATCCCGGGCCCGACGTCGCCGCCGGCGCCCGGATACGCGAGCATCCCGGGATAACCGGACGGCTTGGTGCCGCAACAGGAAAGAGGCGGTTTCGTGCAGGGAACAGGACCGGTGCCGGACCCCGGCACGAGTGCGGAGCCGAGGGCGCGGGACGCGCGCCGGGAGGGCCTCTGGGCCCTCGTCGCGGTCCAGTTGCTGTTCGGCATGTTCCCCGTCACCGGCAAGCTCGCCTTCGCCAGCTTCGCGCCCGAGGCCCTCGCCGGCTGGCGGATCGCCGTCGGCTCGGCGGTCCTGCTGACCGCGGCGTTCCTGCGCCACGGCCGCCGCGCCGTGCCCCGCTGGCGCGACCTCCTGGCGATCCAGGGCCTGTCGATCCTCGGCGTGCTGTGCAACCAGGTCCTGTTCGTGCTCGGCCTGGCCCGCAGCCGGGCGACCGACGCCGGCGTCGTGATGGCCCTGATCCCGGTGTTCACGTTCGTCGCGGCGATCGCGCTGCGCCAGGAGCGGTTCCGGGCCGGCCGGGGCCTCGGCGTCGCCGTCGCCCTCGCCGGCTTCGTCCTGCTGCTCGACACGGGCACGGGCGGCCGCGGCCTCGGCAACCTGCTGATGGCCGCCAACGCGCTCAGCTACTCGCTGTACCTCGTGCTGTCCAAGCCGATGACGCGGCGCTACCCGCCCCTGGTGCTGATGGCCTGGGTCTACGCCCTGAGCCTGTGGGCCGTGCCGCTGTTCGCCGCCGGCGTCGACCCCTGGCCCGACCCCGGCCCGGCGGCCCTGTGGTCGTTCGTCTACGTCCTCCTCGGGCCGACCGTGCTCGCCTACTTCCTCAACCTCTACGCCCTGGCCCGGCTGCCGGCCTCGACGACGGCGGCCTTCGTCTACCTCCAGCCGTTCATCGCCGGCCTCGGCGGCCTCCTCGTGCTCGGGGAGCGGCCCGAGGCCGGCTTCCTGCGCGCGGCCGGGCTGGTGCTCGTCGGCCTCGGCCTCGTGCTACGCCGCTGAGCCGGCTCAGCGGCCGACGATCAGCGTCGCGTAGTCCGAGAACGTCAGCCCGAGCGCGTTGGCCTTGGCGTCGAGGTCCCACCACTGGAGGAACACGCGGAAGCCCGCGGTCCCCGGCGGGATGACGACGTCGTGGCGGGCCGCGCCGGTCGCGTCCACGACCGCCCCGGCGACGTGCACCGGCGGGACCCACAGCACGCAGTTGGGCGCGCCGTACGGTCCCAGCTCGAGCGGCAGCGTCACCGGGCCCTGGCCCCCCAGCGTCACGCCGAAGCAGAGCATCGCGTGGGAGCCGGGCAGGGCGCCGGTCAGGTGGACCGTCTGCTTGGTCCCCTGCGTCGGCGCGCCGGGCGACAGGATCGCCAGCGGCTGGTTGGAGCCGCTGCCGGTGCAGCCGGTGCCGACGGTCACGAAGGCGCCGCCCTCGAGCAGGAGCCCGATCTTGGCGCCGCTCTCCGACGACGTGTCGGGCGCGGTCGTGTTGCTCGCGCCGCCGCCCTGGACCCAGCGGTACAGGTACGCGCGATGGATCTGGGTGTCGCTCTGCGGGAAGTAGAAGTTCGTCTGGAAGGTCGAGGGCACGAGCGCCTTCCACACGATGACCTCGAAGCAGAGGTTGGGCCGCGCCGTCGTCGGCGTGAAGTCGAACGGCAGCGGCAGGCCGATGCCGTTCCACTGCCCGGGCACGAAGCGGATCCGCATCGGGCCGCGGTACACGGTCGTCGACGCCGGGTTGTTGCGGGTCCAGTCGGCGACCGGGACCGACTCGCCGGTCGCGCCCATGCGGATCTCGATGTCCGCGTACTGGATCTCCGCAGGGACCTGGACGCCGGACACCATGACGTCCTGGATCCGGACCTTGCTGCCGCCGATGACGGCCTTGTCGATGATCGTCTGGTAGCGCACGCCCTGGCTGCCCCACGGGAAGGCGTTGGCCTCGAGCGTGTGCTTGTTGTCGGTCTGCCAGACGACCTTCGTGGTCTGGGCCGGACAAGGGCCGGCGAGCAGAGCGAGGACGGACAGAATGCCGGACGCGCGCGCGGTGCGCGCGTGGTGGTGCTTGCTGGTCATGTTTCCCCCATTCCCCGGACCCCCGTGGGTCCGGCGTTCCCGGCGCGGAACCCATCGGACAGGGCCCGCGCATCCCGGCCCGCGGCGCGGCCAGGGGCGGCATGCTATGCGGCAGGTGCGGGCCGTTGCCACCGATCGGATCCCTTCTCGGCGGTGAAATCTCCCGCGCGGGTGAAGGACCCCATGCAGCGACGACCCCGCGCGCGGCGCGACGGGTCCGGGTTATCATCCCCGCTCCCTGTCCGACCCTCTCCCTCCACCGACCGTCGAGGAATGCGATGAAGCGCCTCCTGTCCGGCGTCCTCCTGCTCCCCGTCCTGGCCGCTCCCGGGCTGGCCCAGTCCGTCCCGTCCCCGTACACGACCAAGCCCGCGGCGCTCGACTCGGGCCCCGTCGGCAACAACGGCGGCGGCGCGATCCTCGCCTGGTCGCAGGTCCTGCGTGACCCGACGGCACGGTCCCTGCAGCTGCACTTCGGTCCCGGAACGAGACTCGCGCAGGGCTCGATGCTGGTCCTGACCTCCCTGCTCGACGGCCACGTCCAGCTGTTCGAGCCCTGGAGCCTGAGCGCGTGGGAGCTCCGCTCGGCCTTCTTCAACGGCGACGCCGTGCGGGTCGACCTCGTCGTCGCGGCGGGGACCTGGAACAACCGGGTCCAGGTGACCTCGTTCCTGGCCGAGGACCAGCAGGTCTTCGGCCCGCTGTCGCAGTGCGGGCCGACCGACGACCGCGTGCCGAGCCAGGACCCCCGCAACGCCCGGCAGCAGCCGACCGGCTGCACGACCTGGCTGATCGCGGCCTACGCAGGGCTGACCGCCGGGCACTGCACGAGCAGTGCCAGCCAGGTGATGGAGTTCAACGTCCCGCTGTCGACGACCTCGGGCTCCCTGGTCCACCCCGGGCCTTCCGACCAGTACCCCTACGTCACCGGCACGCTGCAGCGCCTCGCCAGCGGGATCGGCGCCGACTGGTCGACGTTCGTCGTCGCGCGCAACAGCAACACCGGGCTGTACCCCGGCGAGAAGCAGGGCAGCTGGTACGAGCTCGGCAAGGTCCCGACCTCGACGACCGGCAACTCGATCCGCATCACCGGCTACGGCACCTACAGCCTCGACCGGCGCTACAACCAGGTCCAGCAGACCCACGTCGGCCCGCTCTACCAGGTGGCGTCGACCTACCTCCGCTACACGACCGACACGACCGGCGGCAACTCCGGCTCGCCGGTCATCCACGAGCAGACCGGGCAGGCCGTCGGCATCCACACGCACTCCGGGTGCACGACGTCGTCGACCAACCCGACCGGCAACCACGGCACGCGCATCGACCGCAGCGACCTGCAGACGGCGATCGCACAGACGCTGGCCGCGCGCACGGTCGGCACCTCCACGCCGTTCGGCAGCGGCTGCAAGGGCAGCGCCGGGACGCCGGTGCTCGAGTGGCGGACCCTGCCGACGACCGGCCGCAGCTGGGTCCTCGGCTTCGAGGGCGCGCCGGCCGCGCAGCCGATGCTGCTCGTGTGGGGCGCGAGCGACACGACCTGGGGCCCGCTCAATCTGCCGCTGTCGCTGGCCGGCTTCGGCGCCTCCGGCTGCTCCCTCCTGGTCTCGGTCGACGTCGTCGGGCCGGCCTCGAGCGGCTCGGGCTCCGGCACGCTGACGATCCCGATCCCCGCGTCGAGCGCCCTCGTCGGCGTCACCTTCCACAACCAGCTCGTCGTCGCCGACAAGGGCGCCAACCAGGCCGGCCTGACGACCTCCAACGGCCTCACGTCGAAGGTCGGCAAGGACTGAGCCGGCGCGGGCCCGCGCTCACTGCGGCAGCAGCACGAGGAAGCCCTGCCCGGTCGCGGGCGGCGCGAGCCGCGTGAAGCGGAACCGCCCGTCCGCGTCGAAGCGGCCCTCGGGCGGCGCGACGAGGTCGGGCGGCGCGTCCTCGAAGCGCCGGAGGTCGGGGGCGACCAGGAACGCCGCGAAGCGGCGGTGGGCCCGGGCCGGGCCGGCGTCGATCGTCGGGCCCTGGTTGGGCCGGACCGGCACGGGCGCGGCGCCGTGCGGGATGGCGCCCTGCAGCAGGGGGTGCCCGTGGGGCACGCCCGGAGGGTCGACGGCCACGAGGCGCGCGAAGGTCGGGCCGCGGCCGTCGATCCGCCACGAGGCGCCGAGGCGGGGCTCGAGCCAGGTCGGCCAGTCCTCGGGCAGGTTCATCAGCAGGAGCTCGTCGCAGAGACCGCCGGCCGCGGCGACCGGGAAGAACCGGGCCGCGTACTCGAGCAGGTTGCGGAACTCCAGCGACGGGCGGTCGCGGGGGTCCCGGTAGCGGATCGGGGAGTGCGGGTACCAGGCCTGGTGGTTGTTGAGGTTGACGGCGCCTCCCTCGTGCGCCCAGCGGTAGCCGAGGTGGAGCCACGGCTCGAAGGTCAGCCGCGCCCGGTTCCACGCGACGCTGTAGCGGCGGTAGTCACGCGGCACGACGGGCTCGGCGACGACGCCGCCGGGCTGCATGACCCGCAGCAGGGAGTCGCGGGTCATCTGGTCGAAGCCGGCGAGGACGATGGCGCCGCGGCGGGGCACGGGGAGGCGGTCGAGGAGGTCCTGCTGCAGGCGCGCGAGGGCGAACAGCGCCGGCAGGACCAGCGCCGGGATCCCGAGCCCGGCGACGAGCACGCCGCCCGCGACCGGGCGGGGCACGCGCCCCCCGGCGGGCACCGGCGCCAGGGCCGGGAGGAGCAGCAGCCAGGCCAGGTACGCGGCGCGCTCGCGCAGGTGGGTCGCGGGCCCGAGGATCGGCGGGGCGAGGCCCGACAGCACGAGCGGCGGCAGGGCCAGCAGCGCCAGCTCGAGCCGGGCGCGGCGCGCGTCCCCGGGCAGGGCGCGCCAGCAGGTGACCAGGCGGCCGGCCAGCAGGGCGAGCAGCGCGACGCGCAGGAGCAGGCCCGGCAGCGCCGGCTCACCGCGGAGCGGGACGAACGCCGCGCCGAGGAGGTCGGGCCACTGCCTGGCGAACTCGACGTCGGGTCCGACCGTCGTGCCGAGGTCGGGCACGACCTCGCCGGCCGAGACCTTGGTCACCCAGTACAGGAGCAGCAGGTGGGGCAGCAGCGCGACGAGGACGCGGGCCTGCCGCCGGGGCTCGACCGGCCCCCCCACGGCCCAGGGACCCGGCAGCGCGCGCAGCAGGGCCCGCCCGCCGACGAGGCCGAGCCAGGTCGCGGCGCCGAGGGGGTGCGCGAGCAGCGCGAGGACGAACAGGGCGTCGCCCGCCGGCCGGAACGCGCGGTCCCCGCGCAGCGCGAAGCCCAGGAGCCCGAGGTGCACGCCGAGCATGAAGTTGTAGAAGCCCATCGCCAGCACCTGCCCGCCGAACGGCAGCAGGACGAGCGCGACGGCCCACGGCGGGGCGCCGGCGCGGCGGAGCAGGGGGCGCCAGGCGGCGACGAGCAGGGCCAGGAGGAGCAGGACGAACAGGGCCTCGGTCAGCCGCGGGCCGAGGCCGACGCACTGCAGGCCGCCGAGCAGGAGGTTGGACAGGACGTTGGTGGCCATGCCCGCGTGCAGCTCGTAGACGAGGCTGGCGGGACCTCGGCCGAGCAGGCAGTCCCACCACATCGAGCCGGTCGCGACGTGGGCGCCGCCGTCCTGCGTCGGCAGGAACGGCACCGCGAGCAGGAACAGCGCCCAGGCCGCGAGCGGCAGGGCGGCCCAGGTCCGTGGCCCGGGGGCGGTCAATCCTCCGGCCCGATCATGCGGGCCGGGTCGACCCAGCGCGCGAAGTCCTCCTCGCCGAGCAGCCCGAGGTCCGCGCCGGCCTGCGCCAGGGTCTTGTTCTCGGCCCACGCCTTCTTGGCGATCTTGGCCGCGTTGTCGTAGCCGATGTGCGGGTTGAGCGCGGTGACGAGCATCAGCGACTCGTGCATGAGCTTGTCGATGCGCTCCTCGTCGGCCTCGATACCGGCCACGCAGTTGTCGGCGAAGCTCACGCTCGCGTCGGCGAGCAGCTTGATCGACTGCAGGACGTCGTAGGCGATGACCGGCTTGAACACGTTGAGCTCGAAGTGCCCCGTGGCCCCGGCCACGGTCACCGTCACGTGGTTGCCCATGACCTGCGCGCAGACCATCGTCATGGCCTCGCACTGCGTCGGGTTGACCTTGCCGGGCATGATCGACGAGCCGGGCTCGTTGGCCGGGAGCCGGAGCTCCCCGATCCCGCAGCGGGGCCCCGAGCCGAGGAGGCGGACGTCGTTGGCGACCTTCATCAGCGAGGTCGCCAGCACGTTGAGGGCGCCGCTGAGCTCGACGAGCGCGTCGTGCGCCGCCAGCGCCTCGAACTTGTTGTCGGCCGGCCGGAACGCGAGCCCGGTCTCGGCCGCGACCTTGCGCGCGAACAGCGCGTCGAAGCCCTTCTTGGCGTTGAGGCCGGTGCCGACTGCCGTGCCGCCCTGGGCGAGGTCGAGGACCGACGGCAGGGCGCGCTCGACGCGGGCGATGCCGAGCTCGACCTGGCGGGCGTAGCCGGAGAACTCCTGCCCCAGGGTCAGCGGCGTCGCGTCCATGAGGTGCGTCCGCCCGATCTTGACGATGCCGGCGAAGGCCTCGGCCTTGGCGGCCAGGGCCGCGTGCAGCCGGTGCAGCGCCGGGAGGAGCTCGCGGGCGACCTCGAGCGCGGCCGCGATGTGCATGACCGTCGGGAACGTGTCGTTGCTCGACTGGCCGCGGTTGACGTGGTCGTTGGGGTGGACCGGCCGCTTGCTGCCCATCTCCCCCCCCGCCAGCTCGATGGCCCGGTTGGAGATGACCTCGTTGGCGTTCATGTTGCTCTGCGTGCCCGAGCCCGTCTGCCACACGACGAGGGGGAAGTGCTCGTCCAGCGCGCCGTCGATGACCTCCTGGGCGGCGGTCACGATCAGCCCGGCGAGCTCGGGCTCGAGCTGGCCGAGCTCGAGGTTGGCCTGGGCGGCGCACTTCTTCTGGATCCCGAGGGCGCGGACGATCGGCAGCGGCATGCGCTCGCCGCCGATCCGGAAGTTCTCGAGCGAGCGCTGGGTCTGGGCCCCCCAGTAGCGGTCGGAGGGCACCTCGACCTCTCCGAGGCTGTCGGTCTCGACGCGGACATCCTTGCTGCCGGACATGGGTTCCTCCTTGGCTCCCGGGCTCCCCCGCTGCTCACGGAGCACCGCGCCGCGCGTGGGCCCCACGGGGGGATCCGGGCAGACGAAGGTACGACCCACCGGGGGATCTTTCCACGTCGGGGACCCCCGGGTCCGGGGGGTCGAGGGGCGGGTCGAGCCCCGGGGCCGCCCGTCGGGTGCCCGCGCCGGCGCGGCGGCGTCCCCGGCCGCGCCCTCGACGTCGGTCACCGGCTCGCGCGCCGCGGTGCGGGCCATCACATGGAAGCTTCCCGACACCCTGCGCGCGCGCGTCGTCGACGCGTCCGTCCGCCCACGCGCGCGTGCGCGCCCCCTGCAGCTCACCCGTCGCTCGCGCGTGCGCGCCCCCCGCGACGCACGCACGCGCGTTGGTTTAGGATCTCCGGTCCACGACCCAGCAACCCGGAGATCACCAACATGAAGTCCGTCCCCGCCCTCTGCTCCCTGTTCCTCGCGTCCTGCCTCGTCGCAGGCACCGCCCACGCCGACAAGGTCTGGTTCAAGGCCGCGAGCGATGGCGCCGAGGGCAACGCCGCCGCGTTCCTCGAGGGCAAGGTCCTCGAGGAGAACGACACGACGATCAGGCTCCGCGTCGAGGGCGGCGAGATGACCGTCCAGCGCAGCCAGGTCGCGAAGGTCGAGAAGGACGACCTCGCCGTCGCGGACATCGAGCAGCGGGAGGCGGCGGCCCAGGAGGCCCTCGCCGACGCCGAGGCCAACCGTCAGGCCATGGTCGGCCGCTGGGCCGAGGCCGCGGTCACGCGCCGCGAGGAGGCCCGGAGGGAGCGCCCCGAGACCGAGGTCGTGCGCATCGTCGTCGACTTCCAGGGCATGTTCGGGAACAAGGTGTTCCGGGCCTATGACCCGATCCTCAAGAAGATGGACTTCCACCACCTGGCCGACATCGTCGACCGGTTCCTGCACTCCGAGGTCCTCCGCCTGACCGGCCGAAAGTACCTCTGACGTCTCTGAGATCCCGAAGGAAGGGTTTCCCGGGAAACCCTTCCGTTCGGAACCTCGGATCCGGAACGGTTTCCTGACAGGGTGTCAGGCACGTCCGGTTCGCTCGAAGTCGGCTTCGAAGATGGCCGCTAACGATCCGGCTGCGATTCCGTCCTGTCCCCCGGACCCGGATGGAGACCGACATGAACGCCACCAAGCTCCTTGTTCCCCTCGCCCTGATCCTGCTGGCCCCGGCGCCCGTCCGGGTCGGCCCCCCGACGATCTGCGTGCCCCTCGACATCGGGGACGCCAGGAGCATCCCGCTACCGGGCGACAAGGGCGCCAAGCCGCTGGCCCTGGGTGACCTGGCCGGCGAGACCCTCGCCGTCCTGGCCGCCGGCCAGGATCCCGAGGTCCACTTCGAGACGCTCCGGCGCGCGGCGCTGACCCTGATGGGCCCGGGTCGCGAGAGCCGCGAGGCCAGCGCCTCCGCGGCCGCGGCCGGGGCCGCGATCGCCGAGGGCCTGCGCCGGGCGCTGATCGAGTGCGAGGCCCGCCCGGGGTCCAAGCCGACCGAGCGGGCCCTGGCCTGGTTCGACCTGGGCCTGTGGCTGCTCGACCTCCGCGTCGTCGGCCACGAGGACGAGGGCTCCTGGGAGCTCTACCTCGACCGGGCCGACCGCATGGCCGGGGAGGACGCCGGCCTGCAGGTCTGCCTGTTCGCGGCCAACTTCGGCGAGCGGGCCGGCGAGCGCTGGAGGCCCAACCTCCGGCGGCTCTCGTACCTCGTGAAGGACCCCGACACGCGCACCGCCCGGAACCTCCTGCGCCTGACCAAGCACTTCCTGTCGGTCGACGGCCTCGACGCGCTCCGCGAGCGCTTCGCGGAGGCCGAGGGCAAGAAGTAGCCCCGCCCACGCCCGGCCGGACCGCCCGCGCCCCCGGACAAAAACCGGCGGGACCGCGGGCGGTCTCGTCCTAGAATCCCCGGTCCTTTCGGCCGGGGCCCGGCTCCCGGCCGCCTGCCCGCGAACCGATCCCGACGGGAGCCCGGAGCCTTGACCGCCTTCCCCCGCACCGACGACTTCGTCAGCCGCCACCTCGGCCCGCGCCGCGCCCAGTACGGCGAGATGCTCGGCCTGCTCGGCCTCGACAGCCTCGGCGACCTCGTCGCCCGGGCCATGCCGGCCAGGATCCTCAGCGGTCGCGAGCTCGGCCTCGACCATGCCCACGGCGAGCAGCAGGTGCTCGAGGAGCTCGCGTCGATCGCGGCCGAGAACCGCGTCTGGCGCAGCTACCTCGGGCTCGGCTACCACGGCACGCGGACGCCCCCGGTGATCCTGCGCAACGTGCTCGAGAACCCCGGCTGGTACACCCAGTACACCCCGTACCAGGCCGAGATCTCGCAGGGCCGCATGGAGGCCCTGCTGACGTTCCAGACGATGGTCCTCGACCTCACGGGGCTGGAGATCGCCAACGCCTCCCTGCTCGACGAGGCCACGGCCGCGGCCGAGGCCATGGCCCTCGCCCACCGCGTCGCCAAGGGCAAGGATCGCGGGCGCTTCCTCGTCTCGGACGCCTGCCACCCGCAGACGATCGAGGTCGTGCGCACGCGCGCCGAGCCGCTCGGCTTCGAGGTCGCCGTCGGCCCGGTCGCCGACTTCGCGTTCGACGACGAGGTCTTCGGCTGCCTCGTCCAGTACCCGGACACGCACTGCCGCGTCGCGGACCTGCGCGGGCTCTGCGAGCGCGCCCACGCCGCCGGCGCCCTCGTCGCCTGCGCGGCCGACCCGCTGGCGCTGGTCCTGCTCGAGGCGCCGGGCCGGCTCGGCGCCGACATCGTCGTCGGCAACACGCAGCGCTTCGGCGTGCCGATGGGCCTCGGCGGCCCGCACGCCGCCTACATGGCGACGCGCGACGAGTACAAGCGGCAGATCCCCGGCCGGATCATCGGCGTCTCGGTCGACGCCGACGGCCGGCCCGCCCTGCGCCTGAGCCTGCAGACCCGCGAGCAGCACATCCGCCGCGAGAAGGCGACGAGCAACATCTGCACGGCCCAGGTCCTGCTCGCGATCATGGCCTCGATGTACGCGGTCTGGCACGGCCCCGAGGGCCTGCGCGCGATCGCCGAGCGGATCCGCGGCCAGGTCGGCGCCCTCGGCGAGGCGCTGCGGCGCCTCGGCTGGCGCTCAGAGGAGGAGGCCTTCTTCGACGGCCTCGAGCTGTCCGGCGGCCCGCTCGACCAGGCCGAGGTCCGCCGCCGCGCCGAGGCCAAGGAGATCAACCTCCGCTACCTCGCCCGGGCGCGGTGTCGTTCAACCTCGACGAGACCGTCGAGGACCGCGACCTCGCCGACCTCTACGAGGTCTTCGGCGGCGACCCGGCCGACCTCGACCTCGCCGCCTCGGCCCGCCGCGTCCGGCCCCTGCCGGCCGGGCTGGCCCGCGCGGACGAGATCCTCACGCACCCGGTGTTCCACCGGCACCGCAGCGAGACCGAGATGCTGCGCTACCTCAACCGGCTGCAGCAGAGGGACCTCAGCCTGACGACGTCGATGATCCCGCTCGGGTCGTGCACGATGAAGCTCAACGCGACCAGCGAGATGATCCCGGTGACCTGGCCGGGTTTCGCGGCCCTCCACCCGTTCGTCCCCGCCGACCAGCGGCGCGGCTACGACCGGCTGTTCGCGACGCTCGAGGCCTGGCTCTGCGACCTGACCGGCTTCGCGGCCTGCTCGCTCCAGCCCAATGCCGGCTCCCAGGGCGAGTTCACCGGCCTCCTCGTGATCCGCGCCTGGCACCGGGCCAACGGCCAGGAGCAGCGCGACGTGTGCCTGATCCCCGGCTCGGCCCACGGCACGAACCCCGCCTCGGCCATGATGGCCGGCATGCAGGTCGTCGTCGTGCGCTGCGACGACGACGGCAACATCGACCTCGGCGACCTCCGCGCCAAGGCAGCGCAGCACGCCGACCGCCTCGCGGCGCTGATGGTCACCTACCCGTCGACGCACGGCGTGTTCGAGGAGGGGATCCGCGACATCTGCGACGCGGTGCACGAGCACGGCGGGCAGGTCTACCTCGACGGCGCCAACCTCAACGCCCTCGTCGGCCTGTCGTCGCCCGGCTTCCTCGGCGCCGACGTCTGCCACCTCAACCTGCACAAGACGTTCTGCATCCCCCACGGCGGCGGCGGCCCGGGCATGGGCCCGATCTGCGTCGCGGCCCACCTGGCCCCGTTCCTGCCCGGCCACCCCCTGGTCGCGACCGGGGGCGACAAGGCCATCGGGCCGGTCTCGGCCGCGCCCTGGGGCAGTCCCGCGATCCTGCCGATCTCCTGGGCCTACGTCCGGATGATGGGCCGCGAGGGCCTGCGCGAGGCGACCGAGGTCGCCATCCTCAACGCCAACTACGTCGCCCGCCGGCTGCACGGCCACTACGACGTGCTCTACAAGGGGCCCGAGGGCTTCGTCGCCCACGAGTGCATCCTCGACACGAGGCCGTTCAAGGCCTCGGCGGGGATCGAGGCCGTCGACATCGCCAAGCGGCTCATGGACTACGGCTTCCACGCGCCGACGATGAGCTTCCCCGTCGCCGGGACGCTGATGGTCGAGCCGACCGAGAGCGAGGCCAAGGAGGAGCTCGACCGGTTCTGCGACGCGATGATCGCGATCCGCGACGAGATCCGCGCCGTCGAGGAGGGCCGGCTGCCGAAGGGCGACAACCCGCTCGAGCAGGCCCCCCACACCGCGGCGGCCGTGACCGCCGACACCTGGGACCGCGCGTACACCCGCGATCAGGCCGCGTTCCCGGCCGCCTGGACGAGGGACCACAAGTACTGGCCCCCGGTCTCGCGCGTCAACGACCTCCACGGCGACCGCAACCTCGTCTGCACCTGCCCGCCGATCGAGGCCTGGGCCGAGTGACGGCTCGGGCCGCGACCCTGGCCGCGGCCACGGGCGTCGGCCTCTGCCTCCTCCTGGGCCTGTGGGCGTGGCCGGTCGGCCTCAGGGCCGACGACTGGCTGCTCCGCCCGCTGCTGACCTCCCCCGACGACCCGGCGGCGCTGTCCTGGCGGCTCGTGGCCGAGGACTGGGTCACGCCCTGGCTCGCCAGCGAGACCTGGCCGTACTACCGGCCGCTGTCGACGCTGTCGTACGGCGCGTGGATCGGCCTCGTCGGCCTCGGCACCGACGCGATGTTCCTGCTCGGCCCGTTGCTGTGGGCGGCGGCGACCCTGCTGTTCGCCCTCGTCACGCGGCGCCTCGTCCGGCGGCCCGCGGCCCTCGTCGCCGGCACGGTGTTCTTCGCCGTCCATCCGGTCGCGGTCGAGCCGGCGCAGTGGTTCTCGGCCTCGCCGGAGGTCCTGCAGCTGTGCCTGGGGCTCGGCAGCGTGCTCGCGTGGATCCGGCACCGCGACACGGCCTCGCGGGCCTCGGCCGTCACGGCCGCGCTGCTGCTGCTGCTCGCCGTGCTGTGCCGCGAGTCGGGCGCGCTGACCGTCGTCGCGACCGTCCTGCTCGGGGCCGTCGGCGTCGGCTGGCGGCCGCCGCCGCGGGGCGCGCCGCCGGCGCGCTGGCTCGCCTGCCTGTGGCCGCTGGTCGTCCCGCTGGCGCTCTACGGGCTGCTGCGCCTGCAGGCCCTCGGGCCGGCGCGCACCTTCCTCGCCGGCCCGGGCGGCGGCGACGCCCTCGCCGGCCTCGCGACCCTGCCGGAGCGGCTCACCCTGCTGCTGTCCCCGGCCCTCGCGCTGGGCGGCGGCCCGGCCCTGGCGGCGGCCCTGGCCGCGGTCCTCGCGCTCACCGCCGTCCTCGTCGCGCGCGCACCCCGACGCCTGGCCGCGGTCCTCGCGCTCCTGCTTGTCGTCCAGCTCCTACCCGGCATCGCCCACCCGGTCGGCCTCGACTTCGGCGGCTCGCGCGTGCTGATCTGGGCCGTGGCCGGCGCCTCCTGGCTGTGGGCGGCGGGCCTCGACGCGGGCCTCGCCGCCCGCGCGCCCTGGGCCGCGGCCGTCGTGCTCGGCCTCGTCGTGTCCCTCGGCGGCTCGGTGCTCGCCCTCGCCGACCGCGTGTCGGCGACCCACGAGGCGTTGGCGATCTCCAGGCGCGTCGGCGCCGAGGCCGACCGACGCCTCGCCGACGTCGCCGCGCCGGTCGCCGTCGTGGCCCTGCCCGAGGCCTGACGCGGCATCTCGCTGTTCCTGCCGCGCATCGCGTTCCCCCTGCGCTCGAGCCTCGTGACCGGCGCGCGCAACCCCATCGTCGACCTGACCTGCACGCACCGGCCGGTGGCCGACGCCGAGGCCGTCCAGGGCCTCGCCTCGCCGCTGCGCGCCGCCCTCGAGGCCGGGGCCCGGTTCCTGGTCTGGAATCCGGCCGGCGTCGGCGACCCCGGCGCCGACCTGCTGCAGCTGCAGCGCTTCGACCACGCGGAGGCGCGGACCGAGCTCGGCCTGCGCGTCGCCGGGCCGGACCGGCTCACGTTCGTGGACGGCCCGGTCACGGCGTTCGGGATCGAGGAGGTCGTCGTCGCCGGCGGCGACTCCGCGTCCCTGATGGTCGCGCCGGTGTTCGCCGACGGCCACGCGGGCGCGCCGCTGAGGCACGGGCTCGGCGCCGACGGGCACGCGACCTGGACCCCCGACGCGGGCTTCCTGCTCGAGGCCCTCGCCCGCGGCGGCCTCGGCGGGTTCGTCGTCACCGCCGCCGACCTCGTGCCGCTCGAGGGCCGCGTCCACGCCTGGTCCCGCGCCGCGACGCTGCCCGCGCCCGCGCTCGACGCCAGGCTCGCGCACCCGGCCGGAGACCTCCTCGACCGCCTCGCCCCGCCCGTGCCCGGCCCCGACTGCCCGGTCCGCTGCATGCTGGCCGGCCCGTCGTTCGTGCTGGTCGCCGAGGCCGGACCGGGGGCGCACGCGTTCGCGTGGACCGACGCCGCCCGGGCCTCGTGGCGCTGGTCCACGCGGCTCGAGCCGCTGAGCACGTGGATCGCCTGGTTCGAGGCGCGCGACCGGAACGGGCGTATCATGCGCTCCCGCCCGATCACCCTCCAGGTCGTCCGTTGAGCCCTGCCATGCGTACCTCGGCCGTCGTCGTCGTCGCCCTCGCCCTCCTGCCCACCGCGACGTCCTGCGCCTGGACCACGCACCCGCGGGTCGACCCGGCCCTGCTCGGGCAGGAGGCCGGAGCCGACAAGGACGCGCTCAAGCAGGCCAACAACCCGCTGGCCAACTTCAAGGCGATCAACGTGCACAACTACCACGTCTCCGAGCTCTCGGGCACGGACGAGACGGCCAACACGGCCTGGCTCCGCTACGCGCAGCCGGTCGCGACCGGCTTCGGCGACTGGCTGGTGCGCGCGTCGCTGCCGCTGCAGACCGTGCCGACGGGGCCGGGCCAGGCCGAGTCGGGGCTGGGCGACGCCAACGTCTTCGCGGCCTACCTGTTCGACTCGGGGGACCCGAGCGTGTCCTACGGCGTCGGCCCGCTGCTGGGCCTGCCGACCGCGACGGCCGACGAGCTCGGCACGGACCAGTGGTCGGCCGGCTTCGCCGCGGTCCTGTTCGACGCCACGTCCGACCAGGTCCAGTACGGCGGCCTCGTGACGTGGCAGCACAAGTTCGCCGGGGAGGACCGGGCCCCGGACGTCAACATCCTCGCGATCCAGCCCTTCGCGATGCTGCAGCTCGGCGGCGGCACCTACTTCCGCAGCACGGGGATCTGGGGCTTCGACCTGGAGCGGGGCGACTACTCGGTGCCGATCGGCTTCGGCATCGGCCACGTCGTCAAGGCCGGGAAGACGGTGCTCAACTTCTTCATCGAGCCGCAGTTCACGGTCCTGCACGACGGGCCGGGGCAGCCCGAGTTCCAGGTGTTCATCGGCTTCAACACCCAGTTCATGGGCGGTTGAACCGGGGCCGGGCCGGCCCCGGCCTCAGCCCTCCTGCTCGACGGCCGGTCGCCAGACCTTGTGCATGAGGTCCTGCACGAGGGCGAACAGGGCCAGGACGACGAACAGCGTGAACACGGTCGAGGCAGGAGACCGCCGACGACGACGCTGCCGAGGCCGCGGTAGAGCTCGCTGCCGGCGCCGGGAACAGGATCAGCGGCAGCATCGAGCACCGAGGTCAGCGTCGACATCAGGATCGGCCGGACGCGCGTCCGCACGGCCTCGTGCAGGGCCAGGCCGCGCTCCATGCCCTGCTCGCGGATCAGCGTCAGGGCCTGGTGCACGATCAGGATCGCGTTGTTGACCGTCGTGCCGATCAGGATCACGAAGCCGAGCATCGTCAGGATGTCCATCTGCTGCCCGGTCATCACATGGGCGAGGCGCAGGGCGGCGATGCCGCCGACGCCGGCCAGCGGCACCGAGACCATGACGACGATCGGGTGCAGGAAGCTCTCGAACAGGGCCGACAGCAGAATGCGTGATCAGGATCGCCAGCAGGAAGTTGCCCTGCAGGGACTCGCGGGCCTGGACGAGCTTGTCGGCCGTGCCGGTCAGCCAGGTCCGGATCGTCGACGGGAGCCGGCCGTCGGCCCGCATCGGGGCCAGGATCTCGTGCTCGAGCCGGTCCATCGCGACCGAGACCTCGACCCCGGGCGGCGGCTGGACGACGAGCTTGATCGACCGGAGCTGCTCGACGCGGCGCAGGTCGGGCTGTTGGTCTCGACGAAGTGCGCCAGGCTGGCCAGCGGGACCTGGCCGCCGGCCGGCGTCCACACCGGCACCTGCTCCAGGTCCTCGACGCGACCCTCGTGCCGGACCATCGGCGGGATCTTGACGTCGAGCTGGATACCGCGCTCGAGGTAGTCGGACACGATCGCCCCGTCGACCATCGAATTGACGATGTAGCCGAGGTCGCGGGTCGAGACGCCGAGCTCGAGCGCCCGGGCCTGGTCGAGCTCGAGCCGGAGCTCGGGGGCGCCGAGGTCGTAGCTGCCCGGGTCGGAGCGCGGCCAGCCGAACCGCTGGGCGATCGCGTACTGCAGCTGCTGGGTCGTGCCCTTGAGCTGCTCCCAGTCGTAGCCCTGGACCTCGAGGTCGATGCTGTTGCTCGAGGACAGGCCGCGCTCGAACAGCGAGGCCTGGTTGGGGAAGAACATCACGCCCGGGATCTCGGCCGCGGCGTAGGTCATGAGCTGCATCAGCGGCCGGACGTTGCGGTCGTCGTCGCTGCGGGCGCCCATGAACACCGAGCTGCCGAACGTCACGAAGAAGAAGTTCGTGATCCCCGGCAGCGGCTGGGGGCCTTGATACCACGCGGGCCGCCGCAGCTCCGGGGCCAGCTCGTGGTCCTCGTCCAGGGCGACGAAGTAGGGTCGCAGCCGCTTCTCGATGTGCTCGCCGATCCGCTCGAACTCGCTCATCGAGTAGCCCGGCGGCGTGATCATGAAGCCGATGATGAGGTTCTGGTTGCCGCCCGGCAGGTACGCCATCGGCGGCAGCATCAGCCAGGACAGCGCCAGCGAGGCCCCGGTCAGGCCGAAGACCGTCGCGAGCCGGCGGCCCAGCCCGCCCTGCAGCCACTGCGCGAGGTCGGCGATCGGCCCGGCGAAGCGGCTGGTCTCCTCGCCCTCGGCGACGACCTTGTGCCGCTTGAGCAGCCGCGAGGCCGCCATCGGGATGAACAGCACCGACACGAACAGCGACAGCAGCACGGCCGAGCTGATCGCGATCGCGATGTCGCGGAAGAGCTGGCCGGCCTCCTCCTGCATGAACACGACCGGGAGGAACACGGCCAGGGTCGTCAGCGTCGAGGCCAGGACCGCGCCCCAGACCTCCTTGGCGCCCTCGAGCGCCGCCGTCCAGCCCCGCTCGCCGAGGCTGCGCCGCCGGTCGATGTTCTCGAGCACGACGATCGAGTTGTCGACGACCATGCCGACCGCGAAGGCCATGCCGGCGAGGCTGACGACGTTGATCGTCCGTCCGAGGGCGGCGAGGCCGAGGAAGCCGCCGAGGACCGAGACAGGGATCGCGAGGCCGATGACGAAGGTGCTGCCGACGCTGCGCAGGAACAGGAACAGCACGCCGATCGCGAGCAGGCCGCCGACCCAGAGGTTCTGGACGACGAGGTCGATGGCCGAGTCGATGTAGATCGTCTGGTCGTAGACCTGGACGAGCTCGACGCCCTTGGGCCTGAGGATCGTGTCGTTGACCTCCGCGACCTTCTCCTGGAGGCTCGCCATGACCTCGAGCACGTTGGAGCCGCTCTGCTTGGTCGCGTTGACGGCGATCGACGGGCTGCCGAGGGCCCGGACCATCGAGGTCGGCTCCTTGTAGCCGATGCGCACGCGGGCGACGTCGCTGAGCCGGATCGGCTCGCCCTGGCGGCGGACGAGGACGAGGTCGGACAGCTCGTGGAGGTCGGTGAACTTGCCGACCGTGCGCACGAGCATCGTCCGCTTGCCGTCCTCGAGCTCGCCGGCCGAGACGTCGATGTTGTGGGCCCGGATCGCGTCCCGGACCGTCAGGAGCGTCAGCTCGCGGGCGGCCAGGGCCGCCGCGTCGACCTCGACGTGGACCTCGCGCTCGATGCCGCCGTAGATCCCGACCTGGGCGACGTCGGTCGCGCGCTCGAGGATCGGCTGCACGTCCTCGACGATCATCGTCCGCAGCAGCGGGAGGTCATCGGGGGCGTACGGCGAGTCGGCCGTGCGCTGGAGCACGAACCATGCGATCGCGCTGGCCCCCTGGGTCTCGCCGGCGCTGAGCACCGGCTGGTCGACGTTCTCGGGATAACGCTGGACCTGGCGCAGCTTGTCGCTGGCGTCGAGCAGGGCCCGGTCCTTGTCCATGCCGACGCCGAACTCGAGCTCGACGGTGCCGCTGCCGCGCGCGGCCGTCGAGGTCATCTTGTCGAGGCCGGGGATGCTCTTGAGGCGCCGCTCCTGCTCGTACAGGATCTCCTGCTCGACCTCGAACGGCGACGCGCCCTCCCACTCGGTCTTGACCGTGAGGATCGTCTTGTCGACGTCGGGGACGAGCTGGACCGGGAGCGCGACCAGGGCCAGGGTGCCGAACAGCACGACCAGCAGGACGCCGACCATGACCGTGACCGGCTTGCGCAGGGCGAAGGCGATCGGTTGCAAGGCTACTTCCCTCCGTCCGCCCTGCCCTCGTCGAAGGTCACGACCTGGACCGGCCCGCCCGGTGGCAGCCGCTCGTTGCCCCGGACGATGACCTTCTCGCCCTCGGCCACGCCGTCGAGCACCTCGAGCCAGCCCTCGTCCCGGCGCCCGATGCGGACCTCCCGGCGCTGGGCCTTGCCGTCGACGACGACGAAGACCGCGTCCCCGCGCGGGGACTGGACGACGGCGTCGGCCGGGATCGCGAGCACGTCCTTGCTCGCGGCCAGCACGAACGTGGCGCGGATCGACATGCCCGGCAGCAGGCGGTGCTCGGGGTTGGGCAGCTCGAGGCGGACCGGGAACGCGCGGCCCAGGCTCGAGCCGCGCGGGACGACGGCCGCGACCGCGGCCTTCCAGGTCCGCCCCGGCAGGGCCTCGGACCGGATCGAGGCCTCCTGGCCGGCCCGGATCCGCGCGACCCAGGTCTCGGGCATCGTGACCCGGACCTCGATCGGGTCGAGCTGGACGAGCGTCAGCAGGGCGTCGCCCTGGCGGACGTAGGTGCCCAGCTCGGTCCGCTTCTCGGTCACGACGCCGGCGAACGGCGCCTTGAGCGCCGACTGGCGGATCTCGTACACGACCTTGGCCAGCTCGCTCTTGCGCGCGAGCATCTCCTGCTCGGCGGCCGCGATGCGCTCGGCCCGCGGCCCCTTCTCGAGCAGGTCGAGGGCGGCCTGCCGCTGCGCGACCTGGGCCCGCGCGGCCGTGGTCCTGGTCTCGGCCGCGGTCTTGTCCTTGGACGAGGCGATGCCCTGCTCGAGGAGCCCGTTGACCCGATCGAGCTCGCGCACCTCCTCGGCGAGCAGGGCCTGGCTCTGCTCGAGCAGGGCCCGCGCCTCGCGGATCGCCTCCTCGCGGCTGCCGAGGCGCAGGTCCTCGAGCTCCTTGCGGGCCAGCTCGAGCCGCGCCGCGGCCTCGTCCCGGGACAGCTCGCGCTTCTCGGTCGAGAGGCGGAGCAGGACCTCGTCCTTGGCGACGCGCTGCCCCTCCTCGACCGGGACGTCGGTCACGAGGCCGTCGACCTCGAGGGCGAGGTGGGTCTCACGCAGGGCCTCGACCTCGCCGAGCACCTCGATGCGCGCCTGGAACGAGCGCCGGCCGACCTCGGCGACGGAGACCTTGGGGACGGGACCCTGCACGAGGCAGGCGACGAGCGGGAGCAGCAGCGGAGCGGACATCGGACCTCGGGCGTCGGGTGGGGCGGAAGCCGGAGAGCATAGCGACGGGCTCAGCCCGGGCGATCGGCCGATGCCGCTTCCTTCGCGGCGCCCGGACCGCGCGCCGCGATGCGCTGGCGGTAGGCCGGCTCGGGCTCGGCGAAGCGACCCTGCTCGAAGGCCAGGACCGTCAGCGGCCCGGCGAAGGCCTCGAGCAGCTCGCTCTCGCGCAGCAGGTGATCGGCGTTGCTCGGCCGGCCGAGCTGCTCCTGCCCGACCATGAAGGTCTCGTACAGGAGCAGCCCGCCGGGCGCGAGGCTGGCGACCAGGTCGGGGAACAGCGGTCGGTGCAGGTAGTTGGCCACGACGACGGCGTCGAAGCGCCGGCCCGCGAGCGGCCACGCCGCCCCGCCTTCGAGGTCGGCCTCGACGGCCTCGAGGCCCGGCCTGCCGGCGAGGTCGGCGACGCCGCCGAGGTCACGGTCGACGGCCCAGACCTCGTGGCCCCGCTCGAGCAACCAGCGCGTGTGCCGGCCGCTGCCGCAGGCCAGGTCGAGGACGCGGCTGCCGGGGGCGAGCCCGGCGGCGTGCCGCGTGATCCACGCCGACGGCGGCGGCACCTCCGGCCCGGTCGCGGGCGCGGTCGTCGGCGCCGACCGGATGTCGTAGCGCAGCAGCCGGCAGTCGATCGGGCCGTTGTGCACCGGGATCCGGGCCGAGGCCTTGAGGCCGAGCGGCCGGCTGAGGTCGGAGCGGCCCGACAGGACGAAGGCCGAGGCGCCCGTGCAGCGCCGGCGGAGGAAGTCGCCGAGGCCGGCCCAGGCCTGGACGAGGTCATCCCCGGAGCCGATGCGCCGGCCGTACGGCGGGTTGGTCACGACGATGGCCGGCCGGAACCCCGGGTCGAGCCGGTCGACCTCGCTGCGCGCGAAGCGCACCATCCCGGCCACGCCCGCGGCCCGGGCCGCCTGCCGGGCGACGTCGAGGGCGCCGGCGTGCCGGTCGGCGCCGAGGATCTCGAAGTCGAGCCGGTCGCGGGCCCGGTCCCGGGCCTCGGCCTTGAGCTCGCCGAAGGCCCGCTCGTCGTGGTCGGGCCAGCGCTCGCAGGCGAAGCGCCGCCCGAGGCCGGGGGCGTGGTCGGCGGCCAGCAGCGCGGCCTCGATGACGATCGTGCCCGAGCCGCAGAACGGGTCGACGAGCGGGCTGCGGCGGTCCCAGCCGGCCAGCTGCAGGAGGCCGGCGGCGACGACCTCGTTGAGCGGCGACCGGACCTGGATCGGGCGCCAGCCGCGCTTGTGCAGGCTCTGGCCCGCGAGGTCCCGGTACAGCAGCGCCCGCTCGCCGTCGACGACGAGGCGCAGCGGCACGTCGGGGTCCTCGCGGTCGACGTCGGGGCGCGAGCCGTGTTGCTCGCGCAGGGCGTCGACGACGGCGTCCTTGACGACGAGGGCCGCGAAGCGCGAGTGCCGCAGCGACTCCGAGCGGTTCACCGAGGCGTGGACGGACAGGGTGTGGCGCGCGGACATCAGCGCCGGCCACTCGAAGCCGCGGACGGCCTCGTACAGCGCGTCGCGGTCGGGGACCTCGAAGGCCCCGAGCAGCTCCTGGACGCGGATCGCGGTCCGCAGCCACAGGCAGGCCCGCCGGCCGAGCAGGCGGTCACCCTCGAACCAGCAGCCGGCCCCCTGGCGCTCGATCCCGGCCGCGCCGAGCGCGGCCAGCTCAGCCTCGAGCACGAGGCTCGAAGCCAGCGGACATGAGGGCGTAGTAGCGCAACCTCAGCGCCCTCCGCCGCGGACGGGCGGCGCGGCCTCGCGCAGCAGGAAGCGGTCGGGGATCGGGCCGGCGGTCGGCTCGGCGTCCCAGACGACGGCCTGCACGCGCCAGCCGTCGGCCTCGCGGAAGCACTGGATGGCGTTGATGCCCCGGACCTTGGGCGGGCCGTCGGGCGAGCCGAGCCTCAGCTCGTACGTGCTCCACGCGACCGCGACGGCCCCGTACTCGAGGCGCCGGTGCGCGACCTCGCGCTCGAACATGCCCTCGCGCTCGACGAAGGCGCCCGAGCGCTCGACGTATCCGGCCGGGGTCAGCCGGACGCGGCGCAGCTTGCCCTCGCGGTCGCGCTGGACCGTCGCCAGGACGGCGCCGTCGCAGAACAGGGCCTTGAAGCGGTCCCAGTCGCGGGCCCGGCCCTTGGGCCCCGAGAGCACGTCGTAGAGCGCCGCGACGAGGCTCTCGACGCTCCGCCCGTCGTCCCGCCCCGCGGCCTCGTCCGCCGCCGGCCGCCCTGGCTCCTGCGGGCGCTTTGCCCCCGTCTCCGGCTCCTGTCCGCCGGCCGGGCCGACGGCGCATCCGGCCAGGGCCACGATGGCCGCCAGGGACCCGGCCAGGCCCGCCGACCTCATCGCCGCACCAGCGCGAGGACCTCGCGCACGCACTTGTCGATGCCGGTGGCGACCGGGGCGACCGACGGGCCGAGCATGTAGGCCGGGGTCGTGACGATGCGGAGCTCGCGGTCGACGACGTAGTCGTCGACGGGGCAGTCGCGGTGCGTGCAGCCGAGCTCCTCGAGGGCCGCGGCCGTGCCGCGGTCGTGGCCGATCGTCAGCTCGGGCCCCTCCCGGCCGAGGGCCTTGGCGACGAGGGCCGGCGCGATGCAGATCGCCCCGATCGGCTTGCCGGCCGCGTGCACGTCGCGCAGCAGGGCGAGGAGGTCCTCGTCGATCGAGCACTGCCCGCCCTCGGTGGCGAAGGTCGACAGGTTCTTGGCCGCGCCGAAGCCACCCGGCAGCACGAGCGCGTCGAGCTCGTCGGCGCGGGCCTCGCGGAGGTCGCGGACCTGGCCGCGCGTGATCCGCGCAGCCTCGCGCAGGACGTTCCGGCGCTCGCCGGTCGGCTGCCCGGTCAGGTGGTCGAGGACGTCGAGCTCCACGTCGGGCGCGAAGCAGCGAACCGTCGCCCCGGCCCGGTCGAGGGCCAGCAGGGTGCAGACGCTCTCCTGGATCTCGGCACCGTCGAGGTAGCCGCATCCGGACAGCACGACGCCGACGGTCGGGGCCATGGGGGTCCTTTGGATGGCGAGGGGGGACCGAGTGGAGGTCGGACGGGAAATCGGGGAGGAGACGATAGCACGGAACCGGGGCAGCGACCGGAGCCGGAACCGGTAACGGAGGCGGAGCCGGAACCGGTGACGGAACCGGAACCGGTGACGGAACCGGTGACGGAGCCGGAACCGGTAACGGAGGCGGAGCCGGAACCGGTGACGGAACCGGAACCGGTGACGGAACCGGTGACGGAGCCGGAACCGGAACCGGAACCGGTGACGGAGCCGGAACCGGAACCGGTGACGGAGCCGGAACCGTATCCGGAACCGGAGCCGTATCCGGAACCGGAGCCGGAGCCGGAACCGGTGACGGAGCCGGGTTCGTGGTTGGAGCCGGTGTCGGGTTCGTGGGCGGAGCCGGTGTCGGGATCGTGGTCGGAGACGGTATGGGTGCCGGAGTCGGGGGGAGTCGGGTGGTGGTGAGAACTCATCTGGCAACGGGTCCATGGCTCCGCTGTGGAGGTGGGATCATGAGTCCGATCCTCGACACCCGCTCGTGGTCGACCTCGATCGCTTGGCGATGCTGGAGGAGCCGAGCCTTCGGCTCGGAGCCACCCACGTCGAACGGACCGCCTCCCGGGGAACAGGCTTGGCCAGCTCCGGACCCGCCCGGACCAACGAGGACCCCACCGGTATCGACCCCACCGAAACCGGTACCGTTGAGCACGCCGACTCCTGAAACACCACCCCCTCCGGCCCCGGCCACGTCTCCGGCCCCGGCCACGTCTCCGGCCCCGGCCACGTCTCCGGCCCCGGCCACGTCTCCGGTTCCGGCCTCGTCTCCGGTTCCGGCCTCGTCTCCGGTTCCGGCCTCGTCTCCGGTTTCGGATTCGTCTCCGGTTCCGGTTCCGGCTCCGGATACGGTTCCGGCTCCGGCTCCGGTTCCGGTTCCGGATACGGTTCCGGTTCCGGCTCCGGATACGGTTCCGGTTCCGGTTCCGGCTCCGGTTCCGGTTCCGGTCCACCCCCTATCCTCCCATCGATGACCCACCGCTTCCCCCCACCCGAGACCGTCCCGCTCGCCCCGCTGCCCGATCCAGGCGCGCCGCCCGAGGCGTACCTCGCCGGGTTCCACGAGGTGCTGAGGACGCGGCGCACGGTCCGCGAGTTCTCCGACCGGCCGGTGTCGCGCGAGGCGATCGAGGCCCTGGTGCGCTGCGCGAGCACGGCCCCGAGCGGGGCCAACAAGCAGCCCTGGCGCTTCGTCTGCGTCGGGGACCCTGAGCTGAAGCGCCGGATCCGCGAGGCCGCCGAGCACGAGGAGCGGCTGTTCTACGGCAGGCGGGCCAACGAGGCCTGGCTGGCCGACCTCGCGGCCCTCGGCACGACCGAGGACAAGCCCTTCCTCGAGCGCGCCCCCTGGCTCGTCGTCGTGTTCAAGCTGGCCCGGGCCGACGACGGCTCCCAGGTCTACTACCCCGAGGAGTCGGTCGGCATCGCCGTCGGCATGTTCCTGCTCGCCGCCCACCTCGCCGGGCTGGCGACCCTGACGCACACCCCGAGCCCGATGCGGTTCCTCCTCGAGGTCCTCGAACGGCCCGACAACGAGCGGCCCTACATGCTGATTCCGGTCGGCTATCCGGCCGAGGGCTGCCGCGTCCCGGCCAAGGCCTTGGAGCGCAAGCCCCTGTCGGAAATCATGGTCGTGCGCTGACGGACGACTCCGCGGCGGGCTCCAGGAGTCGGACGGGGTCTCGTCCGTCCTGGCTCCGTTCGCGCCCCTGAGAGGACTCGGAGGATGAAGGTCACCAGAAACGCCGTCCTTTTCGCCTTCGCCGCCGGCACGGCCTTCGGCCTGCTGCTGTGGCCGGTCGGGGAGTCGCGCAGCGGCCTGCGGCCGCTCGACGCGGCCCAGTTCCAGGACCGGCTGCGCCAGGTCCCCGGGACGACCCAGGTCGACCCCCGGCGCACGCCGATCGTCGAGGCCGTGGAGAAGGCCGGCCCCTCGGTCGTCAGCATCCAGGTCGGCGTCGCCCGGCAGGCCCGCGGGGGCATCGAGTTCGAGAAGCAGAGCGAGGGCTCGGGGGTCATCGTCGACGAGGAGGGCCTCGTCATCACCAACTTCCACGTCGTGCGCTCGGTCCAGGAGATGCCCGGGCTCCGCGTGCTGATCCAGACCCGCGACGGCGACCGCTACTGGTCCAAGGTCCTGTCCCGGTCGGTCGAGAACGACCTCGCCCTGCTCCGCATCGAGGTCGGCGACGACAAGGACGTCCGCTTCCGCGCGATCCAGATGGGCGAGTCGGCCTCGCTGATGGTCGGCGAGACCCTCATCGCGATCGGCAACCCCAAGGGGCAGGCCAACACCGTCACGGCCGGCGTGCTCTCCGCGCTGCACCGCGACCTGACCGTCGCCTCCCACTTCGGGGCGCCGGGGATCCAGTTCAAGGACCTGCTGCAGACCGACGCCGCGATCAACCCCGGCAACTCGGGCGGCGCCCTGCTCGACATCACCGGCAAGCTCGTCGGCATCAACACGCTGATCCAGAGCGAGGCCCAGAACATCGGCTTCGCGATCCCCGTCGACACGGTCCGCGAGGTCTTCGAGGGCGAGCTCCTGGCCGGGAGCCTGCCGCTGTCGTTCGGCGTGTCGATCCGCGAGGGCGACGCCGGCCTGACGCTGCACAAGGTCGTGCCCGGCGGTCCCGGCGACCGGGCCGGCCTGCGGGACGGCGACGCGCTGCTCGTCGTCGGCGGCCGCGAGGTCAAGGACCGCAAGGACTACACCAAGGCGCTCCTGGCCAGCAAGGCCGGCGACCACATCACCCTGCGCATCCGCCGCGGCGGCGATGACCAGGACGTCACCGTCACGCCGTGGACCCCCCAGCAGGTCCTGCTGTTCCGGCACACCGGGATGCTCCTCGAGGGCGTCGACGTCGAGGCCGACGCCGGCCTGCTGCAGCGGATCTACGAGACCTACCGCAACCGCGCGGACCTCCGCTACGGCCTCACGGCCCTGCGCGTCCGCGAGGTCCAGCCCAACAGCCCGGCGGCCGAGCTCGGCATCGGTCGGGACGACCTCCTCGTCGGCCACCGCCGCCAGGACTTCTGGGGCACGACCGTCTCGATCCCGCTGCGGCAGGGCATGCCCGAGCTCCTGAACCTCGTCGAGTCGGTCCAGGAGAGCTCCGGCGACAACGGTCGCCGCCTCGCCGGCGCCGCCCGGGCCGCAGCCTCGAGGTCGAGATCTTCCGGCCGTCCGAGCGCGACCAGGCCCTGCTCTACGGCCCGCTCGAGATCCGTTAGCGCAGCAGGGCCCTGAGCGCGGCGAAGCGCAGGGCGATCGCGAGCTGCGTGCCCGGGTCGAAGGCGTCGCCGGGCCAGCGCTCGACGAGCCGCCGCCGGCGGCTCCTGAGCGCGGCGCCGCCGAGGCCGACCTCGGCGAGCCCGCAGACGAGGAAGACCTCGAAGGCCGGGTCCGTGTCGCCGCCCGTGGTCCGCCAGCCCCGGCCCGGTACGCGCAGGAGCCAGGCCGTCGGCCGTCCGCGCAGGGCGGGGATCGCGTCGAGGGCGTCCACGAGGTCGCGGCGCAGGTCGGCCGCCCCGGCGACGTCGGCGCGCGCGGCGCGGTCGAGGGCGGGCAGCAGCAGGCCGGCCACGAGCCACAGCTCGACGCGGAGCTCGTCCCCCCGCGCGACCCGGGCCAGACGCAGACCGGGTCCCTCGCGCAGCGCGGCCAGGCGGCGAGGCGATCGCGCGCGCCCGGCTCCGGGCCAGCGCGTCGTCGAAGGTCCCGGCCGCCAGCGACAGCACGGCCAGCGGCCAGGCCAGGTCGCGCAGCTCGCGGGCCGCTTCGATCGCGTGCGGCACGAGCTCGGCGAGCTGGCGCGCGGCCTCGAGGACCTCCACTGCCAGCAGGCGGTCGCAGGCCAGGACCGACCACAGCAGGGACGACCGAGGAAGCAGTGCCCGGTCTCGACCCTCCCGCGCCCGTGCTCGCCCCCGTGCCGCACCGGCAGGCCGTCCCGGCCGCCCAGGGCCGCGCGCAGTCCCGCCCGAGCAGGTGCTCGACGCCGAGCCTCGCGTCCGCGCGCAGGTCCGGTCCCCGCGCTCCTCGGCGAGCGGCGCAGGCCGAGCGGCAGGTCGAACTCGCAGTGGGCCTGCGCGCGGGTTCCTCACCGTCCGGCGAGGGCGCCGGCAGTCCCTGCGGTCGAGCGGCTCCGCCCGCCGCCACGCGGACCGCAGCCCGGCCAGGACGGCGTCGACCGCGCGGACGAAGTGCCGGCTCGCCCGCCGGGCAGGCGGCGCGGCCCCGAGCCCGAGCTGTTCGAGGCGGCCGCGTCGAACGCGGCGCCCGAGCGGACCCGGCCGGGCCGAGGTCCGTGCCCACGTGCACGACGACGAGGTCGCCCGACGCAGGTGCCCCGCCGGCAGCGACAGGCGCAGGTCGGTCCTGTGCCTCCACCCCGCCCGGCGGGGACAGAGACGCTAGAGAGGTCCCCGCCGGTGCGGCCCGGTGAATGAGCCGACACGAAGAGAGCAGCAACCCGGTGGGCCAGGTCCGCTGCGCGACCGCCACCGTGCACCGACCCGCCCCTGCCCAGTCAGCGAAGATTTCGCAGAGTGGCGAGCTTTCTTCGAGGCGCGCAATCGCCCGGCGCGAAGACGAGGCGGGAACCCGACCGCCCTCGGGGCGCCGGGCGCCTGAGTCGAGGTCGCGCCGGTCGAGCGGTGCAGGCGCCGCGCGCCCCGCGCTCCACCCCTCGGCACCTCGTCGGCTCCTGGAGGGTCCCGCGCTCGGGGACGCGCTCGAGCCGGAGCTCCCCCGCCTCGACCCGCGCGCGCAGCTCGGCGAGGCCCGCCGCCGGCAGCCAGTCGAGCACCTCGCCCCGCCCGACCGGCTCGGCCCCGCGCAGGACGCGGCACGGCCCGCGGAAGCCCGGGTCGGTGATCGCGACCCGGGCCGGCCCCGACGACCACGCACGCAGCCGGCGTGGACCGGCCGCGCCGGACGGACTGGACGCGGGCGCTCGGGGGTCCGCCGGCGCCGGGCCCGGGACCGCGGGCTGGAGCAGGACCAGCGCGAGGAACACGAGGTCGCAACGGGGGCGAGGGCGCAAAGGGGTCATCGGCGAGCTTCCTCGTCCGATGGAGGAATGGTTTCGCCGGAGCCCCGAAGCTTCACGCCTGGGTACCGACTCCGGCGCTATGCTCGCCCGGACACCCGAGAGCCAGCGAGGAGAGCCATGACCAAGGTCCATGCCGTCCTTCCGCTCGCGGAAGGCGTCGAGGAGATGGAAGCCGTGATCGTCGCCGACGTCCTGCGTCGCGCCGGGGCCGAGGTCCGCCTGCTCGCCCTCGACGAGGGCGTGCCGGTCAAGGCCAGCCGCGGCGTCGGCCTGCACCCGGACGGCGTCCTGACCGGCGAGGAGGAGGCCGAGCTGCTGGTCCTCCCCGGCGGGGGGGAGGGCGCGAAGCGCCTGGCCGCCGACGAGCGCGTGCTCGGCATGATCCGCCGCTTCGCCGAGGGCGACCGCTGGGTCGCCGCGATCTGCGCGGCCCCGATCGCCCTGGCCGCCGCCGGCGTGCTCGAGGGCCGGACCGCGACCAGCCATCCGTCGGTCAAGGCCGAGGTGGCCAAGGCCTGCGGCAAGTACACCGAGAACCCCGTCGAGGTCGACGGCAGGCTCGTCACGAGCCGCGGGCCGGGCACGGCCTTCGACTTCGCCCTCGACCTCTGCGGGCTCCTGTTCGGCGCGGCCAAGGCGGCCGAGGTCCGCAAGCCGATGATGTTCCCGATCGACGGCTGATGGCGAGGGGCTGGGTCAGGGCGCTCCTCATCCCGCTGCGCGTCTTCCTGTGCCTCGCGCTGGCGGCCGGGGGCCTGGCGCTGACCTGGGCGTCGTTCGGCCACGTCCGCGAATTCCGGCAGATCGAGCGCCTCCCGCGCACGGTCGTCGGCGCGGTCGTCCCCGGCGAGGTCAACGTCGCCGGCGAGGCCGGGTCGGAGGGGCAGGTCCTGACCAGCGCCCACTTCCGTCGCCCCTGCCTCTACTTCCGCTACGTGCGCGAGGTCCGGGTCAAGGACTCGGACGGCGGCGGCCGCTGGGACACGGTCGAGGTCCGCGAGGACCGCGTGCCGTTCGGGCTGACGGACCGGACCGGGACGATCCGGGTCCTCCTGCCCGAGCGCGGGTTCCGCCCGAGCCTGCCGGTCACGGAGCAGGTCCGCGTCGGCGACTACCGCCACACCGAGTGGCGCATCGCGCAGGGCGACCACCTGATCGCGATCGGCGTCGCCTTCCCGCGCCCGGACGGCATGGACCTGCGCCTCGACGCGGCCGGGGACCTCGAGCCGCTGCTGTCCAAGTACAGCGAGCTCGAGGAGCGCGGCGACCGCGCGCTCGGCGCCCTGTTCCTGTGCGCCGCCGGCCTCGCCCTGCTGTCGGTGGCCCTGTACGTGCTGGCCTGGCTCCTCGGCATGCACCGGCTGCTGCCGTGGCTGACGATCCTGACCGTCACGGCGACGGTCGTCCTGGCCTGGTTCGGGGTCCGCCAGCTCCAGCTCGACCTCGAGGGCGGCCTGCGCCGCGTCCAGCGGCAGAGGCTGGCGACGAGCGAGCACATCCGGGCCGAGCTGGCCCGCTACGACGTCTCGTGGGCCGGCCTCGACCGGCCGGTGTCGTTCGACGAGCTCGGCTTCGAGCGCGTGCCCCCCGAGCGCCGCGAGATGCTGCGCCGCATGCGGCTCGACCTCGCCCGGGCCCAGCGCCGCTACATGCGCCAGCGCTCGGCGTTCCCCGAGCGCGTGCTCGCGCCGATGCTCGGCATCGCGCGCGTGCTGACGATCCCCCTCCCGCCCGAGGACCGGGCCCTCCTCGAGCGGCACGAGCAGGACTTCGAGCCGACGAGGATCCGCGGCGGCGGCTTCGCCCTGCTGATCCTCGCGCTGGTCGGCGGCACCGCCGTCCTGACCTGGCTCGGCTTCCGCAAGGTCAAGACCAAGCGCTGCATCGAGAACCTCGCCGACCGCCCCGGCCCGCGGCGTCGCCTTCGGGCTGGCCGAGGTCGCTGGCGTCGTCGCCCTGCGCGACGGCGACGCGCCCACGCCGGGCCCGCCGGCAGGCCCTGCGTCCACTTCCGCTACCAGGCAGGAGCGCCGCGGCACCGGCAAGAACGCCCACTGGCACACGCTCGAGGACCGGCGGGGAGGACTGGCGCTTCCTCGTCCGCGACGACAGCGGCACGTTGCCGTGGTGGCCTGCGGGCGCCGAGGTCACGACCCGGCACCGAGCGTCCAGCGCAAGGGCGCCCGGCGCTACATCGAGAGCCGGCCTTCGAGCTCGGCGACGCCGTCTACGCCCTCGGGCCGGCCGAGATCGACCTCGAGACCGGCGTCGCTCGAGCTGCGCCGTGGCGAGGACGGCGAGCCGTTCTGCTGTCCAACCTCGGCGAGCGCGAGGTCATGCTGCGCATCGCCCGCTGGGGCATGCTCTGGCTCGACCTGGCCTTCGTCCTGCTCCTGACCGCCGCCCTGCTGGCTTCGGCCTCGCGGGCGCGTTCCAGCCGACCGACTGATCCCCTGGCTGCGCTGGCCGGCCCGCTCTACATGGGCCTGGCGACGATCAGTCCTGCACTACAACGACCTCGTGTTCCTGCGCGAGCGCATCGACCGCGCCTGGGCCAACATCGAGGTCTCGCTCAAGAAGCGCCGGGACCTCATCCCGGGGCTCGAGGAGCGTCGCGCGGCGCTACCTGACCCACGAGCGAGCTCCAGAGGCCCTGACCGACATGCGCACGCTACGCGGGCGGTGCCCTGCTCGGCGTCGACGAGGTGTCGGGCTTCCTCGCGGCCGAGGGCGGCTGGCCACGCGCCTGCTCGGCCTCGCCGAGGCCAACCCCGAGCTCCGCGGCTCGGCGCTCGTCGGCAAGGTCGCCGACGGCCTGGTCGACGTCGAGAACGAGGTCGCCCTGATGCGGCAGGGCTACAACGACGTCCTGACCTACGACAACCGCGTCCAGTCCTTCCTCGACATCGCTCGCCCGGCTGTTCGCCTTCGCGCCACGGCGCCACCTCGTCGAAGGCCCCGAGGTGCGACGCCGACCGCGGATCTCGATGGCCGAGGCCGACGACTGAGTTCCGCCGGCCCGGCGGACTCCGTATCCTGCTCCGCCACGCTTCTCTCGGCAGGGGGCTTCCGGCACAGGACCCAGGCAGCGACAGCGACCAGGAGCAGGAGCCCGGGCCCGAGGACGGCCCCGAGGCCGGTCAGACGCACCCGTCCTGCCCTTCGACGAGCTCCTCGGAGCAGGCCCGCAACGAGCACCTGCAGAGCGTCGCCGAGCTGCTCGCGCCGCTCCCGGCCGACCTTTGCTGGAAGGTCCTGCGTTGCCTGACGAGCGCAACATGGGCCTGGTCTTCTCGGTACTCCCGGAATGGACCCAGCAGCGCATCGGGCGCAAGCGCAAGCTCCGCCAGGGTCGCCGAGATCGTGTCGTCGATGCCCCACGACGACCGCGTCGACTTCCTCGAGGCACTGCCGAAGAAGCAGAAGGCCCAGATCCTGCGCATCCTGGCCCAGAACGAACGGGACGACATCCTTCGGCTGGCGAGCTACGAGGAGGGCACCGCCGGGGCGATCATGACCTCCGAGTACGCGGTCGTGACGCCCGACCTGAGCGTCAAGGACGCGCTGGCCAAGGTCCGCTACGAGGCGCCCGACAAGGAGACGATCTACTACGTGTACGTCGTCGACGCCGAGCGCCGCCTGGCCGGCATCACGACGCTCAAGGACCTCGTCCTGGCCCTGCCCAAGCGGCCGGTCCGCGACGTCATGTGGGACGCCACCGTCACCGTGCAGGTCGACGAGGACCAGGAGGAGGTCGCGCAGAAGATCGAGAAGTACGACCTCATCGCCGTGCCGGTGCTCGACGGGGCGGGGCGCCTCGTCGGCATCGTCACCCACGACGACGCCCTCGACGTCCTCGTCGAGGAGGTCAACGAGGACGCGGACCTGTTCGTCGGCATCGCCGGCGACCACGACGTCAACCGCTACCTGCGCACCGGCCCGATCGACCACTTCCGCAAGCGCATCGGCTGGCTCGTCGGCCTCCTCCTCCTGGGCCTGGCCTCGGGGTTCGTCATGCGCCAGTTCGCCGGCCTGCTCGACCACTTCGTCATCCTGACGCTGTTCATGCCGATGATCGCCGCGACCGGCGGCAACGCCGGCGGCCAGTCGACCTCGGTCATCCTCCGCGCCCTCTCGACCAAGGAGATCAGGCCGCGGGACTTCGGGCGGGTCTTCCTCAAGGAGCTGCGCGTGGCCCTGCTCCTGGGCCTCGTCCTCGGCACCGTCGCGGTCGGCAACTTCTTCATCGTCGCCGGGTCCGCGGCCGAGCACGTGCAGGCCTCGGTCCCCCTCGTCGCGGCCTGCGTCGCGATCGCCCTGTGCCTGCAGGTCGTGACCTCGACGCTGATCGGGGCCAGCTTCCCGATCCTCGCCACGCGCCTCGGCTTCGACGCCGCCGTCGTCGCCGGCCCGGCGATCACGACCTTCGTCGACATCACCGGGCTGCTGATCTACTTCAACGTCGCGCGGACCCTGCTCGGGATCTGAGGGGTCGGGGGCTGCGTGGTGCCGAAGGGGGGACTCGAACCCCCACGCCCGTACGGGCAGCGGATTTTAAGTCCGCCGCGTCTGCCGGTTCCGCCACTTCGGCTCGGCCGCGGCCCCGACCGTCGCCCGCGCGACGGTCAGCCGCGTAACTGCGCCTCGCACCAGTCGACGTCGGCGCTGGTGCCGATGTAGAGCGGGCAGCGCTCGTGCAGCTCGCCGGGCACGATGTCGAGCACGGGCCGGCGCCGTCGGAGGCCCGGCTCCCGGCGCGCTCGGCGATCGGCCAGCGGGGCGACCTCGTAGAGGTAGCGCAGCTTGCCCCGCGGGCGATCCTTGAGCGCCGGGCATTACGAACACCCCGCCCTCGAGCAGGGTGCGGTGGAAGTCGGCGACGAGGGCGCCTGTGTAGCGCGCCGCGCGCTTATATGGCGCTGGCCCTGCCGGTCCGGCAGCATGACTCGACGAGGCGGACGACCTGCTCGTCCCACTTGGGCTGGTTGGACTCGTTGACCGAGTAGGTCCCGCCCTGCCCCGGGATCTTGATGTGCGGGTGGGTCAGAAGAACTCGCCCACCGAGCGGTCGAGGGTGAACCCGCTGACCGAGTCCTGGCCGGCCGTGTAGACGAAGACCGTGGCCGGGCCGCATAGGATGTAGCCGGCGGCGATCTCGCTCCGACCCTTGCGCAGTAGTCCGACGGTCACGGGGTGGTCGTCGGACAGGCGCCGGTGGACCGAGAAGACGAGCCGAGGCTGCCGCCGATCGCGATGTTGCCGGAGCCGTCGAGCGGGTCGAACAGCACGAGGCACTTGCCGAGCTGCCAGTCCTCGGTAGAGTGGATCTCGTCCATCTCCTCCGAGGCGATCCCGCAGACCGAGGACAGGGTCGAGAACACGCGGATGAAGATGTCGTTCGACAGGACGTCGAGCTGCTTGACGTCCTCCCCGGACGTTGATCTCGCCCGTAAAGTCGCCGTGCTCGCCGAGGAAGCCGGCGCTGGTGATGCGGTTGCTGATCATCCGGCCGGCGAGGCCGAGGCGGGCGAGGCCGCGGGGCTGAGCTCCCCGGTCGCGTGGTGCAGGTGGGGCGGACTGCTGGTTCAGCAGGATGTGCTCGGTCAGGGTCGGGCGGAACATGGGTCGAGGTCGGGAGACGGGAGCGACAGTACGCCGACGGGGGCCGCCTCGGCCCCCCGGGTCCGGGGCGTCGCCCCATGATCGCCCTCCGACCCGCTCTCCGAATCCAGCGGGCCGCGGCCGGGGCCCGGCCTGTCACTTCGGTCGCTGAACCAATCCTCCTTGCTACCGAGGCTGTCGGGCACGTAGACGCCTTGGGTCACGTGGCACCCGACCAGGAACGAGATGCGACCGATCCGCTCGAGCTTGTCGTACTCGAGCTTGTCGGGCGTGTCCGTGGTCATGTGGTAGTCCGGGTGCTCGTCGTCGCAGAAGAACACGATCGGGATGCCCTTGCGGGCGAAGTTGATGTGGTCGCTGCGGCAGAACTTGTCGCCGTTGGTGAACCGCATGCCGAGCTCCTGGCCGAGGAACACGGCGTCCCGGGTCAGGTTGAGCACTGGCGCAGCCGCTGCTCGGCGACCGCGATCGCGTCGTGCGCGGCACCTTGTCGGTGCTGCGGCCGATCATGTCCATGTTGATGTCGGCCAGGATGTTCTTCGAGCGGCCAGGTCGGGTTGCGGGTGAAGTGGTCGGAGCCCCACAGCTCCCTTCTCCTCGCCCGAGACGACGACGAATCAGCACGCTCCGCTGGGGTCGCTCTTTTCGTCACCCTTCAGTTGGCGGTAGGCCTCGGCGATCGCCAGCACGTCGAGGTCCCCGAGGCGTTGAGCCAATCCGCTCCCCAGAACGCGCCCTGGTCGGAATGACGGCCCGTTGTGGTCCATGTGGCAGGAGAGTCACGGCCTCCTCCTCGGCAGCGCCTCGTCGCTGCCACGCAGCAGGGCAACGCGACGCTGGCCTCGGTCTCCTCGCGGAACGGCCGGCCTCGAGCCGGCACTGCTTGCGCGTCTGCGCCCCCAGGCCGACGGTCGAGCCCTTGGCGAAGACCTTGGACGCGTCGAGGCCGAGGAGAGGAGCATGTCGGCGGCGGTCCTGCCGCCGGCGACGAACACCGGCGCCGGCCGCCGCCGCCGCTGAACCTGATCATGCCGCCCGGCGCTGGGGCGTGGCCCCTCGCGACCAGCGGGCAGCCGCGGCAGACGCCGGCCATGTTATGGCGAGGAACACCGGGTCGTAGTCCTCGATGAGGACGATCGTCCCGACGGCGTTGTTGTCGCGGGCCATCCACTCGGCCCGGCTGGAGCTGGGCGCGAACCGGATCATGCCCTGCATCGCCTGGTAGATGCCCGGCAGCTGGCCGCTGCGGCGGCGGTCCGGCTGGGGCCACTCCATCGTGAACACGGCGATGCAGCCTCGAGGCGTCGGGGAGGTCGGCGACGTCCATGCCTCTCGACGTAGCGTCCGGCGAAGACCAGCTTGCCCTCGGAGGTGACCGCGCCGGCGCGTCAGGGGACCGGTCAGGTTGAACCACCCACCGTGCTGGCAGATCCGCTCCTTCCCAGGCAGGCCCGACTCATCGTCGATCCCGAACAGCGTCACCGGGCACTTGCAGGAACGAGCGCTTGCCGCCCTCGAGCTCGTCGCCCCAGGGCTCCAACCTCGAGCTGGCCGAGCGCGCTCGACGGCGCGGCGGCGCCTCTTCTGGCCCGGCGTGCCGGTCAGCCGGAACTCGCCGCCGGCGAGCTTGAACGCGTGCTCCTTGATCCGCTTGGCGGTGACGAGCTGCATCGCCCGGGCGCCTCGGCGACGACCTTGGCGGCGGCGGCCTTGGAGAACGCGGGACGGGGCCGCCGCCTCCTGGGCGGCTGCGCCTCGGCCTGGGCCGGGCGGGGTCCTGGACGAGGAGGGAGGAGGCAGAGGGCCGACAGGGGACCTGGGGATCATCGGGCGACTCCGTTGCGGGTGGATTCGGGGTGGACCGTCGACCGCGGGTCGACGGACGAGGCGTGTCCCGGCTCCCGGTCAGCGCTCGACCCAGTCGTTGAGGCGCCGAGTCGGGCGGCTCGTCGCGGTTGGCCGTGCGGAAGCCCAGTGAACGCCAGCCGGGCGATCTTCTCCATCTTGGGGCACTCTCGAGCTTGTCAGTGTGTCCGTGACCTGGTGGTAGTCCGGGTGCTCGTCGTCGGAGAAGAAGACGATCGGCACGCCCTTCGCGCGAAGTTGCGGTCGCTGCGCGCGAACTTGTCGCCGCTGCCCATCTCGAGCCCGAAGGCCTTGCCGAGGATCCACGCCTCCTGGGCCAGGGTAAGCGTACTTCCTGTGCTCGTACGTCGGCGTGACCGCGACCGTGTCGGAGGAGATCCGCTCGGTGCTGCGCCCGAGCATGTCCATGTTGATGTCGGCGGTGATGTGGTCGAGCGGCCAGGTCGGGTCCTCGGCGAAGTGCTTCGACCCCCACAGCCCGAGCTCCTCGCCGGAGACGACGATTAGCCCAGGATGCTGCGCTTGGGCCGGTCCTTGCGCGCGAGCTGCCGTAAACGCCTCGGCGATCTCGAGCACCGTCGAGCAGCCCGACGCGTTGTCGTCGGCGCCGTTGAACACCTCGCCGTCCGCGGCCAGGCCGACGTGGTCCATGTGGCAGGAGTAGACGACGCAGTGCTTCCGGACAGCTTGAGTGGGAGCCCTCGAGCAGGGCGACGACGTTCAGCGCCTGACCTTGCTCGACGACGGGCTTGTGGTGGACAGGCGTACGTCTTCCGGGTCGTCTCCCGACCTTGCGCGCGCGTCGTCGTCCCCTCGGCGAAGGCCTGGTCGAGGCTCAGCCCGAGCCTCTCGAGCACGGCCGCGTTGTCCTCGCCGGCCAGGACCAGGGTCGGGACCTTGGCCTGCTGCGGCAGGCCGCGGCCGACCGGCTCCTTGTCCTCTTGCCGAGGGCGACGACCGGCCGGCCCGGGAAGCGCGCCTGCCAGTTGAGCGCCTGGTTGACCGAGCGCTCGGAAGCCGCCCTGGCGCAGACGACGAGGGCGCGCGCGCCCGGGCACGGCGCGGCTGCCGGCCTGAGCAGCTCGCCGGTGACCTTGCGGAAGTCCCCGCCGGGATGTCCATCGCACGACGGCGATGCACCCTCGAGGGGAGCCCTCGCGAAGTCCTCCTTGGAGCCGTTGCCGGCGAAGACGAGCTTGTCTGAGCTGCAACCGCGTTGTGCCGAGCAGCCAGGCGCCGTGGTCGTGCAGCCGCTTGCTGCCGCTGAACAGGCCTGTACTTGGGGTCGAGCCCGAAGTGCGTGACGTCGTAGCGCTGGGCATCAGTCGCGCCGCCGGCCGCGGACCTGGTCGCCCCCAGGGCTGGAAGCCGTAGTCCTTGAACCGCTTGACGAAGCCACTCGCCGACCTTGACCTGGCCGGGCGTGCCGGTCAGGCGGCCCTCGAACTCCGGCCGGCGATCGTCATCGCGTGGCTCGAGCTCCCCGGCCGTGATCGAGGCGGATCTCCTCTGGGCCTCGGCCAGGGCCTGCCGCGCCTGGTCCAGCTCGGCCGACTGCTCGGGGACCTGGGCCGTGGCCAGGCGGCCAGGACCAGCGGCAGCAGGACGGTCGGGACCGGGTTGGGCTTCGCATCGGGAGGCTCCTGGGGCCCGCTCCCCTGATGGTCCTGGACCCCCCGGGGCGGGCCAAGGATGGCGAAGATACGGTCCGCCTCCTCCTCCTGTGAAGAGCATCCGGCTTCCCGGTCCCCCTTCTCGTCCTTCCGCCGCCGCCCTGCTCCCGGCCTGCGGCTCGATGGACAGGGCCGAGCTGCGCTGGCTCGGCGACCACCAGGACGGGACCCCGCGAGACCGGCCAGACCTCGCGGCTCCACCACGCCCAGGGCCTCGACCGCCGTCCGCGAGCGGGCCCGGGAGGACCGCGACGTCGGCGCGGACCGGCAGGCCGTGTTCGTGACCCTCGAGGTCGCCAACGACACCGGCCTGTCGTGGGTCCTGGACTGGCGCTCGGCCCGGCTCCGGGCCGACGACGGCGCCGCTATGCCCCGACCAAGCTCGAGCGCTGGGACGAGGACGAGGGGCGCTGGGCCCCGGCCGCCGAGGTCGTCGGCCCGGGCGCGCGCGAGACGCTGGTCCTGACGATCCCGACCGGCGACCGCCTCGACCTCGTGCTCGAGCTGTGCCTGAGGTGGTCGGACCGCCTCGGTGGGCGCAAGGTCGCGGTCGCGAGCTTCTTCCGCAACGCCCGAGGCCGCGGCCCTGCCGGCGCCTGCTCAGCCGGCGCCGCCGAAGCCGACGGCCTCCTCCCCGGCCACGCGGCGCTCGGCCGCGATGTCCCGCGGCCCCCCGCTGGGCGAGGATCCGTCGACCTCGCCCGACTCGACGCCGGCCAGGGACACGGCCATGCGGCTCGAGATCCCGCGGCGCTGCATCGTGATGCCGTACAGCACCTCGCAGTCGGCCATCGTGCGCTTGTGGTGGGTCACGATCAGGAACTGCGTGTGGCGGACGAAGCCGGCCAGCACGCGCAGGAAGCGCTCGACGTTGGCCTCGTCGAGGGCGGCGTCGACCTCGTCGAGGATGCAGAACGGCGACGGCTTGACCTTGAACACCGCGAACAGGATCGCCAGCGCGGTCAGCAGCGCTCGCCGCCGCTGAGCAGCCTGATCGAGCGGAGCCCTTGCCGGGCGGCCTGGCGTAGATCTCGATGCCCGCCTCGAGCATCGTCGGTCTCGAGCAGCTCCATGTCGGCCTTCCCCGCCCTGGAACAGCATCCGGAAGATCTCCTGGAAGTGCGTCCGGGCCGCGTCGAAGGTCGCCGGAATTGCCTGCGCGAGCGCAGGTTGATGTCGCGGATCGTCTCGAGCAGCTCGCGCCGGGCCGCCTCGGAGGTCGCGCAGTCGCGCTCGAGCTGCTCGGCCCTCCTCGAGCCCGGCCAGCTCGGCCTCGGCCTCGAGGTTGACCGAGCCCATGCGGCCGAGCCGGACCGGAGGATGCGGACCTCCTCGCGGGCGGCCTCGGTCGAGAAGTCCGGCTCCTCCCACAGCCGCGGCAGCTCCCGCTCGGCCGCGGTAGCGGTCGGGCGGGGCCGGCGGGGCCGGCCAGGACCTGGACGCCGAGCTCGGCTGGACCGGCGGCCCTGGATCTCGGCGAGCCGCCAGATCCCGTAGCCGGTGACCTCGCCGCGCAGTCTGGCGAGCTGACCCCGTGCTGCTCCCGACACTCCTCGTCGAGCCGCCAGCTTGAGCCGGCCCTCGCGCTCCTCGAGCCCTGTGGCGGCGCGGCGCTCGCGGCAGGCCTTCGAGGTCGGCCTCGCGCCGCTCGGCCCTCGCTGGCGCTCGGCGGCCGCGCCCCTCGAGCTCCTCGAACTCGAGCTCGAGCTCGTCGAGCCGCCCCGACAGGAAGCGGACCTGGCAGGCCCGGTCGACGGCCTGCGACCGCCACGAGGCCAGCGAGACCACGAGCGCCCCGACCTCGCGGCCGGCGCGCTCGACCTGGCCCTCGAGCCTCTGCGCGCGCGCCGAGGTCGTCGAGCTTGTGCTGCTGCAGGGCCAGCCTGATGCCGCGCAGCTCGGCGACGAGGCCGGCCTCGCGGCGCTGCAACATGGCCAGGGCCTCGGCGGCCTGCTGGGCCTCGCGGTCGAGCTCGACGACCCGCTCCTGAGGTCGCGCTTCTGCTGCTCGAGCCCTTCGCTCGCGACGCTCGAGCAGCATCCCGTCGAGCAGCGGCCCGTGGATCCTGGCCAGGCAGCCGAGGCGGTCGCCGTCGATGTCGGCGAGCTCGCGGTCCAGCCAGGCGATCTCCCTGTCGGCTCCCGGGCCCGCTGCCGGGCCCTGGTCTCGAGCGAATGCTCGACGAGCCCCTGCTGTCGGGACAGGGCGTCGATCACGGCCTCGAGCCGGCGCCGCTGGCCGAGCCGACGCTCGATCCTGGCCTCGAGCTGCACCTGACCCCGGGCCAGCTCCTCGAGCTCGGCCTCGAGCCCTTGGAGCTCCCTGCGCATGGCCTCGAGCGCGCTGCGCCGCTGGATCGGCCCCGCCGCCGGGTCGGCCCGGCCGGCCGCGAGCCAGGGCCCGTCGACGAGCTCGCCCGCGGGGGTCACGAACACGAGGTCCTCGCCGCTCTCGGCCAGGCGGCGGGCCGCGTCGTGGTCGGGCACGACGACGACGCCGCGCAGCAGCCGCTCGAGGGCCGCGCGGGCCGGGGCCCTCACGCCGAGGAAGCCGAGCAGCGGCAGGCCCTGGTGGTTCGCCGAGGCCCGCGAGGCCGCGGTGCTCGGGGACCCGGTCGGGCAGGGTCCGGTCGCCGTGGGCGAGGACGAGCGAGCCCTTGCGGTCGCACAGGGCGGCGCCAGGGCGGCGACGGCGCTGTCGGCGCTGTCGAGGACGATGGCCTGGACGCGCTCGCCGAGCACGGCCTCGAGGGCCGGGCCCAGCTCGAGTGGGCAGTCGACGAACTCGACGAGCCGCCCGGAGCCAGGGAGCCGTGGTCGAGGACCTCGCGGGCGGCGTCGCCGGAGGCCCTCGCGGGCCTGCTCGAGCTCGACCAGCAGGGCCATGCGCGTCCGCAGGGCCGAGGCCTCGCGGTCGAGGCCGTGGAGGGCCTCCAGCAGCGCCCGCTTCTCGGCCGACAGGCTCTCGCCGCGCCCGAGCTCGCGCTGCAGCAGGAGCTCGGCCCGGCCGATGTTGCAGCCCAGCTCGCGCAGCCGGTTGAGCTCGGCCTCGTGCTCGCTGCGGCCTTCGTCGCGCCGCTCCACGAGCCCGTCCCGCTGCCGCCCGAGGCTGGCCGCCCGGGCCCGCAGGCCCTCGAGGGCCAGCTCCTCGTCGCGCACGCGGTTCTTGGCCATCGTGCGCTCCTGCAGGACCTCGAGCAGCCGCACCTACAGGCCCTCCCGCTCCGCGGCCGCGTCGCGGTGGGCCCGGCGGCTCGCCGCGGCCCGCTGCTCGAGCGCCGGCAGCTCCTCGTCGAGCCGGCGCTTGTCGGCCTCGAGCTCGGCCAGCCCGGCCTCGAGCTCGGCGACCGCGGCGCGGGTGTCCTCGGTCTGCCCCGCCAGGGCCTCGAGGGCCTCCCGGCCACGGGCGGCCAGGGCCTCGAGCTCGACGCGCCGGCGCTCGCCGGTCTCGCACTCGTGCCGGCGGCGCTCCTCGATCCCCCGGACCTTGGCCCGGAGCTCCTCGAGCTCGCGCAGGCGCTGGCCCAGCTCGCGGCTGCGCGCCTCGCCGTCGAGCAGGGCCGCGCGGCTCTCGTCGCGGACGCGCCCGGCCTCGGCCACGTCGGACTCGGCCCGCGCCAGGTCCGCCTCGAGGGCCTCGAGCCGACGGCCCAGCGCGCGCGACTCGACGAGGGCGACGGCGCACTGCTGGGCGCGCAGCCGCTCGGCGGTCTCGCGCCAGTTGCGCGCCTTGGTCGCCTGGATCTTGAGCGAGCGCACGCGGCTCTGCTTCTCGGCCCGGAGGTCCGAGATCCGCGCGAGGTTCTGCTCGGCCTTGTCGAGCTTGCGCAGCGCCTCCTTGCGGCGGAGCTTGTAGCGCGAGATGCCGGCGGCCTCGTCGAAGATGCTGCGCCGCTCCTCGGGGTTGGCCGAGAGCACGGCGTCGATCTTGCCCTGCTCCATGACCGAGTAGGCGCCGACGCCGAGCCCGGTGTCCATCAGGGCCTCGCGCACGTCCTTGAGCCGGACGGCGCGGCCGTCGAGCAGGTACTCGGACTCGCCGGAGCGGAACAGCCGCCGGCCGACCGTGACCTCGCGCAGGCCCTGCCCGTCGGGCAGCGGCCGGTCGAGGTACAGGAGCACCTCGCTCATCCCCATCGGCGGCCGACCCTCGGCACCGTTGAAGATGACGTCGAGCATCTCCTTGCCGCGGAGGCTCGTCGGGCGCTGGTCGCCGAGGACCCACTTGACGGCGTCGACGACGTTGGACTTGCCGCAGCCGTTGGGCCCGATGATCCCGGTCAGGCCGTCCTCGAACGAGAACTCGGTCTTGTCGGCGAACGACTTGAAGCCGTGCAGGGTCAGCCGTTTCAGTCTCATGGATCGCGTTCTCGGACCTTCGCTGTCGGGGCGGGGAGCCATCGGACGCTCGGCCTAGAACGCCGCGCGTCCCTCCTCGCCGTTCTCCGCGGGCTGCTTCTCGAGGATCGGTCGCAGCGTATCCAGGAACTGCGACGGCTCCTGGAACTCCCGGTAGACGGAGGCGAAGCGGACGTACGCGACCTGGTTGAGCGTGCGGAGCTCCTCCATCACGAGGTTGCCGACCAGGTTGGTCGACACCTCGTTGTCGAAGGCCTCACTGCACTTGCGCTCAACCCTGTCGACGAGGGACTCGACCATCTCCTGCGTGACCGGGGTCTTCTCGCAGGCCCTGTGCAGCCCGCGGAGGATCTTGTCCCGGTCGAAGGGAGCCCGCGTGCCGTCCTTCTTGACGACGCGCAGCGGGACCTCCTCGACGCGCTCCTTCGTCGTGAAGCGACGCGCGCAGGACAGGCACTCCCGCCGCCGACGGATCGTGAAGCCGTCAGCGGAGGACCGGGAGTCGACGACGCGGTCGTTGTCCGTCTTGCAGTATGGACAGCGCATCGCCCCCGGAGTCGGTGGTCTGGTTCCCTCGGAAGGGGGTGGCCCTCCCCGCCCGCCGGCCGCCCGCCGGCACCTCCCCGCTCGGGGAAGCTCGCAGAGCCTATCCGATCGCGGCGTGTGCGGGGAAGCTTCGGGTGGACGCGAGCTTCACTTGCCGAGACAGAAGGTCGCGAAGATGCGGTCGAGCAGGGCCTCGCCGAGCTCGAGCGCCCCGCCCGGGTCGAGGCCGGCGAGAGCCTCACGCAGCTCGCCCGCCGCGACCTCGGGGCTGCCGGCCTGGAGCGCCCGGTCGAGGGCCGCCGCGGCCCGGTGCACCCGCGCGTGCAGCCGGCCGAGGTCCTCCTCGCGGGCCGAGCCGTGACGGCCGAGGGTCGCGAGGCGACCGCGCAGCTCGTCGAGCCCGCGGCCGTCGACGAGGGACAGGCCGAGGGTCCCGGGGGCCGGGGTGGCCTCGAGCCCGACCTCGTCGAGGCGGCTGGCCAGCTCGAGGAGCGGCCGGCCGAGGTCGGAGGCGGCCCTGCGCGGCCGGGACCGGCCGGCTCGACCCAGATCCAGCCGTCCGAGTGGGCCTGCTCCCCGCGCCGGATCGCCTCGGCGGCCTCGTCGTCGGCCCCGAGGCCGGGCGGGTCCCCGAGCAGGACCCCGAGCCCCGAGCAAGGGGCCCAGCGCAGGTCCCGGGTCGTGCCGGCTCGCGGGGAGACCAGCCCCGGGAGCTCGTCAGGATCACGCAAGTGGTTCCATAGACTTGTCTTACCAGCGTTCGGAGGGCCGACGAGGAGGATCGCGGGCCAGGCCCTCTGGGCGAGGCCGCTGGCCCGGACCCGACCCTCGACCCGGTGCAGTGAGGCTCGGCAGGCCTCGACCAGCGGCCGCCACTCGGCCTCGTCGACTGCTCCGGTCTCCCCGTCCTCGAAGTCGAGGCCGCTCTCGAGCAGGGCCAGGGCGTCCGCGAGCCGACCGACCTCGTGGTCGAGGGCGAGGCCCGGCTCGCCGGCCAGCACGGCCTGCGCGGCCTCGAGGGCGTCATCGGCCCCGGCCCGGATCAGCGCCTGGACGGCCTCGGCCCGGGCCAGGTCGAGCCTGCCGTTGACCACGGCCCGGCGGGTGAACTCGCCCGGGCCGGCCAGCCTCAGGCCGCGGGCCTGGGCCTGCCCGAGCAGGAGGGCCAGGACCTGCGGGGACGAGGGGGCGTGGACCTCGACGAGGTCCTCGCCGGTGTAGCTGCGGGGTCCGGGGTGGCACTGCAGGCGGACCGGCAGGCGCCGGCCGTCGCCGAGGTCGAGGTCCCCCTCGACGATTCCCAGCCGCCGTGCCACCTCCTCACCGGTCCAGGCCGTCAGGACCTCGAACACCTCCGGACCCGAGCATCGCAGGACCAGGCGGCGCCCGGCGCCGGGCGGGGTCGCCGGCGCGACGATGCTCGCGAAGGGGTCGTGCTCGGTGCTGGTACCCGACATGTCCGTAGAAACCGCGGTTTCGGAGGCTCGGCGCTCAAGGTCGTGAATCCCCGATCCGATGGAAGCTTCGGACCCGACCGCGACGACGAGCGCGGTCCCCCCCCGGATCGGAGAGCATCATGGCCAAGGCCGGCACGCGGCAAGCCCTGTTCCTCGGGCTGCACGGCACCCTCCTCCACGACTGGACCGACCGCGAGGACTACGTGCACCCCCGCTTCTTCGAGGGCGCCCTCGAGGCCCTGACGCGGATCGACCCGAACCGCCTGTCCGTCTTCATCGCGACCAACCAGTGCGAGGTCGCCTCCGGCCTCGTGCGCGAGCGCGACTTCAAGCGCCTGCAGGAGGCCGTGCTGCAGGCCTTCGACCTCGCCGGCATCCCGCTGACGCGGATCTACGCCTGCCTCCACCACCCGCAGGGCAAGGGCAAGTGGCGCAAGGAGTCGGTCTTCCGCAAGCCCAACATCGGCATGTTCAAGATGGCCGAGCAGGAGTTCGACCTCAACCTGGGCCGCTCCTGGCTCGTCTGCCAGAGCACCTCGGACGTCCTCGCCGGCCAGCGGGCCGCGCTCGGCACCGTGCTCGTCCGGACCGGCAAGGCCGGCCGCGACGGGGAGTTCATCGTCGAGCCGCACTTCACCGAGCGCGACCTCCCGGCCGCGATCCGCTGCATCCAGCAGTTCGAGCTCAGCCTGACCCGCTGAGCCCACGCCGCCGGTACGAAGTCGCGGGCCCCTGCCGGCCGACGCCGGAAGGGGCCCGCGGTGCTACGGCGCCTCGTGTGGGCTCGGGCGCCGGGGACCGCGCACCCGCCGGGCGCGCGGTCCGGCCAGGCAGGGGATCAATACTCGAACTGCGCGATCGAGCCCTGGTAGGCACGCACGAAGCCGGACGTGGCCGGCGGCGTCGTGTCCTTGGTCTTGTAGACCGTGACCGTGGCGGGCTCGTAGGTCTTGGCGATCTGCCACTCGCTCGACCAGGTCGTGGCCAGGCCGTACTTGTTGGTCGAGGTCGGCGTGTCGATGACGACGGCGTGGTCGAAGAACGACGATCCGCCGAGGCCGGCCGGGATCGTGACGTTGGGCCAGCGGGCCTGGCCGTTCGTGTTCGAGGTCATCGGGATCCAGATCCCGGTCTCGAGCCCGACCCGCCACTCGCAGGTCGGCGAGCCGAGCGGGCCGAGGTTGAGCGGCAGCGGCCAGGCGTGCGGCTTGTTGTTGACGCCGAAGGCCGAGATCGTGGCCAGGACCGGGGTGCTGGCCGGGAGGCTGCTGTAGGAGACGTACCAGGTGCCGCCCTTGTCGGTGAGGCCGCCGGACGTGTAGCTCAGGCCGCTGTTGTAGTTGCCGTTGCTGAACTTGCAGGCCGACCAGGAGCCGCCGTTGGTGACGCGCTCGCCGGTCGCCGCGCCGTCGGCATCGAGGATGATGAACTGCTCGCGGCCGTTCGTGTCCTGGTGCGTGCGCTTGGTCATGTAGTAGTCGACGCAGATCGACTTGCCCGAGCTCTGGACGAAGACGAACGGCGTGTCGAACGGGACCTTGAGCGCGAAGGGCACGGGCTGCTGGCCGTTGTTGACGTACGGGGCCGCCGGCCGGTTGAGGGTCTTGGTGTTGCCGCCCGAGCCGTAGACCTGGGCGCGGTTGGTGCCCTCGTTGTTGGCGAAGGTCGACGACCAGCTCTTGGTGTCGGCCGCGTTGGTCGACATGTGGACGGCGACGTCGGTCGTGCTTGCGTAGATGTTGTTGCCGTAGTAGTTGTTGCGGCGGAGCGTCAGGCTGAGGAGCTTGGCCGCGGCGACCGGCGCCTCGGACGTCGCGTAGCCCGTCTGCACGTGGACGGGCATGTTCGTCGCGGCCGAGCCGAGGTAGCTGTCGTAGATCTTGGTCTGGACCTTCTCGGCGCCCGAGGGCAGGGCGAAGGTCTTGGTCTGGGCGGGGAGCGCGGCCGCGAGCGCGGCGACGGCGAGGAGAGTGGGCTTCATCTCGGGGACTCCTTGGGGAAGGACGACGAGGAACGGCCGGAGGCTGCCTGAGCTGTGCAGTAGTCGCCCACCTACGCCCCGGTTGCGTTCCCGATTCGCGATCGGGACCTTGTTCCCGGGGATCGTTTCCATCCGGAGTTGCGCCATGGCGTGCTTGCCGGGAACCGGCAGATACGCCACGGCGTGAGGCCATGCGCGACCGGCGCGGCGCCCTGGGCAGGACGCCGCGCCGGTCCGGTGCCCACGGGAGCGCTCCCCGCAGGCGTGTTCACCCGGGTCCGATCAGTAGTCGAGCTGCGTGATCAGGGCGTAGGTCGCGACCATCGCGCCGGTCGGGGCCGGCGGGGTCGTGTCCTGGCGCTTGTAGACCGTCACCGCCGCGGGAGTAGTTCACGACGATCGGCCACTTGCTCGACCACGACGGGACGAGGCCGAGCTTGTTGGCCGCGGTGTCGAGCCACAGGCCCTGGTCGTAGAAGGCCGAGCCGCCGAGGCCGGGCGGGATCGTCAGGGTCGGCCATTGGCCTGGCCGCTGCTGTCGGCGTTGCAGGCGACCCGAAGCCGGTCTCGAGCCCGACGCACCAGTAGCAGCTCGGGGCCCCGAGCGGGGTCATGTCGATCGGCAGGCCGAAGGGGTTGGGCTTGGTGTCGACGCCGAAGCCCGAGAGGGTCGCGACGCCGGGCGCGCTCGCGAGGATGCTGCCGTAGTTGAGGTACCAGGTGCCGCCCGAGTCGGTCAGGCCGGCGGTCGTGTAGCCGAGGCTGCTGTTGTACTTGCCGTCGCTGAACTTGCAGGAGCTCTGCGGGTTGCCGTTGGCGAGCCTGGTGCCGACCGCCTTGCCGTCGGCGTCGAGCAGGAGGCTCGTGTGGTACGTCGTCGTGCCGGACGTGAAGGTGTGGAGGCGCTTGGTGATGTAGTAGTCGAGGCACACGCTCTTGCCCGAGCTCTGCACGAAGACGAAGGCCGTGTCGAACGGGATCTTGTGGGCGAAGGGGACGGGCTGCTGGCCGTTGTTGACGTACGGGTCGGCCGGCCAGTTGACGGTCTTGGACGCGCCGCCCGAGCCGAAGACCTGGATCCGGTTGGTGCCCTCGTTGTTGGCGAAGGTCGTCGACCAGCTGGCCGTGTCGGCGGCGTTGGTCGACATGTGCACCGCGAGGTCGGTCGAGCTCGCGTAGATCGAGTTGCCGTAGAAGTTGTTGCGGCGGAACCAGACGGCCGAGATCTTGGCCGCGGCGACCGGGGCGTCGGCGGTGGCGTACCCGTTCTGGACATGGATCGGGGTGTACGCGGTGTTGCCCTGCGAGTCGTAGCCCGGGTAGCCGAAGTAGCTCTGGTCGTAGATCGCGGTCTGGGTCTTCTCGGCGCCCTTGGGCAGCCAGAACATGTTCGTCTGGGCGCCGAGGCCGGCCGGGATCGCCAGGGCGATCAGCGGGAGGAGGGTTCTCATCTTGGTCTCCTGTGGGGGAAGGCCGCGGCCGGATTGGCCGCGGCGCCCGACCTTGTCCTCCCTGGGGATGGACCCCGCAATGGGCCAGGGTGCGATTCCGACCGAATCGACCCCGCCGCGACCCACTTGGCACAACTGCACCCGCCCCCCACCCCGGTACGTGCGCGGAGCGGCGCCCGGGACGGACGCCGCTCCGGCGGGGAGGCTGGTGCCCGGGCCCTACCCGGGCCGGGCGTCCGGGCTCAGTAGACCACCTCGATGATGGCGGCGCGGTTGCGGTACAGGGTCCCCGACGTGGCCGGCGGGGTCGTGTCCTGGTACTTCCAGACGGTCGCGCAGGCCGGGGTGTAGCTCTTCGCGATCTGCCACTCGCTCGACCACGACGTGACCAGGCCGTACTTGTTGGTCGAGGTCGGCTTGTCGAGGAACAGGGCGTGGTCGAAGAACGAGTTGCCGCCGAGCCCCGGCGGGATCGTGATGTTCGGCCAGCGGGCGTAGGTGTTGCTGCCGCTGTTCAGGGGGACGAACACGCCGAGCTCGAGGCCGACGCGCCAGTCGCAGGTCGGCGAGCCGAGCGGCGCGAGGCTGATCGGCAGCGGCCAGGCGTGCGGCAGGTTGTTGACGCCGAAGCCGGAGAGGGTCGCGACCCCGGCGGTGTTGCTCGGGACGTTGGAGTAGGACAGGTACCAGGTCCCGCCGGCGTCGGTCAGGCCGCCGGTCGTGTAGCCGATGCCGCTGTTGTACTTGCCGTCGCTGAACTTGCAGTTCGACCACGAGCCGCCGTTGTTGACCCGGTCCCCGGTCGCCTGGCCGTCGCCGTCGAGGATGATGAACTGGTGGTAGGTGTTGCTCCCCGACGTGTAGGTGTGGATGCGCTTCGTGATGTAGTAGTCGATGCAGACCGACTTGCCGGCGGACTGGACGAGGACGAACAGCGTGTCGAGGGGATCTGAGGTTGAAGGGCACCGGCTGCTGGCCGTTGTTGACGTGGGTCGGCCGGCCAGTTGAGGGGTCTGGTGTTGCTGCCCGAGCCGAAGACCTGGATCTTGTTGGTCCCGTGGTTGCTGGCGAAGGTCGAGCTCCAGCTCGTGGGGTCGCTGGCGCCGGTCGACATGTGGATCGACAGGTCCATCGTGCTGGCGTAGATCTGGTCGCTGTAGTAGTTGTTGCGGCGGAGGTTGACGGCCTGGACCTTGCTGCCGCGATCGGCATGTCGGAGGTCGCGTAGCCCTCCATCGCGTGGATCGGCGTGACGCCGTGCTGCCCTGGCTATCGAGCCGGCGTAGCCGAGGTAGGAGTCGTAGATCTTGTTCTGTCTCTCGGCGCCCTTGGGCATGGCGAAGGTCTGCGTCGTCTGGGCGGTCAGGCCGGCCGGGAGCGCGAGGGCGAGGAGAGGCAGGAAGGCTCATGCGGTTCCTCCTGGGGAGTCGGGGACGAGGCCTCCGGAGGCGCCAGGGAGCAGCCGCCGGGCGGGTGCCCGGTCCGCGGCGAGCGGGAAGAACGGCTCCGGTCCGGGAAGGGACCCGAGGAGGCCTGGACGAACGCCGGCGATTTAGCGCCCCGGATGTTCTCAAGTCGGCCGGGCACCCTGGGGGCCACGGGCCGGGGGCGGCCCGGTGCCGGGAGCCGGACCGTGGGCCGGAGCAGCGTCTCGACGGACGCCGCTCGGGAGGGAGGCCCGGGCCCGGGCGAGGACCCGGGCCGGCGCTCGTCAGCGGATCAATAGACGATCTCGACGATCGCGCCCTGGTTCCGCCGGATGGTCCCGGCCGTGGCGGGCGGGGTCGTGTCCTTGGTCTTGTAGACTGTGGCGACGTTCGGCACGTAGTTCGGGGCGATCTGCCACCTCGCTCGACCAGGTCGTCACGAGGCCCGAGGGTTGGTGCTCGTCGGCTTGTCGACGAAGATCGCGTGGTCGAAGAACGAGTTGCGCCGAGGCCGGCCGGATCGTGACGTCGTGTAGCGCGCTCGTGCCGGAGCCGCTGTTGAGCGGGAACCAGACGCCGAACTCCAGGCCGACGCGCCAGTCACAGGTCGGCGAGCCGAGCGGCTTGAGGCTGATCGGCAGCGGCCAGGCGTGCGGCAGGTTGTTGACGCCGAAGCCGGACAGGGTCGCCAGGCCGGGCGTGTTGGACGGGATGTTGGAGTAGTTGACGTACCAGGTGCCGCCGGCATCGGTCAGGCCGCCGGTCGTAGCTCCAGGCCGCTGTTGCATTTGCCGTCGCTGAACTTGCAGTTCGACCACGAGCCGCCGTTGGTGACACGGTTGCCGGTCGCTTGGCCATCGGCATCGATGATGATCCAGGTCTCGCTGCCGCTGGTCGTCTTGTGGGTCCGCTTGGACATGGAGAAGTCGATGCAGATCGACTTGCCCGAGCTCTGGATCAGGACGAAGGGCGTGTCGAGAGGATCTTGAGGTTGAAGGGCACCGGCTGCTGGCCGTTGTTGACGATGCGGGTCGGCCGGCCAGTTGAGCGTCTTGGTGTTGCCGCCGGAGCCGAAGACCTGGACCTTGTTGGTCCCGTGGTTGCTCGCGAAGGTCGTCGACCAGCTGTTGACGTCGGTCGCGTTGGTCGACATCTCGAGCATGAGGTCGGTCGAGCTGGCGTAGATCTGGTTGCCGTAGTAGTTGTTGCGGCGGAGGTTGACCGACAGCACCTTGGCGGCAGCCGTGGTCATCTCGGAGGTCGCGTAGCCGGCCTGGACGTGGGCCGGCATGTTGGTCGCGGCCGAGCCGAGGATGCTGTCGTAGACCTTGGTCTGGACCTTGTCGGCCCCCTTGGGCAGGGCAAAGCTGTTGGTCTGGGCCGACAGGGCGGCCGGGATCGTGAGGGCGAGGAGAGGCAAGAAGGCTCTCATTCGGGAACTCCTGGGATCTGGGGGAAGGCGGGAACGAACGGGGGCGAAGGGGAGGTCATCGGGTGGGACCCCGGGAGGGTCCGGGGCACCGATGGGAGTGGACGGGCCGACCCCGACTCAGCGGTCGGGGTCGTACGTGCGCGGAGCGGCGCCGCAACCGGGCACCGCTCCACGGGGTGGACGCTGCGGGCCGACCGGGGCCGGCCCGAGGTCCGTCGCGATCAATAGACCACCTCGATGATGGCCGCGCGGTTCTTGTAGAACGAGCCGCTGGTCGCCGGCGGCGTCGTGTCCTTGTACTTCCAGATGGTCGCGCACTCGGGCGTGTAGCTCTTGGCGATCTGCCACTCGCTCGACCAGGTCGTCACGAGGCCGTACTTGTTGGTGCTCGTCGGCTTGTCGAAGATCAGGCCCTGGTCGAAGAACGACGACCCGCCGAGGCCGGCCGGGATCGTGACGTTGGGCCAGGCCGCGTAGCCGTTGGTGTCGACCTTGAGCGGGATCGGCAGGCCGAACTCGAGGCCGACGTTCCAGTAGCAGCCGGGCGAGCCGACGGCCTGGAGGTCGATCGGCAGCGGCCAGGCGTGCGGCAGGTTGTTGACGCCGAAGGCCGAGAGCGTCGCGACGCCGAGGGCGCCCGACGGGCAGCTGCCATAGCGCACGTACCAGGTGCCGCCCGCGTCGGTCAGGCCGCCGGTCGTGTAGCTGATCGTGTTGTTGTACTTGCCGTCGTTGAACTTGCACCCGGACAGCGAGTTCTTGTAGTTGCTGACCCGGTTGCCCGTCGCCTGGCCGTCACCGTCGAGGATGAGGAACGTGTGGTAGGTGTTGCTCCCCGACGTGTACGTGTGGACCCGCTTCGTGATGTAGTAGTCGATGCAGATCGACTTGCCGGCCGTCTGGACCAGCACGAACGGCGTGTCGAGGGGGATCTTGAGGTTGAAGGGCACCGGCTGCTGGCCGTTGTTGACGTACGGGTCGGCCGGCCAGTTGAGGGTCTTGGTGTTGCCGCCCGAGCCGAAGACCTGGATCTTGTTGGTCCCGTGGTTGCTGGCGAAGGTCGAGCTCCAGCTCGTGGGGTCGCTGGCGCCGGTCGACATGTGGATCGACAGGTCCGTCGTGCTGGCGTAGATCTGGTTGCCGTAGTAGTTGTTGCGGCGGAGGTTGACGGCCTGGACCTTGGCCGCCGCGATCGGCATGTCGGAGGTCGCGTAGCCCTCCATCGCGTGGATCGGCGTGTACGCCGTGTTGCCCTGGCTGTCGTAGCCGGCGTAGCCGAGGTAGGAGTCGTAGATCTTGTTCTGGGTCTTCTCGGCGCCCTTGGGCATGGCGAAGGTCTGCGTCGTCTGGGCGGTCAGGCCGGCCGGGAGCGCGAGGGCGAGGAGAGGCAGGAAGGCTCTCATGCGGTTCCTCCTGGGGAGTCGGGGACGAGGCCTCCCGGAGGCGCCAGGGAGCGAAGCCGGCCGGGCGGGTGCCCGGTCCGCGGCGAGCGGGAAGAACGGCTCCGGTCCGGGGAAGGGACCCGAGGGAGGCCTGGACGAACGCCGGCGATTGTAGCGCCCCCGGATGGTTCCCCAAGTCGGCCGGGCACCCTGGGGGCCACGGGCCGGGGGGCGGCCCCGGTGCCGGGGAGCCGGACCGTACGTGGCCGGAGCGGCGTCCTCGACGGACGCCGCTCCGGAGGGAGGCCCCGGCCCGGGGCGAGGACCCCGGGGCCCGGCGCTCCGTCAGCGGATCAATAGACGATCTCGACGATCGCGCCCTGGTTCCGCCGGATGGTCCCGGCCGTGGCGGGCGGGGTCGTGTCCTTGGTCTTGTAGACCGTGGCGACGTTCGGCACGTACAGCTTGACGATCTGCCACTCGCTCGACCAGGTCGTGACCAGGCCGCATTTGCTGGTGCTGGTCGGCTGGTCGAAGACCAGGCACTGCTCTTCGGAAGAACGAGCTCCGCCGAGGCCGGCCGGACCGTGACGTTGGGCCAGCGCATGCTCGTGCCGGTGCCGCTCGACAGCGGGACGGGCAGGCCGAACTCGAGGCCGACGTTCCAGGAGCAGCCGGGCGAGCCCATGACCGTCAGGTCGATCGGCAGCGGCCAGGCGCGGCGTGTTGTTGACGCCGAAGGCCGAGATCGTCGCGACGCCCAGCGTGCTGGTCGGGATGTTGGCGTACGTCAGTACCAGGTGCCGCCCGCGTCGGTCAGGCCGCCGGTCGTGTAGCTCAGGGTCAAGCCAAGCGTACTTGCCGTCGCTGAACTTGCAGGTGCTGAGCGCTGCCCTTGTAGTTGTTGACCCGGCCGCCCGACAGGGGCCGTCACCAGGATGAGCCAGGTGTGGTAGGTCGTCGTGCCGGACACGTAGGTGTGCATGCGCTTGGTGATGTAGTAGTCGATGCAGACCGAGCCCCTATGCCGGCCGTCTGGACGAGCACGAAGGCCGTCCAGGGGGATCTTCAGCGCGAAGGGGACCGGCTGCTGGCCGTTGCTGATTTACGGGGCCGCGGGCCAGTTAACGTTCCTGCGCCGCTGCTCGAGCCGAGCACGGCACACGCGTTCGTGCCGTGGTTGCTGGCGTAGGTCGACGACCAGCCTCGAGGGCGCGTTGACGCCGGTCGACATCTCGATCGTCATGTCGGTCGCGCTGGCGTAGATCTGGTTGCCGTAGTAGTTGTTGCGCCGGAAGGTCAGGCTCTTGGACCTTGACCGCCGGGGTCGGCATCTCGGACGTCGCGTAGCCCTCCATGACGTGGATCGGGGCGCATGACGTGGCGCTCCTGTCGTAGCCTGCGGCGCCGAGGCATGAGTCGTAGACGGTCGTCTGCGTCGTATCGGAGCCCTTGGGCAGCACGAAGGTCTGGGCCTGGGCCGCGAGCCCGGTCGGGATCGCGAGGGCGAGGATGGGAAGGATGGAACGCATCCGTTACCTCCAGGGGGGGATTGAAGTGGGACTTGGAACAGACGACCCCCTCGGGTCGAGCTCCGGAAGGTGCCGGAGGCGACCCCCACGGGCCCCGGTCACGCGCATCAGACGAGCGAGACACCGGAGACGTCGCGGAGGAGTCGTTCGTGACGAGTGTAGTGAGCGCGCAAGCACCCGGCTCGCGCGTCCAGAATCGTTGCATACGCCTCGCTCATGTAACCGAATGCAACGGGCCCTGACGGTCCAGCGAGCTGCCATGACAGCGCGGGATCGGCTCCGACCGCCTCCGATCCTGGCCCGTACGTGGACCGGGCACCGACCCCGCTCGGGGTCGGTGCCCGGTCAGGGGCGCCCGGCGTGGTGCCCGGGCGCCCGAGGGTGCGTCGGGATCAATACTCGAACTGCGTCACGGCCGCGCGGTTCTTGTAGTACGAGCCGCTCGTCGCCGGCGGCGTCGTGTCCTTGTACTTCCAGATCGTCGCGCACTCGGGCGTGTAGGACTTGACGATCTTCCACTCGCTCGACCAGGTCGTGACCAGGCCGTACTTGTTGGTGCTGGTCGGCTTGTCGAAGACCAGGCACTGCTCGAAGAACGAGCTCCCGCCGAGGCCGGCCGGGATCGTGACGTTGGGCCAGCGCATGCTCGTGCCGGTGCCGCTCGACAGCGGGACGGGCAGGCCGAACTCGAGGCCGACGTTCCAGGAGCAGCCGGGCGAGCCCATGACCGTCAGGTCGATCGGCAGCGGCCAGGCGTGCGGCGTGTTGTTGACGCCGAAGGCCGAGATCGTCGCGACGCCCAGCGTGCTGGTCGGGATGTTGCTGTACGTCAGGTACCAGGTGCCGCCCGCGTCGGTCAGGCCGCCGGTCGTGTAGCTCAGGCCGCTGTTGTACTTGCCGTCGCTGAACTTGCAGGTGCTGAGGCTGCCCTTGTAGTTGTTGACCCGGCCGCCCGACAGGGGGCCGTCACCGTCCAGGATGAGCCAGGTGTGGTAGGTCGTCGTGCCGGACACGTAGGTGTGCATGCGCTTGGTGATGTAGTAGTCGATGCAGACCGACTTGCCGGCCGTCTGGACGAGCACGAAGGCCGTGTCCAGGGGGATCTTCAGCGCGAAGGGGACCGGCTGCTGGCCGTTGCTGACGTACGGGGCCGCGGGCCAGTTGACCGTCTTGGCGCCGCTGCTCGAGCCGAGCACGTACACGCGGTTCGTGCCGTGGTTGCTGGCGTAGGTCGACGACCAGCCCGAGGGCGCGTTGACGCCGGTCGACATCTCGATCGTCATGTCGGTCGCGCTGGCGTAGATCTGGTTGCCGTAGTAGTTGTTGCGCCGGAAGGTCAGGCTCTGGACCTTGACCGCCGGGGTCGGCATCTCGGACGTCGCGTAGCCCTCCATGACGTGGATCGGGGCGTACGACGTGGCGCCCTGGCTGTCGTAGCCCGCGTAGCCGAGGTAGGAGTCGTAGACGGTCGTCTGTGTCTTCTCGGATCCCTTGGGCAGGACGAAGGTCTGGGTCTGGGCGGTCAGGCCGGCCAGGATGGCCAGGGCGAGGATCGGCAAGATCGCTCTCATGAGAGGTCTCCTTCGAGGATGACGTAGTAACAGGGGAAGGACGAACCGAATCGGCTCTGTCGCCATCGAAGGAACCTCGGACACGGTCGAGGAAGGGACTGGAGAGGCTCTTGAGGCGAGGGGAAACGGCGGGATTCGGACGGGACAAATTAGCCCATGTCACCGAACGCCACGGCTGTCCCGACATCCCAATCGTTGCATCTGTGTCTTGGATGTCCCTTGCATGTCATGGATCGCGGGGAGCGCCCGCCCTATGGTCACCCATCCGGGAAGGGCTCCCCGATCCCTGGCCCCCATGGGGAGGATCCTGTCCGGGTGCGACCGGGCGGCCCCTCGTGGAGCCGGCGCCCGGTGCTGTGTCGATCGCGGCCGCCAGGCCGCGGGTCGATCAATACTCGAACTGGCAGATGGCCGCGCGGTTCTTGTAGAACGAGCCGCTCGTCGCCGGGGGCGTCGTGTCCTGGTAAGTTCAGATCGTCGCGCACTCCAGCGTGTAGGTCTTGACGATCTGCCACTCGCTCGACCAGGTCGTGACCAGGCCGTAGAGGTTGGTGCTGGTCGGGGTGTCGAAGACCAGGCAGTGGTCGAAGAACGACGACCCGCCGAGCCGGCCAGGATCGTGACGTTCAGCCACCATGCTCGTGGAGGTGCCGCTCGACAGCGGGATCGGCAGGCCGAACTCGAGGCCAGCGTTCCAGGCGCAGCCGGGCAGGCCGAAGGCCGTCAGGTCGATCGGCAGGGCCGAGCGTGCGGCGCGTTGTTGACGCCGAAGGCCGAGATCGTCGCGACGCCCAGCGTGCTGGTCGGGATGTTGCCGTAGGACACATGCCCAAGGTGCCGCCGGCGTCGGTCAGGCCGCCGGTCGTGTAGCTCAGCGAGCTGTTGTCTTGCCGTCGCTGAACTTGCAGGTGCTGAGGCTGCCCTTGTAGTTGTTGACCCGGCCACCGGTCAGGGGGCCGTCACCATCCAGGATGATGAAGGTGTGGTAGGTCGTCGTGGGCCGTAGGTGTGCGGAAGGCGCTTGTTGATGTAGTAGTCGATGCAGACCGACTTGCCGGCGCTCTGGACGAGCACGAACGGCGTGTCCAGGGGACCTTCAGGTTGTTGAAGGGGACCGGCTGCTGGCCGTTGTTGACGTAGGGGTCGGCGGGCCAGTTGAGGGTCTTGGCGCTGCCGCTGGAGCCGAAGACCTGGACCTTGTTGGTGCCCTCGTTGTTGGCGAGGATGAGCTCCACGCCGACGGCGCGGTGGCGCCGGTCGACATGTCGATCGTCAGGTCGGTCGCGCTGGCGTAGATCGCGTTGGAGTAGTAGTTGTTGCGCCGGAAGGTCAGGCTCAGGATCTTGGCGGCCGCGGTCGGCATCTCGGCGGTGTCGTAGCCCTCCATGACGTGGATCGGGGCCTGCGGTGTTGCCCTGGCTGTCGAAGCCGGCGTAGCCGAGGTAGGAGTCGTAGACAGTGGTCTGGAGTCGTGTCTGAGCCCTTGGGCAGCACGAAGGTGCTCGTCTGGGCGGCCAGGGCCGACGGCAGGGCGAGAGCGGGGATGGGCAGGACGGACTTCATTCGTATGCTCCGTGTGGGAAACGGACTGGAGAGACGGCCCGCCCCATGCCCTGGAACCCCGGCCGGGCCTCGCTCGAGGACGGCGGCAGGGGAGGTGGGAACGAACCTCCCCGACCCGGTGGCCGTGCCGGCCCCGGTCGGAGATGCGATGTTCTAGTCCGCTCTGCGCGCTCGTTTCCACGTGCAGGGAAAGCGTTACCACCGCGCCGTAAGCGTCCCGGTTGTCTCGTTACGTACTGGTGCCTTCCTGCGCCCGCGGCGCCGCCGCGCCGGGGGCTCCCCGCCGCCCCGCAGGGCGCGCAACGGGAGCGCCAGGAGCAGGCCGGCCGCCGCCCCGCCGAGGTGGGCCCAGACCGCCACGCCCTGGCTCGACTCCCCCAGCGACAGGGCGTTCTGGACGTCGGGGACCTGCAGCACGAAGTACGGGACGAGCGGGACCCAGGCCGGAACGCGGACGAAGGTCACGAGGACGATGATCCAGACCAGCAGCGTGACCCGCGCGTGCGGGTGGAACAGCAGGTACGGCCATGACACCGGACACTGCCCCGCTGGCGCCGACGACCGGGAGGGTGCTGGCCGGTTCGAACAGGCAGTGGGCGACCCCGGCGGCGACCCCGCAGAACAGGTAGAAGGCGAGGAATCCCGCCCGGCCGCAGCGGTCCTCGACGTTGTCCCCGAAGGTCCACAGGAACAGGAGGTTGCCGGCCGGGTGGGCCGGCCCGGCGTGGAGGAACTGGTAGGTGAACAGCGGGAGGACGGCGTAGAGCGGGAAGTCGCCGAGGTGTCGGCCGACCAGGCCGGGCTCATGGAACAGGGCGTCCCACCAGAAGGTCACGTCGACCGGGACCGCCCCGAAGCGTCGGTACAGCTCCGCGACGGCCTCCTCCCCCCGCCGGGCATCAGGCCCGGACGGCCGGCGAATACGGCGAGGTTCAGGAGGATCAGCCCCCGGTCACCAGCGGCGGCCGGCGCCGTCGGGGGCGTCGTCGTGGACAGGGACCAGGAGGAACGGCACCGGGCACCCCCGGGAGGCTCCAGGCCTCCCCGGGCTCCTGGCCGACGACCTCGCTGGCGGCCTTGGACGGGCTCAGCTCGCGGAACCCGAGGTCCTCGCCGTCGAAGCTCATCAGTCGAGGCTTTCCCTCCTCGCGCGTCTCGATGTGCACCGGGCGCTTCCACATCGCGTGGAGGGTTCTTGGCGGTCTCGGCGGCCTGCTGGAACTGCAGGTCCACGCCCATCCAGTCGTGCCAGAGGTAGAGCTCGCCCCGGTTGGCGTGGTTCGCATCGACGACCTTGATCGTCGGCTGTCCGAAAGTTGGTCAGCGACCAGAGCAGCTGGTCCTTCACCTTGCGCCAGTCGCGGTCGACGATCTCGTACTGCCGGGTCCGCTCGTTGAACCCGTAGACGTAGAGCTTCTGGGCCTCGGCGAAGTCGGCGTCGAGGAACTCGTCGACGAAAGTCACGTCGTTGTGGACCTTGCGCACCTCGAAGATCTTGTCCCGGCCCTGGCCGAGCTGCATGTCCCAGCTCTTCCGGGCCTCTGGTCCTCGATGGCCTGGAACTCGAGCCCGAAGCGCCCCTTGTCCCAGCGCTCCTCGATGTCCTTGAACAGCTCGACGCCGAGCTTGTACGGGTTGACCTGCCCCGGCTGCGTGGCCAGCGTGCCGCTGTGGTGGTCGCAGTAGAGGACCACCTCCTCGGGCCCGGCCAGGTGCCGCGTCATCATCGTCGAGTGCCAGTACTACGGCCCAGCCCTCGTTCATGATCTTGGTCATGGCCTGCGGCGCAGTAGTGCACCTCCTCGCGGAGCATCGCGAGGACGTCCTGCTCCCATGACTCGAGCGGCGCGTGCTCCAGGATGAACCCCAGCACGTCCTTGACCGGCTCGGGCGGGAAGCGCAGCTCCTGCCGCCGCTCGTCCTCCATCCGCTGCTTCTGCGCCTCGAGGTACTCGGGCGGGTTGATGTAGCACGGTCCATGTAGTCCTTGGCCTTGAGCCTGGGGATCTCGGCCGACTGGTCCCGGTCCACGGAGGGGGCGCGGTCGCGCCGGATGAACGGGCTGTGGATGTCGATGAGGTTGTCGAGGGACAGGACCCGGTCGATGAAGTCCTCGACCCGCTCCACGCCTTGGCGGTCCATGTAGCGCCGGATGCGCGCGCCATGGTTGGCCATCGTGTCCATCATCTTCCGGCTGGTCTTGCTGAACCAGTAGTTGTTCTTGAAGAAGTCGCAGTGCCCATGCGTGCGCCATGACCAGCTTCTGGTCGGTCATGGTGTTCGAGCTCATCAGGTACGCATAGCAGGGGTCGTTGTTGATGACGAGCTCGTAGATCTTGCTGAGCCCCCAGGCGTAGCTCTTGCTGAGCTGCTCGTACTCCATGCCGAAGCGCCAGTGCGGGTAGCGCGTCGGGAACCCGCCGTAGCTCGCGATCATGTTGAGCTCGTCGTGGTCGACGACCTCGAAGATGACCTCGTAGGTGTCGAGCCCGTAGGAGCGGGCCAGCTCCCGCACCTCCTCGTGGATCCGCTGCAGCTCGGGGGTCCAGGTTGGCCATCGTCTCACCGCCCCTGGCCGAGGAAGTCCTTGATGGACGGCAGGATCCCGTCCGGTCTGGATGTCGGACAGGACGATGCGCCCGTCGTCGGGGAATGACATGCGGAGGTCCTTGATGAACTGGCCCGAGCCATAGGCCGACTTGACCTGGCCGTAGGAGAACTGGTTGACGGCCGGCAGCACCTGCTCGCGGAGGAGCTCGACGCAGTGCTCGGTGTCCTTGCTCGACCGGTTGCTCCCCGTCCGAGAAGTGGAACGGGTAGATGTTCCACTCATGCGGCGAGTAGCGCTCCTTGATGAGCCGGAGGCAGAGCTCGTAGGCGCTCGAGATCTTCGTGCCGCCCGACTCGCGCAGATGGAAGAACGTGTGCTGATCGACGAGGTGGGCGACGGCGTCGTGGACGATGTACTGCACCTCGAGGTTCTTGTACTGGGACCGCAGCCAGGCATCGAGCCAGAACGCCTCGATGCGGACCATCTCCTTCTGCTCACGCCCCATCGAGCCCGACACGTCCATCATGTAGATGATGACCGCGTTGGTCTGGGGCTGGACCGTCTCCTTGCGCCACTTGTAGCGCTTGTCGGCCGGGATCGGGATGATCCGCGGGTCCTCGGGGTCGTAGAGGCCGGAGGAGATCTGCCGCTTGAGCGCCTCCTTGAACGTGCGCTTGAAGTGCCGCAGCGACTCGGGCCCGGCCTTGCGGATGCTGCGCCAGGCGCCGCCGACCGACTCGACCGACTTCTCCCCGCGGGGCTCGATGTTGGGCAGCTCGAGCCGTTCGCCGAGGATGCGGGCCAGCTCGTCGAGCTCGACCTCGACCTCGAGGACGTGGTTGCCCTCCTGCTCGCCCGCCGCGCCGATGCCCTCGGCCTCGCCCTCGACCGCGTCCCCGGGCTCGCCGTCGCCCTGCCCGACGCCGCCCTTGGGGTTGCGCCCGAAGCGGAAGCGCGGCATGTGGATCTGCGGGATCGGGATCGACACCCAGTTCTTGCCCTGCCGGCCGATCAGCTCGCCCGAGGAGACGTACTTCTCCAGGTTGCGCTTGATCCGGCCCCGGACGATCTCCCGGAACCGGGTGTGGTCCTTGTCGATGCGCTGAACCATGGGCGCCGCGGGACGGCGGGTCCGGGCGCCCTGGGCCGCGGGCGCCCCGACCCCGTCAGCCGTTGTCCTCGTTCTTGGAGTCGCCGCGGGCGAAGATCGACGCGACGTAGTTGAGGACGTCGGTCGCCGAGATCTCGTCGTAGCCGAAGTCCCGGATGAGGCGGGACTTGACGACCTCGATCTTCTCCTGCGTGTCCTTGTCGACGACGGTCGAGACGAGGCTCGTCAGCTTGATCGAGTCCTTCTGGTCCTCGAACATCTTGAGCTCGAGGGCCTTGTGCAGGCGCTCGTTCATGCGGTAGTCGAAGGTCTTGCCCTCGATCGCCAACGCCCCGATGTAGTTCATGATCTCGCGCCGGAAGTCGTCCTTCCGGTTCTCGGGGATGCCGATCTTCTTCTCGATCGACCGCATGAGCCGCTCGTCCGGCTCCTCGTCCTTCCCGGTGTAGGGGTTCTTGACCTTCTCCTTCTGGGTGTAGGCCTTGAGGTTGTCGATGTAGTTGCCGCAGAGCCGGCGGATGGCCTCCTCGTCGGCCGCGATCGCGCGCTGGACCTCGTTCTTGACGATGTCCTCGTACTCCTCGCGGACGACGCCGAGGAGGTCCCGGTAGCGCTGCTTGGTGTCCTCGTCGTTGATCAGCGAGTGGTGGCTCATGCCGCCCTCGAGCTCGTTCATGACCATGAACGGGTTGATGCTCGGCTGCTCGCCCACGAGGGCGTTGCTGATCTTGTCCTGGATGTAGCGCGGGGATATGCCCTCCATGCCCTCGCGCCTGGCCTCGTTGCGGATCTCCTTGATGTTGTCGCGCGTGAAGCCGGGCAGCGTCTTGCCGTTGTAGAGCTTGAGCTTCTGCATCAGCGTGAGGTTGGCCTTCTTGGGCTCCTCGAGCCGCGTCATGATCGCCCACATCGCCGCCGTCTCGATCGTGTGCGGCGCGATGTGCTTGCCGGGCACCTTCTCGCGGTTGAAGTCCTTCTCGTAGATCTTGATCTCGTCCTCGAGCGTGAGGTTGTACGGGATGTCGATCTTGATCGTGCGGTCCCGGAAGGCCTCCATGAGCTCGTTGTTCTGCAGCTTGCGGTACTCGGGCTCGTTGGTGTGGCCGATGATGACCTCGTCGATGTCGGTCTGCGCGAACTTCTTGGGCTTGATCTTGTGCTCCTGGCTCGCGGACAGGAGGTCGTAGAGGAAGGCCACATCGAGCTTGAGCACCTCGATGAACTCGATGACGCCCCGGTTGGCGACGCAGAACTCGCCGTCGAAGTTGAACGCCCGCGGGTCGCTGTCGGAGCCGAGCTCGGCGATCTTGCGGTAGTTGAGGTCGCCCGTCAGCTCGGTCGAGTCCTGGTTCTTCTCGTCCTTGGGCTGGAACGTGCCGATCCCGATGCGGTCCTTCTCCGAGATCAGCAGGCGGCGCACGCGGACGTGCTGCAGGACCTTCTCCCAGTCCCCGTCGTACTCGTGCATGAACCTGCCGAAGTAGTAGCGGGAGATCGGGCTCAGCTCGAAGTCGAGCTCGAACTTGTAGCTGGCGCGGGCCTTGGCGTTGAGGTGGTCGAGGATCCGGCCGCGGGGCTCGGGCGGGATCAGGAGCAGGGGCTCCTCGTTCATCATCGAGGACACGACCTCGCCGTCGAGGAGCCAGTCGAAGGTGTAGAGGGCCCCCTCGGGCTTGCGCGAGTAGGCCTCGAGGCCCTTCTTGATCAGGCGGACGATCGTCGACTTGGACGAGCCGACCGGGCCGTGCAGCAGGAGCACGCGGCGCTCGGGCCCGAAGTTGTGCGCCGCGGCCTTGAAGATGTTGACGAGCCGCATGAGCTGCTCGTCGAGGCCGAAGATCGCGTCCTCGCCGCCGTCGATCGGGTCGTCGAAGAAGTTGTAGTGGACGAGCTTCTGGTTGAGCCGCTCCGCCTCCGCCTGCCCGTGGGACAGGATCATGTCGTAGACCCGCTGGTGGGCCGTCCGGCAGACGAAGGGGTTCTCCTCGAGGATCCCGAGGTAGTCCTGGAAGGTGCCCTCCCAGTGCTCCTCGCGGTACCTCCCCCGGTCCAGGGACTCGCGGACGATCTTGAGGATCTCGTTGTTCTCGGCCATGGCTGCCTCCGGACGAGGGGTATCCGCACCTCTCGTCATGCCTCGCCTCCGATCTTGATCCTATTCTTCCGAGACCTCGATGGCTTGGGAAGTTCGGAGCCGGGGACCACGAGGCCTGGTAGGACGGATCCCACGCTCCGACCAGGGTCGGGGCCGGCCCCGATCTGGTAACCTCTCGCCCCCGACGCCCCCCGCCACCCCTCGCCACCCGGACACCGCTTGCGCACCACGACCGTCGTCACCGCCGTGTCCTGCGCCCTCGGGCTCGCCGCGGCCCTGCTGCTGCCCGGCTGCGACAAGCCCGCGCCGCCGAACCCGATCGACGGGGAGCGGGCCCTGGCCCACGTCCGCGCGATGGTCGAGCTCGGCCCGCGGCCCTCGGGTTCGCCCGCGCTCTACCGGTGCAGGGACTACATCGTCGGCCGGCTGCGGGAGCTCGGCCTCGAGCCGGTCGTCGACAAGTGGAGCGACGACGCGGGCAAGCCGGAGGTCCCGAGCTTCTTCAACGTCGAGGTCGAGATCCCCGGGACCCGGGCCGGGGACCCCAGGCTGCTCGTCGTGGGCAGCCACTACGACACCAAGCGCACCGACGGCCACACCGACCCCATGCAGCAGGGCATGCGCTTCGTCGGCGCCAACGACGCCGGCTCGAGCTCGGGGCTGCTGCTGGAGCTGGCTCGCCACTTCAAGGCGGCCCCCCTGCCGGTCACGCTGCACCTCGTCTGGTTCGACGGCGAGGAGAGCATCCCCTGGGAGTGGGACGACGCGCGCGCCCTGTTCGGCAGCAGGCGCGCGGTCGCCCGCCTGCGCGAGCGCTTCCCCGCGCCGGTCCGCGAGTCGGTGCCGGTCATGGTCCTGCTCGACATGGTCGGGGCCAGGGACCTGCACATCGTCAAGGACACCCTTTTCTCCGACCCCGAGCTCGTCGACCTCTTCGCCGGGGTCGCCGCCGAGCTCGGGCACGAGGAGCGCTTCTTCCGCACCTCGATGCCGGTCAAGGACGACCACATGCCGTTCGCCAACGTCTCGATCAAGACGATCGACCTGATCCAGTTCCGCCCGGAGGACCAGGCGGCCTGGTGGCACAAGGACGGCGACGACCTCGACCTGCTCTCCGCCTCGAGCCTCGCGACCGTCGGCCACGTCGTGGCGACGGCCCTGCCCCGCATCGTCGACAAGTGGTATCCGCCGCGGCCATGACCCGCTCCCCCGCCCTCGGCCTCGCCCCGGCGCTCCTGGTCCTGGCCGGCGCCTGCCGCTCCGGCCCCCAGGACCCCGGGCGGGGCGAGCCGCGTCCGCCCGTCGCGACGCGACCCTCGGCCGAGGCGGTCGCGTTCCGCAAGGCCACGCCGGCCGAGAAGGACCTCGGCGACCGCGCCTTGGCCTGGGTCCGCAAGGTCGTGGCCCTCGGGCCGCGGGTGCCGGGCAGCGAGGCCCGCGCGAAGGCGGCGGACCTCGTCGTGGCCGAGCTCCGCCGCCTCGGCCTCGAGCCGGTGCGCGAGCCGTTCACCGCCGACGGGGAGCGGCTCCGGTTCGAGAACGTCCGCTGCCCGATCCCGGGGCGGAGCGCCCGCGTCCTGATCCTGGCGACGCACTACGACACCAAGCGCTCGATCACCCGCGGGGAGGACGACGACGGCGCGCCCTTCCTCGGGGCCAACGACGGCGGCTCGGGCGTCGGCCTGCTCCTGGCGCTGGCCGCGGACCTGGCGCGCCTCGACGAGGCGGCCCGCCCGAGCCTCGAGCTCGTGTTCTTCGACGGCGAGGAGAGCCTGGACACGGCGTGGAACCGGGCCGAGCGCGCCCTGTTCGGCTCCCGCGAGTTCGCCCGCAAGCACCTCGTCGACGGCCACCGCTACGGCGGCATGGTCCTGCTCGACATGGTCGGCCACCGCCGCCTGTCGATCGACCTCGACGAGGCCTCGACGGCGGCCATGGCCGCGCCGGTCCGCGCCGCGGCCGCGGCCCTCGGCTACGAGGACCACTTCTTCCGGCACAAGACGCGGGTCGAGGACGACCACGTCCCGCTGCTGGCCAAGGGCCTGCCCTGCCTCGACCTGATCCAGTTCGAGGACAACCCGGAGTGGCACACGCCGAAGGACGACCTCGCGGTCCTGGCGCCGCGGTCGCTCGCGATCGTCGGCCGCGTCCTGTGGCGCGCCCTCCCCGACCTCGAGGCCGGATACGGCGGGGAGGGCGGCCGGTGAAGGTCCTCCTGCTGGCGCTGCTGCTCCCGCAGGCGCAGACCGACTGGGCCCAGGCCGGCAAGGACTGGTTCACGCAGTGGAAGGCCGGCCGCATCTCGCTGCTGCTGCCGTGGCCGCGGTCCAACCCCTACGTCCTCGACGCCGGCGACCGCCGCGTCGAGGAGATGCTCAGGGCCAAGGGCGCCTCGTTCTACTGGACCCACGAGGCCGAGCTCGGGATGGTCTGCTCGGGGATCGCCGCCGAGATCGGCGGCGACGGGCGCGACCTGCTGCGGTCGATGGCGTTGGTCCCCAACGGCGGACGCCCCGGGGGCGAGCTCCGCAGCAGCGGCACGACCGAGCGCCAGCCGTGGATCCTCCGCCGCACGGCCCGCGAGGCCATCGCCCGCAGCCCGGACGCGGCCAGCCGGCAGGCGGCGGTCGCGGTCCTCGCCGACGAGGGCGCCGACGCCGAGGCCCTCGTCCTGGCCTGCGCGCTGCTCGAGGCCTGCGGCGACTTCTCCGAGCAGGCGGCGCTCGCCGCCCGGCTCGGGCACGACGACCCCCTGGTCCGGGTGGCCGCGGCCCGCGCCCTCGGCCACATCGCCGGCCAGGCCGCGCTCGACGCCATCCTCGACCGCCTGGAGAAGGAGGCCGAGCCCCGCGTCCGCGGGCACCTTTGGTCGGCCGTGATCCGCCCCGTCGAGGCGCTCGGCGACTGGCGCGAGCGGGCCGAGAAGGACGCGTGGAAGCGCGCCGTCTCCCTCGCCGCGCGCCGTCTCTTCGCCGATGGCGCGACCGTCGTCGAGAAGCTCGCGATCGCCGAGTTCATGTGGCGCGCGCGGCCGGACCTGTTCCTGTCGCGCCTGCCCGAGGCCCTGGCGGCCGCCCAGGGCGACGGCCCGGGCCAGGCCCGGCTGCGTTGGTGGTTCCACGGGCTCCTCGTCGACATGGTCGGCCGGGGCTTCCTCCCGCGCCGGCGCGTCCCGGGCCAGGACCCCGAGACCGCGCCGACGGACCCGGGGCCGACCGAGGTCGAGGCCTGGCGCCGGATCGTCCAGCAACGCACGACGCCCCAGGGTCGGCGGATCCAGAGCGACCAGCCGCCGCTGCCGACCGACGGGCCCCGGCTGTTCGGCCTGCCGGTCCAGGGGCGGCGCCTCCTGTTCCTCGTGGACTGCTCGCCGTGCTCGACGGCCCCTGGCTGCGGACCGGGACCCAGGGCTCCGACGAAGACCGCAAGGCCGGGCTCGACGAGCGCCTCGCGGCCGAGCTCGCGACGCTGTTCACGGCCCTCCCCGACGGGACCGAGCTGCGCGTCGCGACGACGGCGAGGCGGTGCGGCCGTTCCCCGCCGCGGCTGGCTCACCCTCGACGCCCGCAGCCGGCCCCGGCTCGGCAAGGTCCTCGCCGGCCTGCGCGGCGCCGGCGAGGCCGACCTCGCGACGCCGCTGTTCCACGCCCTCGGCGTCGAGCGCGGCCTGCCGGTCAACCTCGGGGTCGCGGACGAGGAGCGCCCCGACGCGATCTACCTCCTGGCCTCCCCCTTGGTCCGCAAGGGCCCCGTGCAGAGCGCCGACGCCCTCGTCGACCTCGTGCTCGGCGCCTGGCCCGGCGACAGGGTCCCGGTCTTCGTCGCGTACGTGCAGGACCGCCGGCCGACGACGAGCGACCCCGGCTACCGGCTGCACGCGTCCTGGACGCTGGCCCTGCGCCGCCTCGCGACCGGGACCCACGCGGGGATGGGCTACGCGATGCCGACGACGAGGCGGGACTGAGGCCGGGCGTGCGGCTCCCCCCGGCATGGCACGTGGCCCGGCGGGCCGACGGCGTGGAGGTCCCCTACAGGGTCGAGGGCGACGGCCCCGTCCTGCTCCTCGTGCCCGGCCTCGGCGGCTCGTCCCGGCTGTTCGGGACCCTGCCCCGGACGCTCGCGCGCCTCGGCTGGCGGGCGGTCGCCTACGACCCGCCGGGGCTCGGCCACGCGGCCGACCACGCCGGCGAGTGGAGCTTCGACGACGCGGCCGAGGACCTCGCCGCGATCCTCGCGGCCCTCGACGCGCCGACCTGCCGCCTGCTCGCGACCTCGATGGGCGGCAAGGTCGCGGCCGTGTTCATGGCCCGCCACGCCGACCGGGTCGAGGAGGCCTTCTTCTACGGCACCGAGGCGTCGGGGAGCGCCCGGGCCCGGGCCGTGTACGGGTTCTGGGCCGCGGTGTTCGGCGCCCTCCCCCCCGAGGACATCTTCCCCGCGATCCGCCCGTTCCTGTTCGGGTCGAGCTTCCAGCGGGACAAGGCCCGCCTGCTCGACGACATCGGCCGGTCGTTCGCGCCGACCCCGGCCGAGCTGCGCACGACGCGGCAGCAGGTGCGCGCCCTGTCGGCGGCGCCGTTCCCCGCCCTCCTGGCCGAGGTGACCCGTCCGGTCACCTGCCACGCCGGGCTCGAGGACGTCCTCGTCGTCCCGGCCGATGTCCGCGCGACGGCCGAGCTGTTGCCGGGGGGCCGCTACGTCGAGGTACCCGAGGCCGGGCACACGATGCTGCTCGAGAACCCCGAGGCCTGCCTGGCCGTCCTGGGGCGGTGAACGACCTGCGGGGCGCGGGCCGCGCTGTCGCGTCTGGGGGACGAGCGGGCGCCTGGGCCAGGACCCTGGGACATCCGTCCGATGGCCGCCCCCACTGGTCGAGGGGAGGATGGTGCGCCAATTTCGCGGGCCACCGGCTCTCCACGCCGCTCGCACACCCCCAAGGAGACCCCTCCGATGTCGAAGCAGCTGTTCCTGATCCCCGCCCTCGTCCTGGCCGGCTCGCTGGCCGCCCAGGTCGTCGAGAGCGACTTCGTGGTCACCACCCTGCCCGACAGCCAGGGCAACGGCGGCGGCCTCTCGGTCGTCGACCCGGTCAAAGCCACGGTCACGCCGATGACGGGCGTGACGGGCGAGCTCGTCTACGCCTGGTCGATCGCCGCCGACCCCTACTCGCCCGCGATCTGGTACGTCGGCACGGCCGGCGACACGCGGACGACGGCCGTCGACCCCGAGATCCACCAGGTCCTGGTCAGCGCCGGCAAGGTCCTCAAGGACACCAAGATCGCGACCCTCAAGGGCGAGCAGGCGATCGTGTCCCTGCGCGTCGTCGGCGACGAGCTGTTCTTCCTGACGCGCACCCGCGTCGCCCGCATGCCCAAGGCCGGCGGCACGGCCACGACGCTGTTCACCCACACCAACAAGTGGCCGACGATGAGCACCGACGGCCGCTACGTCGTGTCCAACATCGACGGCCAGGGCAACGGCAGCCAGAGCGTCTGGGGCTACGACATCCGTGAGCAGAAGCACACGATGCTGTTCCAGCCCAACTTCCCGTTCCCGACCAGCGTCCGCAGCGTCGAGCCCGGCGCCGACGGCTCGTTCCTGGTCATCGACAGCGACACGTTCGGCCTCGCCACGGCGACCTGGGTCGACGCGGCCACGGGCAAGATCCTGAGCACGACCAACGTCTCGGGCTCGTTCCTCCTCGGCGCCCTCTACGCGGCCGAGGACGCCAAGACGGGTGACATGCTCGTCGTCGGCCGCGGCAAGGGCGGCAACGGCTTCGCCGTCTACAACGGCGGCAAGGAGACCAAGGCCTTCTTCGGCGCGACCGCCAACCAGATCAACGGCTTCGACGTCCGCCGGGCGCCGCGCCTCCACCTGACCGGCCACGCCTGCAAGCCGACCCTGACGCCCGAGCCCGTGCTCGGCGCCAACAGCGTGCCCGAGCAGGGCATCACCGGCTACAAGCTCAGCCTGACCGGCCCGGCCAACACCGCCGGCATCCTGCTCCTCGGCGCCCACGGCGCGCTCCCCGGCCCGGTGTCCCTCGCCGGCCTCGGCATGGGCGACTGCGAGCTCGGCGTCCTGCCGCTGCTGACCGCCGGCGCCGTGATCCCCACGGGCGGCACGCTCGACATCCCGCTGCCGATCCCGTCCACCCTCGGCCCGGCCAACATCGACGTCCAGTTCGCGCTCGTCGACACCGGCGCCAACCAGGGCGGCTTCGTCACGACCCGCGTCGGCGGCATCATCGTCCGCTGACCGGTTCCCGGCCGGGTCGCGACCCGGCCCGGTACGCGACGCGGGGCGCCTCCCCTGGGGGGAGGCGCCCCGCGCCATGTACGGCCCGGAGGCCGGTCAGTTGCCGAGCCGCGTGACGAGCCCGTAGTTCGTGCCGATCGACGCGGTCGCGAACGTGCCGGGGTCGGCGGTGCCGGTGCTGTCGGTCGCGTAGAGCCGCGTGACCGAGCCCGCGGGGATCTTGGCGATCGTGTTGGACAGGCTCTTGGTCGACGTGATGCCGAGGCTGTTGGCGTTGGCGTCGAAGAAGTACATCTGGGTCATGTAGGTGATCCCGCCCAGGGTGCTGTCGTTGGGGATCGGCAGGTTGACCTGGAACCGGCCGTTGCTGCTCGTGTCGGTCGAGCCGGGGACGAGGAGCAGGAGGTCGTTGGCGATGTAGCAGGTCGTGCCGGGCAGGGGCAGGTTGAGGGCCGTCCCGCCGAGGCTCATGACCGCCGGGATCGAGGGGACGTAGGCGTAGCCGTAGTGGTAGTTGTTCTGGTTGCCCACGACCAGGTAATTGATGATCGAGTAGTGCTGCACGGTCGAGCCGCTCGCGTTGGACGACTTGCACCCGGCGTAGCTGCCGGTCTGGGTGCTGGTCCCGTAGAGGGCCCAGGCGTCCAGCGGGTAGGTCGTGATCGCGCTGCTGTTGTAGACCCGCGTCTCGATGACGAGGTTCTTGTTCAGGAGCCCGCCGTACAGGAACGTCGTCGCGCTGTCGAAGGGCAGCTTGATGTCCCAGTTGTAGGTGCTGAGCTTGGGCATCACGAGCTTGGTCTTGGCGATGACCTGCTTGGTCGTCGTCGTGTCGAGGTTGTTGGCGAAGGTCGAGCTCGGGCTCGTGGCCGAGATGCCGGAGGCCGCCATCGACATGTCCACCGCCAGCTCGATGGTGTGGCCGCCGTAGTTGCCCGTGCCGAACCCGCTCGCCATGCGGTAGTAGACCGCGTTGAGGGCCGTGGGCGTGCCGACGTCGAAGCTGCCGGCGTCGTAGATCTGCTGGTAGCGGGTCGTGTACCAGCTGTACGGGATGTTGTTGTTGGTGTTGCCCTGGGTGGCCGCGTCCTTGGGGCTGATCATGAAGACCTGGGTCTGGGCGGCGAGGACCTGCGGGAGGGCGAGGGCCGCGAGCGCGGCGCAACGGAGGATCGGGTGCATGTCTGGACTCCTGGAGCCCTGCGGACCGCGCCGGCGACGCGCGGGCGTGGTGGCGGGAGCTCGCGTCGGGACCTTGACTGGGGACCGCCGTGGAGGCGGCGGAGGGAGCCGGCCGATGCCGGCCAGGGCAGGCTAACCCCGCCCCGCCGGCCCCGATATGGGGTGCGCGCGGACGACCGCAACACCCTGGTGTGCGGTCTGTCCCGCTTTCGTGCCGCGCTCGTATGGAGCGGCCGCGCCCACCGATGCGCGGCCCGCTCGCGCGGTGCCCGCGGCCTCAGTTGGAGAACTGCGTGACCAGGCCGTAGTTCTTCTGGGTCCCGGTCGCGGTCGTGATCGAGTCCGGGTTGGCCCCGAAGGCCCACAGCCGGATGACGTTGCCGACCGTCGGGGCGCCGATCGTGTTCTTGAGGCCCCGGGTCAGGGTCAGGCCGAAGCTGTTGGCCTTGACGTCGAGGAACGCCATCTGGGTCAGGTAGCTGACGTCGGTCAGCGTGTTGTCGTTGGGGATCGGCAGCGGCTGGTTGTACACGCCGTTGCTCGAGGTGTCGGTCTGGCCGACGCCGAGGACGAGGATGTCGTTGACCAGCGTGCACGAGGTCCCCGGCAGGGTGATCGCCAGCGGGCTCGCGCCCAGGATCATGACGGCCGGCGCCGACTGGACGTAGCCGTAGCCCTGGTGGGAGTTGGACTGGTTGCCGACGACGAGCGTCGCCGCGAAGGAGTTGTGCTGGACGATCGACCCGGCCGCGTTGGACGACTTGCAGCCGGCGAAGGTGCCGTTCTGGGCCACCGTCCCGGTCGGGCTGCCGGCCGACCCGCTGTTGGCGTCCATCGGGTACGAGATCTGCGAGTTGCTGTTGCTGTTGCCGTAGACCCGCGTCTCGCTGACGAGGTGACGCTTGAGGACGGCGCCGTAGAGGAAGGTCGCGCCGCTGTCGAAGGGCAGCTTGATGCCCCAGCTCATGTCCTTGAGGATCGGCAGGACGATCTTGGTCTTCTTGATGACCTGCTTGAGGCTCGCGGTGTCCTGGTTGCTGGCGTAGGTCGTCGAGGCCGTCTGGGAGTCGATCCCGGTCGCGGCGTAGGACAGCCACATCGCCAGCTCGACGGTCTGCCCGCCGCGGGTGCCGTTGTCCCAGCCCTTGGCCATGCGGTGGTAGATCTGGTTGATCCCGACCGGGTTGACCTTGTCGAAGCTGCCCGCGTCGTGGACCTGCATGTAGCGCATCGGCGCCGCGCCGAGCGGGTACAGGTTGTTCGAGTTGCCGCCGGAGAAGGCGTGCTTGGGGCTGACGAGGAAGGTCTGCGTCTGCGCGCCGAGGGACGCCGGGAGCAGCAGCGAGATCGCGAGGGGGAGGGAGAGCTTCATGATCGGAGCCGGGAGGGAGGGGGGGGGAACGCGAGGTGCGTGGACCGGACCTCGAGACCTTACGTCGCCCGGGCCGGTCGCTCCAGCCCACCGGGGGCCTGGAGCCGTACATGGAGCGCCCGGCCGGCCCCATGGAGCCCGCCGGGCGCCCTGGACCCGGGGTGGAGCGGCGCTCCTCCCCGGAGCCTCGACTCAGTTCGAGAGCTGGGTCATCAGGCCGTAGTTCTTGCCGACCGAGCCCGAGGCGACGTTGTCCGGGTCGACCGGGGTCGAGGAGTTGTAGGCGTAGATGCGGGTGATCGAGCCGGAGACCGGCTTGGCGATCGGCCACTCGCTCGACCAGGTCGTGACCAGGCCGGAGGTGTTGGTCGAGGTCGGGGTGTCGAGGAAGACCGCGTGGTCGAAGAACGACACTCCGCCGAAGCCGGCCGGAATCGTGATGTTCGGCCACTGGGCGTAGGTGTTGCTGCCGGTCGCGAGCGGGATCCACAGGCCCATCTCGAGGCCGACCCGCCAGTCGCAGGACGGGGAGCCGAACGGCGCGAGGCTGATCGGCAGCGGCCAGGCGTGGGGCAGGTTGTTGACGCCGAAGCCCGAGATCGTGGCGATGCCGGCCGTGTTGGTCGGGAGGTTGTTGTAGCAGACATGCCCAGGTGCCGCCGTTGTTGGTCAGGCCGGCGGTCGTGTAGCTGATCGAGTTGTTGTAGTTGCCGTTGGCGAACTTACCCAGTTCGACCAGGTGCCGCCGTTGTTGATGCGGGTGGCCGCGCTGGAGCTGTAGGCGTCGATCGGGTAGGTGAACGTGCCGTTGTTGCTGTTGCTGTATGCGGGTCTCGATGACGAGTGCTTCTTGAGCATCGCGCCGTACACAGGAAGGTCACGCCGCTGTCGAACGGGAACTTGATGCCCCACGACGTGTCGGACAGCTTGGGCAGGACGAACTTGGTCTTCTTGATCACCGTCTTGAGCGACGTGTTGTCGAGGTTGCTCGCGAAGGTGCCGGTGCAGGTCTGCGAGTCGATGTTGGCCGCGGCGTACGCGATCAGCACGGCGATCTCGATGGTCTGGCCACCGTAGCTGCCGTTGGCGTAGCTCTTGTTCATCCGGTAGTAGAGCGTGCTCAGGGCCGTCGGCGTGCCGACGTCGAAGCTGGCGTCGTCGTAGACCTGCTGGTAGCGCGTCGGGTACCAGCTGTAGGGGATGTTGTTGTTGGTGTTGCCACCGGCCGCGCCGGCCTGGTGGCTGATCATGAAGACCTGGGTCTGGGACATCGCCGGGACGGCGAGGAGACCACAGGCGAGGAGGGCGATGTGGAAACGCATCTGGGGATCCTTGGTAGAGGTGAGGAACGATTTCGACCGCGGGGAACCCTTGGATGGGTTGAGACTCCGCGGAGCCGGGCCGACCCCGACACCCCCAGACTATTCGCGGGAGACCGACCCGGGCAGGGATGCGGCCGACACACTCGCACCATGGTTGTGCCTGGATTGCACCTGTCGACGACTCGAGCTCCACTCCCTCGCGACGACCATGCCCCCCCAACGGAACGGGGGCGGCACCCTGTGGGCGCCGCCCCCGCGAACGGACCCTGACGGGGGTCAGTTGGACAGCTGGGTCATCAGGCCGTAGTTCTTTCCGAGCGACCCTGAGGCGACCGTGTCCGGGTTGACCGGGGTCGAGGAGTTGTACGCGTAGATTCGGGTGATCGAGCCGGTGACCGGCTTGGCGATCCCCCACTCGCTCGACCAGGTCGTGACCAGGCCGGACTTGTTCGTCGAGGTCGGGGTGTCGAGGAACACCGCGTGGTCGAAGAACGACACCCCGCCGAGGCCGGCCGGGATCGTGATGTTCGGCCACTGGGCGTAGGTGTTGCTGCCGGTCGCGAGCGGGATCCACAGGCCCATCTCGAGGCCGACCCGCCAGTCGCAGGACGGGGAGCCGAGCGGTGCGAGGCTGATCGGCAGCGGCCAGGCGTGCGGCAGGTTGTTGACGCCGAAGCCCGAGAGCGTGGCGATGCCGGCCGTGTTGGTCGGGAGGTTGTTGTAGCGCACGTACCAGGTGCCGCCGTTGTTGTTCAAGCCGCCCGTCGTGTAGCTGATCGAGTTGTTGTAGTTGCCGTTGGCGAACTTGCAGGCTGACCACGAGCCGCCGTTGTTCTTCCGCGTGTTGGAGCTCGCGCTGTAGGCGTCCAGCGGGTAGGTGAAGACCCCGTTGTTGTTGCTGTTGCCGTAGATGCGGGTCTCGACGACGAGGTTCTTCTGCAGCATGGCGCCGTACAGGAACGTCGTACCGCTGTCGAAGGGCAACTTGATGCCCCACGCCGTGGTCGACAGCTTGGGCATGACGACCTTGGTCTTCTTGAGGACGTTCTTGAGCGACGTGTTGTCGAGGTTGTTGGCGAAGGTCCCGGTGCAGGTCTGCGAGTCGACATTGGCGGCCGCGAAGGCCATCCACACGGCGAGCTCGACGGTCTGGCCGCCGTAGTTGCCGTTGGCGTAGCTCTTGTTCATCCGGTAGTAGAGCGTGCTCAGGGCCGTCGGCGTGCCGACGTCGAAGCTCGCCGCGTCATAGACCTGCTGGTAGCGCGTCGGGGCAGCTGTGCGGGATGCTGTTGTTGGTGTTGCCACCGGCCTGGCGGCCTGGTGACTGATCATGAACACCTGGGTCTGGGCCGCGGTCGGGACCGCGATGAGACCGGAGACGATGAGAGCGGAGAGGAGGCGCATCAGGGCTCCTTGGAACGTGGGAACAACCTGCTTCCGGACCGGGACCTCGCGGGGGAGGCATCGGGACGGAGGAGGCAGGAACAGAAGAGGACCCCCTTCCGGGGTGGCGAGGGAACCCTCGCAGAGACGGCAAGGATACATCGTGGCCACGGATGTCCCAAGCCCCGGTCCTGCCGGACCCGGGAGGCCCTCGCGACGGGCCGGACCGCCCCTGCCATCGCCTCGGGACCCCGTACGTGGAGCCGCCCGGAGGGATCCCTCGATCCCACCGGGCGGCCCGTGGTCCGTGCCGGGTAAGGGCCCCGGTCCGGGGTCGCGGCTCAGTTCGAGAGCCGGGTCATCAGGCCGTAGTTCTTGCCGACCGAGCCCGTGGTCACGGTGTCCGGGTCGGTGGCGAAGCCGTAGAGCCGGGTGATGGAGCCGGGGACGGCCGCCCCGATCGTGTTCCGGAGGCCACGCGACGCGGTCAGGCCGACGCTGTTGGCCTGGCCGTCGAGGAAGAACATCTGCGTCAGGTACGAGACGTTGGCCAGGTTGTTGTCGTTGGGGATCGGCAGCGGCTGGCTGTAGAGGCCGTTGCTCGAGGTGTCCGTCGTCCCGACCGCGAGGAGCAGGATGTCGTTGACGATCGTGCACGAGGTCCCCGGCAGCGTGGCCGAGAGGGCCGTGGCGCCGATGGTCAGGACGGCCGGCGCCGACTGCACGTAGCCGTTGCCGAAGTGGTAGTTGGTCCCGCTGCCGACGAACAGCCGCGCCGGGACCGAGTCGTGCGTCACGACCGAGCCGGCCGCGTTGCTGGACTTGCAGCCGTTGTAGGTGCCGTTCTGGACGACTGTCCCGCCCGGGGTCTGGCTGCTGAGGCTCATCGCGTCGAGCGGGTAGGTGAAGATCGAGCTGTTGTTGGTGTTGCTGTAGACGCGGGTCTCGATCACGAGGTTCTTCTTGAGGATCACGCCGTACAGGAACGTCACCCCGCTGTCGAACGGCAGCTTGATGTCCCAGTTGGTGTTGCTGAGCTTGGGCATGAAGACCTTGGTCTTCTTGATGACGTTCTTGAGCGATGCGTTGTCGAGGTTGCTCGCGAAGGTCGTGCTCGCCGTCTGGGAGTCGATGCCGCTCGCGGTGTAGGCCAGCCACACCGCCAGCTCGACGGTCTGGCCGCCGTAGCTCCCGTTGGCGAAGCTCGAGTTCATGCGGTAGTAGAGCTGGCTCGAGGCGATCGGGGTCGTGACGTCGAAGCTGTCGGCGTCGTAGACCTGCTGGTAGCGGGTCGGCGTCCAGCTGTAGGGGATGTTGTTGTTGGTGTTGCCGTTGGTGGCGCCCGCCTTGGGGCTGATCAGGAACGTCTGGGTCTGGGCCGTGGCCGGGACCGCGAGCAGGGAGAGGGCGAGGAGGGAGACCGGGATGCGCATCTGAGGGACCTCGGAGAGGGTTCGACCGCCGGAATGGCGGCCTGATCGACTGACCAGGAAGACCTCAGAAGGTAAGCGCCCGGCGCCGTTCCGGAAGGAGGTCCGGACAACTGGGACAAGTCCGTCACGTCCGGACCATCCGGCGGAGACCCCTCCCCCCCGGGCCGGTACGACCCGGGGAGGGGGGCCCTCCCCCGGGCGACCGCTCAGTCGGACAGGCGCGTGACCAGCCCGTAGTTGCGGGTGATCGACCCCGAGGTGAACGTGTCGGGGTTGCCCAGGCCGGTGCTGTCGCCGCTGTAGACCCGGCAGGTGACCCCGGTCATGTACGGGGCCAGGGTGTTGACGAGGCCCCTCGACGACGTGATGCCGACCGAGTTGGCGGCCTGGTCGAAGAAGAACATCTGGGTCAGGAACGAGATGCTCCCGAGGCTGTTGTCGTTGGGGATCGGCAGCGGCACGGCGTAGTTGCCGCTGGCGTCGGCCAGGCCCGGGAACAGGAGCAGCAGGTCGTTGACGATCTGGCACGAGGTGCCCGGCATCGTCAGGGCCAGGGTGGTCCCGCCCAGGGACATCACGGCCGGCGTCGAGGCGACGTAGCCGCTGCCCGTGAAGCTCGCCGTGGTGCCGATCTTGAGGGTCGACGTGCTGACGCTGTGGCTCGGCGGCGCCCCCTTGGGGTTGCTGGACGGGCAGCCGGTGTAGGTGCCGTTGGTGACCGAGGTCCCGATGTGCTGCCAGGCGTCGATCGGGTACGTGAAGTTCTTGTTGGACTGGTCGTTGCCGTAGACCCGCGTCTCGATGACGAGGTTCTGGCCCAGCACGGGCCCGTAGACGAAGACCGCGCCGCTGTCGAACGGGAGCTTGATGTCCCAGTTGGTGTTCGGCAGCTTGGGCATGTTGAACTTGGTCTTCTGCACGACGAGCTTCTGGCTGGTCGCGTCGATGTTGCTGGCGAAGGTCCCCGTCGCGCTCGTCGCGTCGACGCCCTTGGCCGCGAAGCCCAGCCAGATCGCCAGCTCGACGACCTGGCCGCCGTAGCTGCCGCCGCTGCCGGCCATGCGGTAGTAGAGGTTGGCGGCCTTGATCGGGGCCTGGACGTCGAAGCTCGCGGCGTCGTAGACCTGCTGGTAGCGGGTCGGGTACCAGCTGTACGGGATGTTGTTGTTGGTGTTGCCGTCGATCACGAACTCCTTGGGGCTGTGCATGTAGGTCGGGGTCTGGGCCGGAGCCGCGGCGGCGGCCAGGACCAGGGACAGGGCGCAGAACGACTTGGTCGTCATCGGGGTCTCCTGGGAGAACTGGGACTCGTTCCCTGGACCGGGGCGGGTCGGGGAGCGGAGCCGGGCGGGTCGGTGTGCGGCGGGTCCGCCGACGGCGGGATCCGGACCGCGATGGAGGCAGGGACGCAGGGAGGCCGCCTCGACCGGTCGGGACAGCATACGCCCGGGGGGGCCGGCGCGTTGGTTCCTTCCCGCTCGCGCCCGGACGGACCCCTCCCCATGATCGGGCCATGGCCCGGACCTTCCTGCTCGACGGCACCGCCCTGGCGTACCAGGCCCACTTCGCGTTCTCGTCCCGGCAGGGGACGCTCTCGACCAAGGACGGCCACCCGACCTCGGCGAGCTTCGGCCTGGCGCTCAAGCTCCGGGCGCTGCTCAAGCGCGAGGACCCCGACCGGATCGCGATCGCGTTCGACGGCCCCCGCGAGGACCTCGAGCGGACCAGGATCTACCCCGACTACAAGGGCACGCGGGCCAAGGCGCCCGAGGAGCTGATCCTCCAGTTCGACGACCTGCGCGAGCTGGCCGAGGCCCTCGGGCTGACCGTCATCGAGCTCGAGGGGCACGAGGCCGACGACGTCATCGGGACGATGGCCCGGGCCTGCGCGGCCGAGGGGGACGAGGTCTTCATCGTCACCGCCGACAAGGACTTCATGCAGCTCGTCGACGACGATCGGATCCGGCTCCTGGACCTCGCCATCCGCGCCGACCAGGAGCCCAAGGTCGTCGGCCCGGCCGAGGTCGAGGCCAGGTTCGGCGTCCCGCCGGAGAAGATCGTCGACCTCCTCGCCCTCATGGGCGACAGCTCGGACAACGTCCCGGGGGTCAAGGGCGTCGGCCCCAAGCGCGCCGCGGCCCTGCTCCAGGAGCACGGGGACCTCGAGGCCGTCCTGGCCGCGGCCCCGGCCATGAAGGCCTCCGCCCTGCGGGACAACCTCCTCGCCTGCGCCGACCTCGCCCGCCTCTCGCGCCGCCTGGTCGAGATCCGCGCCGACCTCGACCTGCCCCTCGGCCCGTCCGACATCCACCACGCCGCGCCCGACCGCGAGCGCCTGGCCGCCCTGTACGGGCGGCTCGAGTTCCGCAACCTGCTCGACGAGCTCGACAAGGACCTCCCCCGCGACGGCGGCGAGGCCGACGTCGGGGCGCAGGACTACGTCGTCGTCGGCAGCCTCGCGGCCTGCGAGGACCTGGCCCGGTCCCTGCGCGAGGCCGGCTGCTTCGCCTTCGACACCGAGACGACGGGCCTCGACGTCGGCACCCTCGACGTCGTCGGCATGTCGTTCGGGCTCCCCGGCGGCCGGGGGTGGTACGTCCCCCTGCGCGGCCCGGACCTCGTCGAGGGCCACGACCGGGCGGCCTGGCTCGCCCCCTTCGTGCCCCTGCTCGAGGACGCCTCGGTCCGCAAGGTCGGCCAGAACATCAAGTACGACGTGCACGCGATGCGGCGCGAGGGCGTGGAGGTGCGGGGCGCCTGGTTCGACACGATGATCGCGTCGTACTGCATCGACCCGGAGCGCAGGCACGGGCTCGACGCGCTGAGCATCGAGTACTTCTCCTACCGCAAGATCCCGACGAGCGACGTCATCGGCGAGGGCCGCAAGGCCGTGACGATGGCAGAGGTCGCGGTCGACAAGGTCGGGACGTACGCCTGCGAGGACGCCGACTTCACGTGGCGGCTCCACGACGCCGAGGCCCCGGAGCTCGAGACCCGCGGGGTCGCGACCCTGTTCCGGGACCTCGAGATGCCGCTCCTCCCGGTCCTCGTCGCGATGGAGCAGCGGGGCGTGCGCCTCGACCTCGACCGCATGGCCCGGCTCAGCGAGGAGATGGGCGCGCGCATCGAGGAGCTGACCGCGAGCATCCACGGGCGGGCCGGCCGCGAGTTCAACATCAACAGCCCGGCCCAGCTCGGCCAGGTCCTGTTCGAGGAGCTGGCGCTGCACAAGGAGCTCGGCATCCGGCCGCCGGCCCGGACCAAGACCGGGCAGTACCGCACCGACGCCTCGGTGCTGGAGGGCCTGGCCGGCCACCCGATCGGCCGGGAGCTGCTCGAGTACCGCCGCCTCGTCAAGCTCAAGGGCACCTACGTCGACGTCCTCCCGACCCTCGTCCGCGCGGAGACCGGCCGGGTGCACACGACGTACCAGCAGGTCGCGGCCGCGACCGGCAGGCTCAGCTCGGACAACCCCAACCTGCAGAACATCCCGATCCGCACCGAGGACGGCCGCCGGATCCGGGACTGCTTCGTCGCCGGCGACGACGGCATGGTCCTGCTGTCGGCCGACTACTCCCAGGTCGAGCTCCGGATCCTGGCCCACTTCTCGGGCGACGAGCGGCTCTGCGCCGCCTTCCGCAGCGGCGCGGACATCCACACGCAGACCGCGGCGTTCGTCCACGGCGTCCTGCCCGGCCTCGTGACCCCCGAGATGCGCAGCCACGCCAAGGTCGTCAACTACGGCCTCGTCTACGGCATGGGCGTCGGCCGCCTGGCCAACGAGACCGGGCTGCCGCGCAAGGAGGCGCAAGAGTTCATCGACCGCTACTTCGCGGCCATGCCCCGGGTCAAGGCCTGGCTCGAGGCCGTCGTCCAGGTCGCCCGCGAGCGCGGCGAGGTCCGCACGCTGATGGGCCGGGTCCGCCTGCTGCCCGACCTCGACGCGTCGGCGCCGATGATCCGGGCCCAGGCCGAGAACAAGGCCGTCAACACGCCGATCCAGGGCTCGGCCGCCGACATCATCAAGCGCGCGATGATCGACCTGCACCGCCGGCTCGGCGAGGAGGGCCTGGCGGCCCGCCTCCTGCTCCAGGTCCACGACGAGCTCGTGCTCGAGTGCCCCGAGGCCGAGGTCGACGCGACCCGCGACCTCGTCCGCGAGTGCATGGAGGGCGCCGCCGACCTGGCCGTGCCCCTGACCGCGGACATCGGCGTCGGCCGGACCTGGCTCGAGGCCCACGGCTGAGGACATGCTGGGCTGGTGGAGACGCCGCCGGCGCGCCCGGCTCCTGGCCCGGGAGCGGCTCGACCCGGACGCCTGGGCCTGGGCGAGCCGGCGCTTCGCCCTGCTCCGGCGCCTCGACGAGGCCAGGCTCCGGCGACTCCAGGACCTCGTCCTCGTGTTCGTGCACGAGAAGCGCTTCGTCGGCCTCGAGGGCCTCGAGCTCGACACCGGCACGCGCTACCTGATCGCGGCGCAGGCCTGCCTCCTCGTCCTCGAGCTCGGCCTCGACGCCTACCGGGGCTGGTCGTCGATCTACGTCTTCCCGGGCCTGTTCCGGCAGCGCGCCCCCGACCGGGCCTGGGACCCCGAGCTCGGCCCGCCCGAGGAGGGGCCCGAGGCCATGGCGGGCATGGCCGTCCCCGGCGGCGCGGTCGTGCTCTCGCTCGACGACGTCCGCGACGGGTCCCGCGGGGCCGACGGCTACAACCCGGTCCTGCACGAGGTTCGCGCACAAGCTCGACATGCTCGACGGCGACGCCAACGGCGTGCCGCCGCTGCCCAGGGGGATGGACCCGGGCGAGTGGCGGCGGGTGTTCGAGGCGGCGTACGCGGACTTCCGCGCGCGGATCGAGGCCGGCGAGGACACGGAGATCGACGACTACGCCGGCGAGACGCCGGCGGAGTTCTTCGCCGTCCTCGTGGAGGACTTCCTCGAGCGGCCGGACGTCGTCGAGCGGGACATGCCCGGCGTCGCGGCCCTGCTCGAGCGCTACCTCGGCTTCCGCCTCGGGGAGGCGGCGCGGCGCGGGGACGGCGGCGCGTAGCGTCATTCCGCCCGCCCCGGGCCGGTCCGGCCCACGCCCGGGCCGGGGGCGCTAGGATGCCGCGCTCCGGGACCGGGTCCTGGATGGATCCCCGGTCGCCCGGCGCACGCCGCAGTCCTCTCTCCTCACGGTGCGACCATGCGTTCCCTGCTCCTCCCCTGCGCGCTCCCGCTCCTCGCCCTCGCGGCCCCGGCCCAGGTCCCGGTCGGCGGGGCCATCTCGACGACGATCATGGGCCCGACCTCGGGCTACACCGGCAGCGAGATGCACATCACCGACCCGGTCACCGGCAAGGCGACCAGGCTGCCGATCCCCGCGGCCCTGGCCGCGGAGCTCGTCAACTGCGTCACCATGACCAGCCAGGTCAAGGGCTACGTCGGGACGTACGGGGCCAAGGACGCGCAGGGCAACCTGCTGCCCGGCGCCGTCTGGTCGATCACGACCGTCGGCACGTCGTTCCTGGCCACCGTGGTCAACACCAAGCCGCTGACGGGCCAGAACGTGGCCCAGGTCGCGATGATCGGGTCCACGCTGTACGCGAGCTGCAACACGATCTCGGGCACGACCTCGTCGGTCGGCGAGATCTACGCGATCCCGTCCGCGGGCGGGGCGCCGACCAGGGTCGTCGACCTGGCCCAGGACTCCAACTGGTTCAGCGGCCAGCTCGTCAACAGCCTGTGCAGCGACGGCGTGTCCAAGCTCTACGCCGGCGGCTGGGGCGCGAGCATGGGCATCTACGAGTACGACCTGACGACGCAGAAGTCGCGCGTCCTCTGCGTCCTGCCCAACAGCAAGTACAGCACCGGGACGCTGCCGTTCTACGCCGTCAACCTCCACGTCAGCAAGCTCGTCAAGAACGCCATCGTCGCGATCGGGCGCTACGGCGACGTGGCCCACGTCGACATGGCCACCGGCAAGATCCTGGCCCACTACAGCGCCGCGCCCGGCAGCACGACGCAGTTCTACGTCAACTCGGGCGACGAGCGCGCCGACCACGGCGACGTCCTCGTCGGCGACTACCAGGGCCTGGGGCTGTCGATCCCGGCCGGGACCGGCGGCGGCGCCGAGCGGGTCTGGCAGGGGCACGGCAGCGACGCGATCCAGACCCAGAACTACGTCACCGGCGTCTGGTACAACGAGAGCGCCGGCAGCTACGCGGTCTACGGCGACGGCTGCTACGGCACGTCGCTGCGCACGGCCACGAGCCTCGGCCGCGGCGGCCTGCCGGTGGCCGGCAACGCGAGCTTCGAGCTGGCCCTCGAGGGCGGCCCGGGCGGCGCCGTCGCGGTCATGATGTGGGGCGCGAGCGACACGCTGTTCCTCGGCCAGCCCCTGCTGCCCCTCGACCTGACCCCGGCCGGGGCCGCGGGCTGCAACCTGCGCCAGGACATGCTGCTGCTGTTCGCGACGACGCTGTCGGGCACGGGCGCCTGGGACGGGGCGGCCTCGTTCAAGGTCCCCCTGCCCAACATGAAGGCGACGCTGTTCACCCAGTGGCTCGTGCTCGACAAGGCGGCCAACAACCTCGGCATGACCTTCTCCGACGCCCGCGCCCTCCGGCTCTGATCGCGGAAGCCCGCCGGCGCGGGGACTTGGGACGGAGGACGGCCCGGTGGCCGGCTCGTCCCCCACCCCGGGGCGACCACCCCGGGGCTGCACAGCCGGACCCGGCTGGACTAGGATCCGGTCCCGTCGGCCCGACGGGACATCCGGGACCGGGTGCCACCGGGCCCCGAGTCCCTTCACCCCTCCTCTGACAGGTGCGTGCCATGCGCTCCCCCGCTCTCTCGTCCCTCACGGCCCTCGCCATGTCGGCCGCCCTCGCCGCGGCCCAGGTCCCCGCCGGCGGCTCGATCGAGACCGTCGTCCTCGGCCCCAGCGGCGCCAACACCGGCAGCGAGATCTGGGTCACGAACCCGGCGACCTCCAAGTCGACCAACCTCACGGCGCCCGCGGCGATGACCGCCGACCTCGTCAACTGCGTGACGATGCAGAACCTGATCAAGGGCTTCGTCGGCACGATCGGCAACAAGGACGCCCAGGGCAACCTGACCCCGGGCAGCGTGTGGTCGATCACGGTCACGGCGACCGGCGTCACCGGCACGCAGCTCAACACCAAGCCGCTGTCGGGCCAGAACGTGGCCCAGATCACGCAGATCGGCACCGACGTCTACGTCTGCACCAACACGATCTCGGGCACGACCTCCTCGGTCGGCACGATCGAGAAGATCCCGGTCGCCGGCGGTGCCCCGAGCCTCGTCGTGGACCTGGCCACCGACTCGAACTGGTTCAGCGGCCAGCTCGTCAACAGCCTGTGCAGCGACGGCGTGTCCAAGCTCTACGCGGGCGGCTGGGGCACCGGCCAGGGCATCTACGAGTACGACCTGACGACGACCAAGTCGCGCGTCCTCTGCGTGCTGCCCAACAGCAAGTACAGCACCGGGACGCTGCCGTTCTACGCCTGCAACCTCCACATCAGCAAGCTGTTCAAGAACGCGATCTGCGCGATCGGCCGCTACGGCGACGTGGCCCACGTCGACATGACCACGGGCAAGCTCCTCGGCCACTACCACAGCAACGCCGGCCAGGCCGCGCAGTACTACATCAACGCGGGCGACGAGCGCGCCGACCACATGGACGTCCTCGTCGGCAGCCAGCAGTGCCTCGGCGTCATGATCCCGTTCGGCCACGGCGGCGTCGCGGCGGTGGCGTACGACAACATCGGCAGCGACACCGTCCGGACCCAGAACTCGGTCACCGGCGTCTGGTACAACGAGGGCCCGGGGCGCTACCAGGCCTACGGCGACGGCTGCGCCGGCACCTCGTACTACACGGCCACGAGCCTCGACCGCGGCGGCCACGCCGTGCAGGGCAACGGGACCTGGGAGATGGCCCTCGAGAGCGGACCCGGCGGCGCCGTCGCGGTCCTGATGTGGGGCGCCAGCAACACCCAGTTCGCGAACCTGCCGATCCTGCCGCTCGACCTGACCCCGGCCGGGGCCCCGGGCTGCAACCTCCGCCAGGACATGCTGATCCTGATCCCGGTGACCCTGTCGGGCACCGGCACCAACGACGGCGCGGCCTCGGTCAAGGTCCCGCTGCCCAACCAGAAGGCGACGCTCTACACCCAGTGGCTCGTGCTCGAGAAGGCCGCCAACAACCTCGGCATGACCTTCTCCGACGCCCGCGCCCTCCGGCTCTGATCGCGGAAGCCCGCCGGCGCGAAGGACTTGGGACGGAGGACGGCCCGGTGGCCGGCTCGTCCCCCACCCCCGGGGCGACCACCCCGGGGCTGCACAGCCGGACCCGGCTGGAGCCGGACGCCGAAGCGGTCGTGCACCCTGGCCTGCACGCGCCGCATGAGCTCCATGAGCTGCGCGGCCGTGCCCTCGCCGTGGTTGACGAAGTAGTTGGCGTGCTTGGTCGAGACCTCGAGGTCGCCGAGCCGCTCGCCCTTGAGTCCGGCCTCCTGGATCAGGCGGGCCGCGAAGTCGCCCTCGGGGTTCTTGAAGATGCAGCCCACCGACCGCTCGCTGACCGGCTGGGTCTGGTTGCGATGCTTCATGAGCCGCTCGTAGGTCTCGCGGATCACGGCCTCGGGCCGCGGGGTCAACCGGAACGTCGCCGTCGTGACCAGGCAGTGCCCGAGGCCGCCGTCGCGGTACGTCGGGTGCATCCCGTCGCGGCCGACCTCGCGCAGCTCGCCGTAGCGGTCGACGATGCGGACCGACTCGACGAGGTCGCAGGTCTCGCACTCGCGGGTCCCGGCGTTCATCGCGACCGCGCCGCCGACCTGGGCCGGGATCCCGGCCAGGAATTCGAGGCCGCCGAGGCCGAGCTCTCGCGCCTGGCGTAGCAGCGACGGGAGCGAGCGGCCGGCCGAGGCGATCAGCCGGTCGCCGTCGCGGACGACGCGGTTCCAGTGGCCGACGTGGAACACGACGCACTGCACGCCCTCGTCGGGGATCAGGACGTTGCTCCCGGCCCCGAGGACCTCCCAGGGGAGGTCGTGCTCGAGGCAGACGCGCACGGCCAGGGCCGCGTCCTCCTCGCTCCAGGGCTCGAGGAACAGCGCGGCGGGCCCGCCGATGCGCAGGTTTGAGTAGCGCGCCAGCGGCACGCCCTCGCGCAGCGAGCCCCTATAGCCCTCGAACCACTTCGTCGACCACTGCATCCAGATCTCCCGCTCCGAGGATGACCGGAATCGTAGCCGGGCCGGCCGCGGAGAGGACCTCCGCGCCGAGCTTCTCGACCCGGCCCGCGGCGCGCGCCTGCCCGCCCGCGCGGCGGATCTCGGCGGCGAGGTCCTCGGCGTCGATGCCGTGGTCGGCGAGCGGGTCCTCCCGGGCCGCGTAGATGTCGGCGACGAGGCCCTCGTCGGCGAGCGACAGGGCCTGGCCGAACTCGGCCAGCAGGTTGAGCGTCCGGCTGTGCTGGTGCGGCTGGAACGCGCACAGCACGCGCCGGCCGGGGAAGACCTGGCGCACGGTCGACAGCACGGCGCGGATCTCCCCGGGGTGGTGGGCGTAGTCGTCGACGATCTCGCGGCCCGAGCTCGAGTAGTGGATCGAGAACCGGCGCTCGACGCCGCGGAACGACGCCAGGCCCTGGGCGGCCCGGCCGGGGTCGGCGCCGGCCAGGATCGCCAGCGCCAGGGCGAACAGCGCGTTCGTGGCCTGGAAGTCGCCGCGCAGCTTGAGGTCGATCCGCGGCAGCCGCTCCTGGTCCCAGCACGGCGTGAACGAGTAGCGGCCGGCCTCCTGCTCGACGTCGAGGGCGCGGAGGTCGCAGTACAGCCCCTGGCCGATCGTGATGATCGAGATGTTGGACGGCAGGAGCGAGAGGACGCGGCTCCCGACCTGCTCGTGCACGAGGAGGCTGCCGCCCGGCTTGAGGTTGCGGGCGTAGAGCGCGAAGCTCTCCTCCAGCTCCTCGCGGCTCGGGTAGCAGTCGAAGTGGTCGTGCTCGAGGTTGAGGATGGCCGCGAGGTTGGGCCGGATCTGGTGGAAGCTGCGGTTGAACTCGCAGGCCTCGACGACGAACAGGTCCGAGGCGCCGCAGTGGCCGTTGCCCTCGAGGTCGGGGACGTCGCCGCCGACGAGGTAGCTCGGGTCGAAGCCCGCGGCCCGCAGCGCCGAGACCGTCAGCGCCGTCGTCGAGGTCTTGCCGTGGGTGCCGGCGATCGCCAGCGTCCGCACGCCCTGCGACAGCTTGCCGACGAACTCGCTGTAGAGCAGGCAGGGGACCTCCCGGCGCCGGGCCTCGAGCAGGAGCGGGTCCGAGTCCGCGACGGCGGCCGAGCGGACGACCCACCCGCCGTCGAGGTCGGCGAGCTGCTGCGGCCCGGCGATGACGTCGATGCCGAGGTCGCGCAGGGCCTGGAGCCGCTCCCCGTCCCGCTCGTCCGAGCCGGACACGGCCACGCCGCTGCCGTGCAGCAGGCGGGCCAGGCCAGAGCAGCCGCTGCCCCCGATCCCGAGCAGGTGGACCCGGTCCACCGGCGCCTTCAACGCCATCTAGGCCTCCGCGACCTCGGTCACCGCTCGCGTCGTCCCCCGGCCCCCACGCAGGAGCACGTCGAGGTCGTCGAGGATCCGCCGCGTCGCGTCCCTCGGCAGCAGCGTGCCGGCCCGGCGGCCGAGCTCACGGCGGTGGCCGTCGTCCCGCAGCAGGTCGGCGAGCCAGGACCCGGCCGCGGCCCGGTCCTCCCCCGTCCCCATGAGGGCGTCCTGCGCGAGGACGCGGAACACGCCGCGCTCCTCGAACCAGCGCGCGTTGAGCTCCTGCTGCCGGTCCGCGTGCCAGGGATAGGGCACGACGAGGGCCGGCCGCGCGGCCGCCGCGACCTCGACCAGGGTCGTGCCGCCGCCACGGCACAGCACGACGTCGGCGAGGGCCAGGAACGGCGCCGGGTCCTCGAGGAACGGGAACACGTGGGCCTCGATACCGGTCGTCCGCCACGCCTCGGCGCACTCGCCCTCCTTGCCCGGCCCGGCCGCGTGCAGCACCGCGAGGGTGCCGCGCAGCTCGGCCGGCAGGGTCGCCAGGAACGGCGGCACGGCGCGGTTGAGGCTGCTGGCCCCCTGGCTGCCGCCGAGCACGAGCACGATGCGCTTGTCGGGGGCGATCCCGAGGCGCTGGCGCAGGAGCGGGTCGCGCGCGCAGGGCCGGCCCGGCCTCAGCGGCATGCCGAGGCCGCGGAAGCGGTCGTCGAGCCGGCGCTCGGGGACCGGCGCGGTGTCGGGGAAGGCCGTGTACACGCGCCGCGCGAAGCGCAGGCCGACGCGGTTGGCCTTGCCGAGCACGAGGTTCTGCTCGAGCAGCACGACCGGGACGCGGCGGCGGCGCGCCGCGAGCAGGGCCGGCAGCGAGCCGTAGCCGCCGAGGCCGACGAGCAGGTCGGCCCCGAGTTCGTCGAGCAGCCGGGTCGCGCGCATGACCGCCCGCGGGAGCGACAGGGCCAGGCCGAGGCGCCCCTTGGGCACGGCCAGGCGGAAGCGCTCGAGGCCGGCCGGGACCGGGAACCGGTCCTCGACGAGCTCACCGGGGCGGGCGAGGGCGACGCGGTCGCCGCGCGCGAGCAGGGCGTTGGCGAGGGTCAGGCCGGGGACGAGGTGCCCCCGGTCCCGCCGCCCGCGAGGAGGACGCGCAGATCCATGGCGACCTCCGGGCTTCAGGGATGGGACGGGACCTTGAGGCGCGTCCCGACCTGGAGCGTGGCTTTGACGGAGATCTCGTTGAGCTTGGCGATCTCGGGGTAGCGGTTGGCGTCGCCGAGCACGCGCTTCGCGATGTCGGACAGGCAGTCGCCGCTCCGCACGACCACCGTGCGGTAGCCGGAGGCCTCGGCCTCGCCCGACCCGGCCGTGGCCGGCGGGATGCGGAGCGTCCTGCCCCTGGGCAGGTTCTTCTCGGACACGCCCGGGTTGGCCGCCGCGATCTCCCTCCAGCGCTGCTGGGAGCCCAGGTACTGCTGGGCCAGCGAGCCGAAGGTGTCGTCCTTGACGACGACGTGCTCGCGCCAGCCGTCGCCGCCGACCACGGGCGGGTCCTTGCGCTGCTCGCTCGGCCCGGGCTCGGGCTGGGGCTCCGGCACCCGGTCGATGTCGAGGGAGCTGTCGCGGGCCGGGTCCGGTCCCGCGCCGAGGCCGGGCTCGTAGGCCCTGAGCTTGCGCGCGCCCGGCTGGCCGGCGGCCGCGTGGTCGTCGGGCCACCAGTCGGTGCCGCCGGACGTCGACGCGGGCTCGACGACGGGCTCGGGGCCCGTGCGCGCGATCTTCTCGCGCGCGGCCTGCACGGCCGGGTCCTCGGCGAACAGCCCGACGGCGACGATCAACAGGCACAAGCCGAACAGGATCGACAGCCCGTACTTCTCCACTACCGGCATGGTTCCCTCCCGTGCCCTGGCGGCACCGCCCTCACGTCCCCTCCACGAATTCCGTGGAGGGACCGGCCGCCCGGTCGGCGACGTTGACAAGGATCCCGATCGAGACGAGCGCGAACAAGAGGTTGGAGCCTCCCGCGCTCAAGAAAGGCAGGTTGATCCCCTTCTCGGGGAAGAGCTCGAGCACGCCGAGGATGTTCAGGCAGGCCTGGAGGGCGAGCATCGTGCCCAGCCCGAGGGCGACGAGGCCCTGCCAGTCCGATCTCGCCGAGGTCGCGATCCGCGTCGCGGCCATGAACAGGACCCCGAACAGCACGAGGACGAGCAGGCTGCCCGCGAGGCCGAGCTCGTTGCCGAGGACCGCGAGCACGAAGTCGTTGTGGGCCTCGGGCAGGAAGCCGAGCTGGTACACGCCCTCCCCCGGCCCCAGGCCCATGAGCCCGCCCTCGCCGAGCGCCTGGAGCCCGCGCTCGACCTGCAGGCTCGGGTTGCCGAGGAAGCTGCCGACGCGGTCGCGGAAGTGGGGGAAGGCGACGAAGGCCGCGACCATCGCGACGACGCCGGCGCCGACGAAGCCGAGGAGCTGCCGCGCCCGGAAGCCCAGGTGGAGGACGACGGCGAGGCAGGTGCAGACGACGAAGAAGGCGTGGCCGATGTCCGGCTGGGTGACCAGCACCGCGAAGGCCAGCAGCGCCGGCGCGAGCGCCGGCAGGAGGCCGCGGACGAGGTCGCCCGCGTGGTCCTTGCGGCGCACGACCATCTCGGCCGTGGCCAGGATCACGGTCGGCTTGAGCAGCTCGACCGGCTGGAACGAGAAGCCGCCGAGGCGGATCCACCGGTGGGCCCCGTTGCCGTCCCGGAACAGGTGGGTCGCCATGCAGGCCGCGAGCGCGAGGGCGAAGACCGGCAGGATCAGCGGCCGCAGCGCCTCGAGCGGGACTCGCCGGGCGACGAGGAAGGCCGCGAAGCCCAGGCCGAGGGCGACGAGCCGGATGCCGAGCAGGTCGGGCAGGCTGCGGCCGGGGTCGTGCCCCTCGATGCTGATCGCCATGCCCAGGCCCAGGCCGCACAGGGCCAGGACCGCGCACAGGAGCGCGTCGCGCCAGTAGCCGGCGGTCTCGGGGGCGCGGTCGGTCATCGCAGCTTGAACAGGGTCAGCGACAGGCACGACAGGAGCACGGCGGCGATCCAGAACCGGACGACGATCTTGGTCTCGGGGACGCCCTGCTTCTGGAAGTGGTGGTGGATCGGCGCGCACAGGAACACGCGCTTGCGGCGCAGCTTCCAGCTGCCGACCTGCAGCACGACCGACAGGGCCTCGACGACGAAGACGCCGCCGACGACGACCAGGGCGAGCTCCATGCGGCAGGCGACGGCCGCGAAGCCGAGCAGGGCCCCGAGGGACAGGGAGCCGACGTCGCCCATGAAGAGCTGGGCGGGCGCGGCGTTGTACCACAGGAACCCGAAGCAGGCCCCGACCATGGCCGCGAGCAGCACGGCGACCTCGGCCGCGCCGGCGACGTGCGGGACGTACAGGTAGCCGGCGTAGTCGACCCGGCCGATGACGTAGCACATCGCCGCGAGCGTGATGCCGGCGACCAGCAGGCAGCCGGTCGCGAGGCCGTCCATGCCGTCGGCGAGGTTGACGGCGTTGGCGCTGCCGCAGATCGTCACGCAGACGAGGGCGACGAAGGGCAGGGCGCCGAGGCCCGCGAGGGACAGGTCGGCGTCCTTGAGGAACGGCAGGACGAGGGCCTGCAGCGGGGCCTGGGGTCCGGTCCACACGACGTGGGCCAGCACGAGCCCGACGACGAGGCAGAGGCCCGCCGTCCACGCGAGCTTGGTCCGGAACGTGAGGCCGTGCCGCGTGGGGTGGAACAGCTTGACCTGGTCGTCCCAGGCGCCGACGGCGCCCATGCCGCAGTAGACGAGCAGGCCGAGCCAGACCAGCGGCTCGTCGAGCCGGCACCACGCCAGGGCCGCCGCGCACAGGCCGCAGCCGATCAGGAGCCCGCCCATCGTCGGCGTGCCTGCCTTGCCCTCGGGCACGAGGGCGCGCCGCTCCTGCCCCATCTTGTCGAGGTTCTCGCCGAGCCGCCGGCGCCGCTGCCAGGCGATGAAGCGGGGCCCGAGGAGGAGGCACAGGAGGAAGGCCGACAGGAACGCCGCCGCGATCCTGAACGACACGTACAGCCCCAGCCGCGGGAAGCCCTGCGTCTCGTGCAGCCAGGAGAACAGGTGGTACAGCATCGGTCAGCCGGACATGGCCCGGTCGCGGTCCTGGGCGTCGACGGGCCGGTCGGCCGCGGCCACGAGCGCGTCGACGAGGCGGTCGAGGGCCAGGCGGCGCGAGCCCTTGACGAGGACGACGTCGTCCTCGCCGAGCTCGGCCAGCAGGGGCTCGAGCGCGTCGAGCCCGTCGTCGCAGAGCACCACGGCCGGCCGTCGGCCCTCGACCTCGGCGCCGGCCGCGCAGGCGGCCAGCGGCCCGACGGCGAACAGGGCGTCGACGCGGCACAGGACCTCGCTGCCGAGGTCGCGGTGGATCGCCGGCGCCGCGTCGCCGAGCTCGAGCAGGTCGCCCAGCACGAGCAGGCGGCGGCGGGCCCCCGGCCAGGTGTCGAGCACCTGGAGCGCGGCCAGGAGCGAGTCCGGGTTGGCGTTGTAGCTGTCGTCGAGGACCGTCGAGCCGCGCGGGCCGGGGCGGACCTCGAGCCGGCGCGGCGGCCCGCTCAGCGTCGCGCAGTCGTCGACGAGCTCCTCGGGGTCGAAGCCGAGGGCCCGGGCGAGGCCGAGGGCGCAGAGCAGGTTGCGGAGGTCGTGGAGGCCGTGCCGGGGCATCAGCATCGGCACCGCGACCTCGGCGTCGCCGCGCAGGAAGCGCAGGCGGAAGCGGATGCCCGCGGGCTCGCGGCGCAGCTCCTCGGCGCGGAGGTCGGCGCGGGGGTCGAGGCCGAAGCCCAGGACCCGGCCGGCCGCGCCGACGGCGGCCAGCGCGCGGGCGGCCAGCGCGTCGTGGTGGGCGCTGTCCCGGTCCAGCACGGCCGTGCCGCCGGCCGGGAGCGCGTCGAGCAGCGAGCCCTTCTCCTCGAGCACGCCGGCGATGTCCCCGAGGCCCTCGAGGTGGGCCCGCCCGATCCGCGTGATCGCGGCGACGTCGGGCGCGGCGATCGCGGCCAGGCCGCCGATCTCGCCGGGGTGGTTGGTGCCGAGCTCGACCAGGGCCAGCTCGGTCGTCGGCCGGCAGCGGAGCAGCGTCAGGGGCAGGCCGACGTCGTTGTTGAACGAGCGTTCGGACGCGACCATCGACAGCCGCGGCGCCAGGAGCTGGCGCGCGAACTCCTTGGTCGTGGTCTTGCCGCAGGAGCCGGTGATCGCCGCGACCCGGAGGTCGAGCGAGCGCCGCCAGGCCGCGGCGACGCGGCCGAGGGCCGCGCGGGTGTCGGCGACGCGGACCGCGAAGGTCCCCGGCGGCAGCGTGTCGGGCAGCCGCTCGACGAGGAGGCCCGAGGCCCCCGCCGCGAGGGCGGCCGGGACGTGGTCGTGGCCGTCGAAGCGCTCGCCCCGGAGCGCGACGAACAGCTCCCCGTCGCGCAGGGACCGCGTGTCCGTGCCGAGACCGCGGGCGCTGCCGGCGCCGACGAGCTCCCCGCCGAGCAGGCCGGCGAGCGAGCGGGCCTCGAGCAGGTCCTCGAGCCCGAGGGTGCCCGGCTTCACCTCGAGCACAGCCACTCCTCCACGACCTCGTGGTCCGAGAACGGCAGCACGGCGTCGCCGAGGATCTGCCCCCGCTCGTGGCCCTTGCCGCAGATGACGACCGTGTCCCCGGGCAGGGCGATGCCCAGCACGTGCTCGATCGCCGCCCGGCGGTCGGCGCAGGCCTCGACCTCGGCGCGCCGCCGCTCGAGGCCCTCGATGCCGGTCAGGATCTCCTTCCGGATCAGCTCGGGGTTCTCGAACCGCGGGTTGTCGTCGGTCACGACGACGTGGTCGGCGAGCTCGGCCGCGATCCGCCCCATCTGCGGCCGCTTGCCGGAGTCGCGGTTGCCGCCGCAGCCGAACACGACGCGGAGGCTGCCCCCGGTCATCGGCCGCAGGGCCTGCAGGACGTGCCGCAGCGCGTCGGGCGTGTGCGCGTAGTCGATGAACACCGCGTGGCCCGCGCGGTCGCCGTCCACGCGCTCGAGCCGGCCGGCGACCGGGCGCGCGCGGGACATCGCGTCGGCGGCGCGCAGCGTGCCGACGCCGAGGCCGATCGCGCAGGCGAGGGCGGCCAGGGCGTTGCGCACGTTGTGCTCGCCGACGAGGGGCAGGGCGACCTCGGCCGTGCCCTCGGCGGTCTCGACCGCGAGCCGGATCCCGCCCAGGTCGTTGGCGAGGATCCTGCCCCGGACGTGGAGCGCGTCCTCGTGCGTCGCCGGCCCGAAGCCCCAGGTCACGAGGCGCACGCCCTGCGGGAGCCGCTCGAACAGGTACGCGGCCGAGGGCTCGTCGTTGGGCAGGACCGCGAGGGCGCCGGCCCGGAGGTTCTCGAAAAGCCGGGCCTTGGCGTCTCCGTAGGCCGCCATCGTTCCGTGGTAGTCGAGGTGGTCCTGGGTCAGGTTGGTGAACACCGCCGCGTCGAAGCGCAGGTCGTCGGCGCGGTGCTGGTCGAGGGCGTGGCTCGAGATCTCGCACACGGCGGCGCGGACGCCCCGGCTGACCATCTCGGCCAGGTAGCGCTGCAGCGAGATCGGGTCCGGCGTCGTGTGGGTCGCGAGGACGACCTTCTCGATCGGCTCCCCGTCGTCGGCCGGCTCGACCTCGGCCGACTCGAGGCCGTCGTACGCGGGCTGCGCCGCGACCTCGCGGCGGCGGACGCGCATCGGGCCGAGCCGGTAGTGGATCGTGCCGAGCGACCCGACCTGCCGCGAGTCGTCCTCGAGGCACAGCGAGAGGAGGTCGGTGACCGTCGTCTTGCCGTTGGTCCCGGTGACGCCGACGACGCAGAGGCGGCGGCTCGGCTCGCCGTACCAGGCGTCGGCCAGGCGGGCCACGGCGCGGCGGACCGACGGCACGACGAAGACCGGCACCGGCAGGTCGAGGGCGCGCTCGGCGACGACGGCGCAGGCCCCGCGAGCCACCGCCTCGGCGGCGAAGGCCGCGCCGTCGTGACGCAGGCCGGGGACCGCGAAGAACAGCGTGCCCTGCTCGACCCGGCGGCTGTCGTCGGCCAGGCCGCCGATCCGGCGCTCCTCGGGCGGCGGCGCGTCGTCCATGCCGCGGACCTCGAGGGCCTTGCCGAAGAGCTGCAGGAGGACGGACCAGGCCGCGCCGAGGTCGGGCATCCCGGCCGGGCCACGGCCGTTGCGTCCGTCGGGACCGAGACCGCCCCGGACCGACGACTCCGCGCTCGACCTGCGCAGGCGCCGCAAGGCACCCAGGCCCGAGAGCTTCTCGAAACCCAGCATGCTCTAGTCCCCTCCCTGGGAGCGCCGGCCGGCCAAGGGCCGCGCTGGTCCGTCTCCTCCGCCCTCGGGACCCCGCCCAGGTCCCCGCGAGGCCGAGACCTCGCCGCCGCGGAGGAGCTCGTGCGCCTCGAACGCGCTCCGTCGCTCCCGATCCAGGATGTATAGCAGAACGTCGCGGACGGGTGGAGCCGCAAATTGGCCCCCGTAGAAGCGCTTGCCGCCGGTGCGGCGGAGCGTCGCCATGACGAGCCAGCGCGGGTCGTCGGCGGGCGCGAAGCCGAGGAACGAGGCCGTGTTCTCGCGCTCGAGGTCGCCGCGCTGGGCCCGGGTCACGGCCGTGCCGGTCTTGCCCGCGATGACGTCCGACACGCCCGGCCCCGCGAGCGCGCGCGCCGTGCCGCGCTCGTCCGTGACCGTGCGGCACAGCGTCGCGCGGATCCAGCGCACGGTCGCCGGCGAGAAGCGGCGCGCCCCGGGGCCGCCCTCGGGGAACTCGTGCACGGTGCCGTCCTCGAACGTCGCCGCGTCGAACAGGCGCAGCCGGAAGTCGTGGCCGGTCACGAGCGTCGCGAAGGCCTCGACGAAGGCCAGGGGGTAGATGTTGAGCTGGTAGCCGAAGCTCAGCGAGGGCCCCGTGAACTGCTCGTAGTCGCGCGCCCTGAGCCGCCTGGCGTCGGGGACCTGGGCCGGGACGACGCGGAGCTCGCCGGTCGCCGCGTCGCGGTAGCGGGGCAGGGGCAGGCCGATGCGCGGGGCCTCGCCCTGCCGGAGCAGGGCCAGGAGCCGCTCGTGCAGCTCGACGCCGCCGAGCATCCCGACGCGCACGGCGCCGATGTTGGACGACTCGCTCAGCAGGCGCTCGATCGGGACGCGGCCGATGAGGTGGTCGTCGACGATGCGGCGCCGGCCGAGGCGCCAGACCTTGCCGCCGTCGTCGCCGCAGCAGTCGAACACCTGGCCGGGCCGCAGCACCCCCATCTCCATCGCGAGGCCGCAGAGCAGCGGCTTGATGATCGAGCCCGGGGCGAACAGGTACTCGGACAGGGGCGAGGCGAGCCGGTCGCCGGGCCGGACGTCGTTGGGGTCGAAGCTGGGCCACGACACGGCCGCGCGCAGGTCCCCGTTGCGCAGGTCGACGACGTACATCAGGCCCCAGTCCGGCTCGGGCCTTGGCACCGTGTGCCGGCGGGCCTCGCTGCCGTAGTGGGTCGCCACGGCCTCGGCGGCGCGCGCGAGCGCCTCGTGGGCGAACTCCTCGAGGTCGGCCTCGAGCGTCGTCGTGAGGCTGCGGACGGGCAGCTCCCGCGGCAGCGGCAGCTCCTCGCGGGTCAGGTGCACGCCGTAGCGGTCGCGCCCCGAGCCGACGAGCCCGCGCCGGACCTCGTGGACGAGCTCGTCGAGCTCGTCGACGATGCCGTGCCGCTCCAGCCCGGTCTCGACGGTCCGGTCGGCGACGCCGGGGCCCGCGCCGCGGGCCTGGCCGATGCGGCCGACGACCGCGGCCGCGGTCGGGCCGAGGGGATAGTGCCGCTTCCAGCGCGGCTCGAAGCGCAGCTTGAACAGGCAGCCCCGCTCCAGGCGGGCCCGCTCCTCGCGGGCGCAGGGCCGGCCCCGGACCCGCTCGACGAGCTCGGGGGCCGAGCACGCGGCGAAGTCCTCGAGCGCGGCGACGAGGGCCGGCTCGGCCAGCTCGCGGAACACGACCCGCTCCCAGTACCAGCGGTGGCGGACCGTGGACGGGTCGCGACCGTGCCTGGTCGCGTTGGCCCGCAGGTCGAGGCGGTCCCCGGCCGGCAGCTCGAACAGGCCGACGAGCCGGCTGCGGCGCGCGGGCTCGAGGGGCAGGAAGCGCTCGACCGTCCGGGCCAGCGCCTCGCCGACCTCCGGCGGGAAGCCGTCCTCGGTCCAGCACTCGAGGCTGACCTCGTGGATCAGGAGCGAGGTCGCCAGGGGGCGCCCGTCGCGGTCGGTGATCTCGGCCCGCGGCCGCTCGAGCACGAGCTCGGTCCGGCCCAGGCCGCTCGACCGGGCCTCGACGCCGCTCCTCAGGTGGAGCAGGACCAGCCGCAGACCGGCGGCCGCGAGCACCACGAGCACGAGGGTCTGTACGAGCAGGGTGCCCGCGCGCTGCGTCCGCGTCGTCACTGCCTGCCGGCCTCCCGGATGGCGTCGTGACGCCGGCGCAGCTCGCCGAGCGTCGAGGCCTCGCGGATCCTCCGGTCCAGCTCGCTGCGCTCGACCTCGAGCTCGAGCCCGACCTCGTGCAGCTCCCCCAGCAGCGCACGGATCCTCCGGGTCTTGGCCCGGAGGAGGGTGATCAGGAGGCACGCCGCCAGCAGCACGACGAGCGCCGCGCGGGCGCCGCGAAAGCTCACGGCGCGCCTCCAGGATCGAGGTGATTGGGATCGGAAGATGCCGCCCGCTTGACGGCGACCCGGAGCCTGGCGCTCCGGGCCCTGGGGTTGTCTCGGACCTCCTCCTCGCTCGCGAAGACCGGCTTCTTCGAGATGGGGTCCATGCGGTCCCTGGTGAACCGCTTCACCCGTCGGTCCTCGAGGCTGTGGAACGAGATCACCGCGAGCCGGCCCTCGGGGCGAAGCGCCCTCTCCGCCGCTTCGAGCCCGAGCTCGAGGGTCTCGAGCTCGCGGTTGACCACGATCCTCAGCGCCTGGAAGACACGAGTCGCAGGATGGATGCGTCCCCGCCTCGCCGCCGGTGGCACCGCCCGGACCACCAGCGCGGCGAGCTCGCCCGTCGTGCGGGGGAGCATCCGCCCCTTTCGAGCCTCGACGAGGCTCCGTGCGATCCTCCGCGCGTAGCGCTCCTCCCCGTACTCGCGGAACCAGCTCGTGAGGTCCTGCTCGGTCGCCCGTCGCAGGACCTCCTCCGCCGTCTCGCCGCTTGTCGGATCGAATCGCATGTCGAGAGGACCCTCGTGGCGGAAGGACATGCCCCGCCCGGGGATGTCCAACTGCCAGGAGCCGACCCCGAGGTCCATCAGGACCGCGTCGACCTCCCTCAGGTCGAGCGCGGCCAGGACGGCCTCGAGGCCGGCGTAGCTCGAGTGGACGAGCTCCACGCGGCAGGCGGCGCCCGCCAGACGCCGACGTGCCAACCCGAGGGCGTCGGGGTCCCGGTCGAGACCGACCAGGAACCCCGTGGGACCGATCCTCGCGGCGATCGCGGCGGAGTGCCCTCCCGCACCCACCGTCGCGTCCACGACGACCTGCCCCGCCTCGAGCGCGAGGAGCTCGTCCACCTCTTGGAAAAGAACGGATTCGTGGGGCCCGGGCCCCTGATCGGAATCGGATGGGGTCACGACCCGGCTGGCGGGCAGTGGACGGACCGAGGGGGCTCCGAGCCCCCCCGGCCGGCGGAGCCGGGGCTCACGGGAGCCCTCCCTCTCCGCCGAGGACCGCTTCCAAGTCGTCCATCCAGTTCGCTTCGGCCTCGGACGTCGCCTTCGCGTACACGTCCGGAGCCCAGATCTCGATGCGGCGGCCGACGCCGATGACGCAGGCCTCGGTCCCGATGCCGACCTTCTGGCGCAGCTTCTCAGGCAGGGTCACGCGACCCTGGGAGTCGGGCTTGAGCTTCTCCGCGTTGCTGAACACGAAGCGCTGCATCGCCCGGAGGCGCCGGTCGCCGATCTCCATGGCCTTGAGCCGGCGCTGCATGCGACGCCACTCGTTGTGGTCGAGCAGCCACAGGCATCCGTCGAGGCCGGGCACGAGCCAGAAGTGCTGGATGACCCTCCGGGTGCCCGGGTCGGCGTCGTCTTCGTACTCGACGAACCGCTTGGGAAGGAAGATCCTGCCCTTCGGGTCGAGCTTCAGCGTTGCGTTGCCGGAGAAGTCCACGTGCCGAGAGAGACGAGAGAGTCCTGCTTGCCCCCAGGGGGGTGGAGGAGCCGGCCCCACCGGGCCCCACAGCTCCTCCGCTAGCTATCCCCTGATCCCCACCATGGCCGCGAATCCTATCGGGAGCGAAACCCCGGTCAAGCGACCAGGGACTGTGGTGCGGACGGCCGAGGCCCCCCACAAATAGCGCAATGACAGGAACTAACGCGGTCGATGGTCTTGCATGGGGGTTCCTGCAGGGCACGGGCGCGAGCTTTCCAGGGCTTGTCCACAAGCCAGATCCGAGGCGATAACACGTCCTAGCACGTTGATATCAGCAAACTTGCGTTTGGTTCACGGCCTGCCGGCGGCCATCGCCCCCAGCTTGTCCACAGCGGGAGGAGGGCGGGGACGCGGCCCCGCGCCCAGCCGGCGCGCTCAGTGGCGGCGGATCGAGACGACGAGGATCTCGCTGCCGCGCGAGGTCTCCATCGACAGACCCTCGAGGTCGACGACCGCGCCGGCGAAGTCCGCGAGGTCCGCGGTGAAGCCGCGCAGGCGCTGGCCGGTGGGCGCGAACACGAGCGCCGCCCCCTCGCGGCGGACCTCGCCCGAGCCCTCGATGCCCTCGATCGGCGCGGTCCGCACGGGCGCGTCGATGACCGGGTCCCAGCGCATCCACACGAGGTCGGGGTGGTGCGCGAGGAACGACTGCGAGCGCACGAGGGCGAACGTGCCCAGCGGTCCCGAGTCGAAGGCGTGGAGCTCGCGCCGGTGCTCCCCGAGGAACGGGTGGCGCAGCGCGAACGGGAAGGCGTTGAGCAGGAGCGGCGCGTTCTCGTCGTATGACGGCAGGTCGTAGACCGCGACCGCCTGGCCGGGGCTCTCGGCCATGGCCTGCAGCGCGGAGACGATCGCCGGCGCGCGCCGGCCCGCGCGCTGCCAGGCCGCGCCGTTGCCGACGAGGAGCACGACCTGGCAGACCGCGAGCGCGAGGCCCGCGACAACGAAGGCCCGCCCGGGCCGCGTCGCCGCGGGGGCGTCGTGCTGGCCGGCACGCGGGCGGAGCCACCCGGCCAGCGACACGGCGACGAGCACGGCGAACGGCGCCGCGGCCGGCATCGTGAAGCGCGCGTTGACCTGGCTGCCCGGGACCGTGGCGTCGTAGAGGTTGGGCAGGAGCGACAGCAGCAGCCAGGCGGCGACGAAGCCCGCGAGGCGCCGGTCCCGGCCGCGCAGCACGCCGGCGAGCAGCAGGGCCGCGACCGGGAGCTCGAGCCACTGGGCGTACAGGCCCGGGAAGGCCTCGGCGCGGACCGGCACGAGCAGGACCCGCAGGACCGAGAGCTGGTCGGCCAGCAGCGTGCCGAGGGCGTACTGGTCGAGGCTCCGCGGTCCGCCGAGCAGCGTGCCGAGCCTGAGGTAGCGCCAGCCGAGGGCCAGGACGACGGCCGTGAGCAGCGGCCAGGCGGCGCGCAGCGGGGCCTCCGCCGCCTTGCTCCGGGCCCGCAGCCACAGGAGCGGGAACAGGCCGACGAGGACGATCGCGCTCTCCTTGGACACCAGGGCCAGGAACAGGAACAGGCCGGCCAGGAGCCGCCGCCTCCCCCCACCCGGGCCGGTGCCCCGCGCGAAGCACAGGAGGGACGCCAGCCCCAGGGCCAGGGCCAGCCAGGCCCCGCGGTCGCTGATCCACATCAGCGACGCGTAGTTGGTCGGGAACGTCGCGAACGCGGCCGCGCCGGCGAAGGCGAGGCCGCGGCCCGCGCCGAGGGCCTCGAGCAGGCCGAACAGCAGCAGCACCGACAGCGCGAACCAGGCCAGCTGCACGGCGCGGAAGCCGGGTGCCCAGGTCCCGAACACGACGTGGTCGACCCACAGCGACAGCTCGGTCAGCGGCCGGTGGTAGCGCGGCCGCTGCTCGGCCGGGACCGGCTGGAAGAACGCCGCCCACAGCGGCCCGGCCTGGATCCCGGGCGTGTCGTCGCTGTGCTCGTCCTGGTGGAAGAACTGCAGCTTCGGGTAGTCGTCCGCGACGAAGCCCCCGGCGAGCGTCCGCGCGTGGACGACCAGGGTCAGGAGCAGCAGGACGAGCGGCGCGGCGATCGGGCGGAGCTTGGTCATCTGCGGGAGGGGTGCGGCGCCGGATACCCTGGCCTCCTCCACCCCGCGGAGCAACGCGGATCCGGGGGACCCCCTACGCCCCGGTGCTGAGCCCGGGTGGGGTCATGGGCTGGAATCCGGCGGGCGCCGCCCGCGGCCGGGGCGAGGCGCGGGCCGAGCGGCTAGGTTCGGCGCGCCGTCCGGCACCGGGCGCAGGGTCCGGCGGGGCGGCGGCACCGGCTCCCCGACCCCTACCCGAGATGGAACCGACCCCCACGCGCGCCTCCTCCAAGGACCTCGACTGGCACCCGGTCGACCCCCTGATCGCGGAGCACGACGTCATCCTCGGCGTGCTCGCCGCCGCCGAGCGGCGCCTCGTCGCCGAGCGCGACCGCGGCACGGCGTACGACGCGACGTACTGGCTCGACCTCGCGCGCTTCCTGCACGGCTTCGCCGACGAGCTGCACCACGCCAAGGAGGAGGCGCACCTGTTCCCCGCGCTGACCCGCTGCGGTTTGCCCGAGCAGGGCGGGCCGGTGGCGGTCATGAAGCAGGAGCACGAGCAGGGCCGGGCCCTGGTCCGCGGCTTCCGCGCGGCGGCCAAGGCCGACGACCAAGCGGACACCTGGCGGCAGGTCGGGCTCTTCGTCGAGCTGCTGCGCCAGCACATCGCCAAGGAGAACCAGGTCCTGTTCGAGATGGCGCGCCGGCTGCTGCCCGAGCCCGAGGTCACCGGCCTGCGCTGGACCTACGAGGAGCTCGCGGCCGCCACCGACGACGCCAGGACCAGGAAGGAGCTCCTGGCCCTGGCTGCGGACCTGGACCGAAGGGCCTGAGCCGGGCTCAGGGCTGGCCGCCGAGCAACGCCTGGATCGCCGAGCTGGTGACGAGGCCGAGGCCGTTGGCCTGGGCGTCGATCACGGCGGCCTGGTGGAACAGCGCGAGCTGGATCAGGGCCTTGTCCTTGGGCACGGTCAGCCCGAGCGTCGCCGCCCCGTCCTTGTCCGTCGTGCCGGCCAGGATCAGGTCGATCGACGTGTAGATCCGGCAGCCGGCGGCGCCGAGGCCGCCGAGCTCGAGCGGCAGGGTGACCGGCCCCCAGGCCTTGTCGCTGGTGCCGACGAGGTGCAGGACGGCCGTGCCGGCCAGGGCCTGGCTCAGGTCCATCGTGTACGGGATGCCGATCTCGGGCGTCGTCGGGCCGGGCTGGAACACGAGCGGCACGCCGAAACCCGCCGGCGCCGACAGGCCGAGGACCGGGCCGAAGCCCGCGAGGGCCGAGCCGGTCGTCGCGGTCGCGCTGTTGGCGTTGACGACCGTGCCGATGGTCGGCGTGCCGGCCTGCGAGACGAAGTCGACGTAGGCCCAGCGACCGGGCGCCGTGCCCAGCACGAAGTCGAGCAGCAGGTGGGGCCCGGCCTTGCGGTCGAACACGAAGGCCTGGGAGAACGGGACCTTGAGCGGGAAGCCCGCGAGGTCCGTGTTGGAGCCGGCCAGCACCGGGACGTCGAGCTTGCCCTTGAACACCGAGGTCGGCGTGCCCTTGACGTTGGCGGCGTAGGTCGCGGACAGCTTGCCCGGGGCGTTGCCCGCGTAGCCGACCAGCAGCTCGAGGTCGGCCTGGAAGCCGCCCGAGGCGTACAGCACCTGGTCGTCGGCGCGGAGGTACACGGCCGTCGTCCCGACCTGGGCCGGGAGGGCGGTGCCGTCGAGCACGACCTGGTAGCGCGAGGCCCAGAGCCCGAGCATGTTGGTGTCGTTGGTCTCGCCGAACTTCGTCGCGTAGCCCGACGGCAGGACCTCGGTCACGCCCAGGGCCTTGCCCGAGCCCTTGCACGAGTCGCCGAAGGTCGCGAACTTGCCGTCGATGAACGGCGGCGGGACCTCGATGCCGGCGAGGGCGAACGGCACGGTCGTCGCGTCGAGGGTGCCCTTGAAGGCGACCTCGATCGTGAACACCCCGGCCGCCTGCGCCAGCACGACGACCTTCTCGTACGTGTTGGCCGGGTCGTCGTTGAAGCCGAGCGTCGTCGTGCCGAGCTTGACCCGGAGGTTGAGGTCGCTGAACGCCGTGGACGCCAGGTTGTGCCGGTTCCACGCCAGGGCGAAGGCGTAGGCCTTGCCCTTCTGCACCGGCATCGTGAACGTGCGCAGCGCGTTGGTCGCCGACACGTCCGACGAGGCCAGCAGCGTGCCCGAGGCGGCCTTGGCGATGTCGATCAGCGTGTCCACGCGCAGGAACCCGAGCCCGTACGCGTTGCGCGTGTTGTACGGGGCGGCGGTGTTGAGCGTCGAGACGTCCTCGGTCGAGGCCAGCAGGGCGGCCTTGGTCTCGAGCGCGGTCGCCTTGGTCGCGACCGAGCGGAACAGCGTGGCCGCCCCGCAGACCTGGGGCGAGGCCATCGAGGTCCCCGAGCCGACGTAGTCCGCGGTCTCGGCGTCGCGCTTGGGCATGACCGTGTTGACGCCGCAGGCGACGAGGTCCGGGTAGAACCGGCGGCTGTCGCTGGCGTGCGGCCCCCGGGACGAGAACGTGGCCATCGTCTTGGTCGTCGGGTTCGTCGCGCCGACGGCGAGGCCGTTGAGGGCCGACTGGCTGCTGGCCGTCGACGACGAGAAGTTGCCGGCCGCGATGACCGGCAGCAGGTCGGCGTTGAGCGCCGCCGAGTCCATGGCCTGTTGGCTGACGTTGAGCGGGTCGCTCGAGCCGCTGTACGAGTTGTTGGCCGCGACGAGGTTGTGCCTGGTCCGGTCGGCGGCCATGTCCTGCCAGGCCTGGGCCATGATCGTGAAGTCGGAGCTGCCGGCCGAGTTCAGGCCGATCGCGTAGCCGACGATGCTCGCCAGCGGGGCGTGGCCCTTGTCGGCGCCGGTCGTCCCCCAGACCTCGCCGGCGGCGATGCCGGCCACGCCGGTGCCGTGGCCGTGCGGGTCGTCGGGGCCGGCCAGGGCGCCCTTGACGAGGTTGTTGGCCAGCATGCGCGAGCCCGAGAGCCCGCCGCCCGACGTGTTGGTCGTGTCGCCGTTGACGAAGAAGGTCCGGTGCGGGCGGGTCAGGCTGCCCATGGCCGAGTCGAGCCCGGTGTCCATGATCGCGACCGCCACGCCCTTGCCGAGGATGCCCTGGGCCTGGACGGAGTCGGTCCGGTGGTTCTGGCCGTTGGTCGCGGTCTTGATGAAGGCGACCGGCTCGCAGGCCTCGTCGGCGTGGACGAAGGCCACGCGCGGGTGGCGGCGCACGGCGTCGAGCGCCTTGCGCGGGACCTCGACCGCGCAGGCGTTGACGAGCCACCACTGGGCCACGACGTCGCCGCCGAGTCCCTCGACGAAGGCCACGAAGTCCTTCTGGTCCGCGACGACGTCGGCCTCGAGGCCGGCGACGATGCGCGCGACCTCGGCGGCCGGCCTGCGGGCCAGGACCGCGGTCCGGAACGCCGCCAGGTCGAAGCCCCGCTGCTTGAAGGTGACGAGCCAGCGCTCGGTGCCGGCCTTCCTGCCGGGGAGCCCGTGGCTCGCGCCGGCCAGGATCGGCGCCGGGGCGCGGGCGGCGGGGTCGCCCTGGACCTGGAGCAGGACCGGGAGGAGGAGGGAGAGACCCGTGAGCGACATGACGTCTCCTGGGCGGACATCCGCCCGGTGGGAAGGATCGGAGGGAGTCTCCGGGTCGGCGAGCGCCGAGGGCCGCATCCTACCAGCGTCGCGATCCACCGCCGGGGCCCCCGGGCGGCCTTCCCGCCGCGGTCGCGCGGCGCAGAATCCTGCGATGCACGACGAGCACCCTCCCTACGGCCGGCCGTCGACGCCGAGCCTCCCGCGAGCGGCCCCCTGTCCCCGCCGCTCGTCCGCGCGACGACCTTCGGCCAACCCGACCGCCAGGCCCAGCTCCGCGCCGCGGTGGCCTTCGACGGTCGCTTCTACCCGCGCTACGGCCACGAGATCGGCCGCCGCTGCGAGGGCGCGATCGCCGCGCTCGAGCGCGCCGAGGGCTCGCTCCTGTTCGCCTCGGGCATGGCCGCGCTCACGGCCGTGTTCCTCGGCCTGCTGCGCGCCGGCGACCGGGTCGCGGTCGCCCACGCGGTCTACGGGGGCACGGCGCTGCTCGCCGACGAGCTGCTGCCCCGCGTCGGGATCGAGGTCCTGCGCTTCGATCCCTTCGACCCCGACGCCCTCGCCGGGGTCCTGGCCGGGCGGCCCCGCCTCGTCCACGTCGAGAGCCCGGTCAACCCGACGCTGAGGGTCCTGGACCTGGCCGCGCTCGCGCGCGCCATCCACGCCGCGGGGGCCCTGCTCTCGGTCGACGCGACCTTCGTGCCGCCGCCGTTCCAGCGCCCGCTCGCGCTCGGCGTCGACGTCGTCGTGCACAGCGCGACCAAGGCCCTCGGCGGCCACAGCGACGTCCTCGCCGGCGTCGTGTCGGGCCGGGACGCCGAGCTCCGCGCCGTCGAGCGGCACCGGCGCCTCGGCGGCGCCGTCCTCGGCCAGGACGCCGCCTGGCTCCTGCACCGCAGCCTCGCGACCCTGGAGATGCGCTTCGAGCGCCAGAGCCGGTCGGCCACGACGATCTGCAGGGTCCTCGCGGCGATCCGGGACGAGCTCGGCATCGAGCGGCTGTGGCACCCCTCGCTGCCCGAGCACCCCGACCGGGCCCTGGTCGACGCGACCCTCGCCGCGCCCGGCGGCGTGCTCTCGGTCGAGCCCCGAGGCGGGTTGGCGCGGGCGGCCGCGGTCTACGACCGGCTGCGGCGCTTCCACCGCTCCCCGTCCCTGGCCGGGACCGAGTCCCTGGTCTGCCTGCCGATCGACACGAGCCACGCCGGCTGGAGCGAGGCCCGCCTCGAGGCCGCGGGGTTCGGCGCCGGCCTGCTGCGGCTGTCGGCCGGCCTCGAGGACCCCGAGGCCCTCGCGGACGACCTCGTCCAGGCCCTGTCCGCGACGATCTGAGCCGCAGGTTTTCCACCGGCCGCCCTCGGCCTAGCCTCAGGGCGATGGCTGCGCTCCCGCTCGCCCCCGTCCTGCTGCTTTCCGCCCTCCTGCCCCAGGAGCAGGCCGAGGACGCCTGGCTCGCCGAGCTCATCCCCCGGCGCTTCGATGTCACGACCGGCCCCGAGGCGCAGCGCTGGGGCGCCCTGCTCGAGCGTCGCTTCGTCGTCCTCGACCGGGCCCGCGTCGCCGAGCTCCGCAGCCGGGCGGCGAGGCCCGAGGGGCCGGGAAGCTGGCCACGCTCGCGGCCCTGCTGCCCGAGCTCGTCGAGCGGGATCGCTTCCCTGCCTCGTGCCCCTGACCGAGGCCGGCGACCCGGCCTCGGCGCTGCCCGAGGCGATCTTCGTCGAGGTCGACCCGAGCGGCTCGTTCACGACACGGGGCCTCGAGAACCACCGCGAGAAGCTGGCCCAGGCCCTGCTCGACAGCGTCGAGTTCTTCTACCGCGACGGGGAGAGCCGGATCGTCGAGACGACCCAGGGGGAGGTCGGCGGCGTGCCGAGCCTGCGCGTCATCGTCGAGACCGCGCTGCCCGACCGGCGCACGCTGTGGACCGAGCGCTGGACCGTGCCCGGGGGCAAGCGCTTCTTCACGGTCTGGGGCCAGTACGACCGCGAGCGGCGGACCGAGGCCGCGGCGGCGTTCGCGGCCCTGCTGGCCGGCTTCGAGGGCGCCGTCGAGGTCGCCGACCCCTACGGCAAGACGCAGCAGCGCCAGATCACCCTGCCGATCTTCGTCCTGTTCCTGCTGCCGTTCGCGATCGTCCCGTTCGTCCTGTTCCGCAAGAAGCAGCGGCCCGGGGCCGCCTGACGGCTCAGCCGAGCAGGCGGCCGAGCTCCTCCTTGAGGGTCTCGACCGTGGCCTCGTCGAGCTCGGGCGCGGGCAGGCGGACGATGCGCTGGCCCTCGGGGTCCCGCGGGTCGCGGAACACGAGGTCGCCGCGGGCCCCGGCGACGCGGACCTGCCGGAGGCGCTTCTTGCGCACCAGCATCAGGCCGACGACGTAGCGCAGGGCCTCGACCTCGGGCCGGTCCTGCTCGAGCAGGCTCGTGAACAGCCCGGCGAGGCCGTCGAGGTCGATGCGCGGCTCGCGGCGGTCGGGCTCCCGGCGCCGGGTGCGCCAGAAGATCGGCGGGGTCCCGCCGTGCTGCCGCTCGAGCTCGCCCCGCGCGGCCTTGAAGCAGGCCTGGCAGTGGTCGCGGCGCACGAGCAGCGGCAGCCGCGGCCCGTCGTCGGCCTCGGCCGCGGGCCGCAGCTCGAGCACCGAGTAGAGCTCCTCCCCGATCGTGAAGCCCTGCCCGCAGCGCGCGCAGCAGAGCCCCTTGTCGGCGATGCGCCAGTCCTGGCGCTGGGGCTCGCCGCCCGACTTCCCGGCCTCGACGTCCTTGCCCGCGGCGATGTCCATCGCCCGGAGTCTAGGGCCGGGCGCGCGCCCGCGGTAGCGCGAGCCGCCGCGGCCTCAGCCCTCGAGCCAGCGCTTCCAGTCGGCGGCGCGCAGACCGGGCCGCTCGCGCGTCATGGCCTCGAGCGCCTCGACGCAGGCGCGGGCCTCCTCGTCGCGGCCCTCGCCCTCGAGCCGCTCGAGCAGGTTGACGAGCGGGCGCAGCCACGCCGTGTCGCCGAGGTCGCCCAGGGCGAGGAGGCACTGGCGGCGCACGAAGGGGTCGCCCTCCTCCTCGAAGCGGTCCCACAGCCGCTGGCCGGCCTCGGGGATCGCCTGGGCCTTGGCGGCCGCGGCCCAGGGCCGCTGGGCCGCGCCGCGCAGCTGCCACGCCGAGGCGGACCGCCCGCTCGATCAGCACGAGCGAGCGCGGGTCCTTGGCGCGCTCGGCGCAGAGCTCGAGGATCGCGCGCCGCGAGCGGGGGTTGTCGGCGGCCCACTCGGTCTCCATGGCCGGGTACAGCTCGTCGGCGGGGAAGGCCTCGAGCAGGAGCTTGCCGACCTCGCGCAGCTGGGCCCGCTCGTCGCGCAGGAGTACGCGAACACCGACTCGAGGCCGACCGGGCCGAACGTGGCCAGCTCCTGGCGGGTCCGGCCGAAGAAGCTGTCCCCGCCCTGCGGGGACGCCAGGAGGTCGCGCACGACGACGCCCTGCGCGTCCAGGTGGTCGAAGGTCTTGACCGCCTCGGCCGTCAGCGACTTGACGAGCCACGGCGCGAGCTCGGGCTTCTGCACGAGGAGCTGGAGCTTCTCGCCGCGGTACTCGGCCGGACTCGCGACCCAGAGCTTGGACAGGCGGTCGAGGACCTCGACGTCGCGCGGGTCGAGGCTCCGCGGCTCGAGGGCGGTCGACGGCTTGCCCCCGCCCTGGCAGGCGGCCAGGGCCAGGGTCAGGAGGGCGACGGTGCGACGCAGGCGGCTTTCCACGAGGCCCATGTTGCACGGGGCCGGCGCCCGGGCAAAACCCTGGCCATGGCAACCCGGCTCGTCCCCATCGACGGCCCCCGGGCCCGCAAGGCCTTCGTCGACGTCCCGCGCCGGCTCCTGGCCCACCTGCCGGCCTACGTCCCGCCGCTGACCGGCGACCAGTGCCGCCGCCTGGACCCGCGCCGCAACCTGCACGTACTCGACCACGCCGAGCTGGCCATGTGGATCGCGGAGCGGGACGGCCGCCCGGTCGGCCGGGTCTCGGCCGCCGTCGACCGGGAGCTGCTCCAGGTCGAGGAGGTCCCGACCGGGGTCTTCGGCCACTGGCTCGCGGCCGACGACGAGGCCGCGACCGTGCTCGCCGAGGCGGCCGAGGGCTTCCTCCGGGAGCGCGGCATGGCGCGCATGCGCGGGCCGATCGAGCTGTCGACGAACCACACCTGCGGGCTCCAGGTCAGCCACTTCGACGTCGTGCCGATGATCGACATGAACCAGCACCCCGAGGGCCAGGAGGCCCTGCTGCTGGCGCGGGGCCTGACCAAGGCCAAGGACCTGTTCGCGATCCGGCTCGACGCGCACAAGGGCAACCTCGACGACCTCGACCGCATCGCCGCGATCAGCGAGCGGCGCTACCCGTGCGCGGTCCGCGAGCTCGACCTGCGCCACTTCGCGAGCGAGCTCGGGACCCTGTTCACGCTGTACCGGCAGGCCTGGCAGGCCAACTGGGGCTTCGTGCCCCTGACCGAGGCCGAGTTCCGCCACATGGCCAAGGACTTCGGCCGGCTGCTCAAGCCCGGCATGGCCTGGGTCGCGGAGCGCGAGGGCACGCCGCTGGGCTTCGTCGCCGCGGTCCCCGACCTCAACCCGGCGATCCGCCGCTGCGACGGCCGCCTGTGGCCGCTCGGCTTCCTCAAGGTGCTCAAGGAGCTGCGCCGGCCGCGCAACGTCCGCGTGCTGACCCTCGGCCTCGTCCCCGAGGCCCGCAACAAGGGCCTCGACGCGCGCCTCGTCAACGCCATCGGCTGGGGCATCCGTCGCTACCCCTGCGTCATCGAGACCGAGGTCAGCTGGATCCTCGAGGACAACCGCGGGATGCTCGGCCCGATCGAGCGGATCGGGTTCCTGCACGCGCCGATCGTCTACCGGATCTACGAGAAGGACCTGGCCCCGGCCGCGCCCTGAGCCGCGGCCGCGCCGGCCTCGCCGACGGCTCAGAACAGGTCGCTGTCGCCGAGGGCGTACTGCCAGTGCTCGGCCAGCCAGGCCTGGTCGAGGCCCGCGGTCCAGTCGCGCGAGCCGAGCTTGCGCTCGAGCCAGTCGCCCGAGGGCCGCTCGACGAAGCCGAGCGCGAGGAGGGCCGCGAACGGAGCCAGCCGCGGGTTCTGGACCGTCAGCAGGGCGTCCTTCCCGTCCCGGACGGCCCGGTCGCGGGCCGCGGCGACGAGGGCGCGGAGGACCTCGGCGTCCTCGGGGTCGCAGGCGTGGTCGCCGATCGTCAGCGCGCCGGGCACGAGCGAGCCCTCGCCGCGGACCGCGGCCCAGCCGACGAGGACCCCGTCGCGGCGCGCGCCCAGGACCTCGTAGCCCTTGGGCGCCGCGAGGTAGCGCCAGGCGACGTAGCGCCGGTCCTTGATCGTCGTGCAGGGGTGCCGGCCGCGCAGGCGGGCCTCCAGGTCGTCGAGCTCGGCGGTCGCCTCCCGGAGCGGCGCGACCTCGACCCCCGCCGGCGCCGCCAGCGGGGCGGCGGCGTCGCGCAGCAGGAAGTCGAGCACGCGGATCAGGCCGTAGCCGAGGTAGCGCTCGCCGATGCGCCAGGCGGGCCGGACCGGGTAGCCGAAGCCGAGGTCGTCGAGCCGGCCGCCGACGCGCTCGAAGAAACGCTCGGCGATCTCGACGAACAGCGGCTTCTTGCGCAGCCCCTTGCGGTGGTCGGGGTGGACCATCGAGTCGACGGCGTGGAAGAACGACAGCTCCCGGCCGCCGCCGACGGTCGTCCACACCCGCATCGGCACGCCGGCGTACTGGGCCGCGACCGTGCCGTCCGGGGCCAGCGCCAGCTCGACGCGCATGCCGGCCGGGTTGTCGGCGAACTCCCAGCGCCACTCGGCGAGGCCGCGGTCGACGAAGTCGGGGCCGCAGACCTCGCGGAAGGTCCGGTTGAACGTCGCGAGGATGGCCGCCTCGTCGCCCGGCGCGTACGGTCGGAACCGGTACTCCTGCATGTCCTCCCTGTCGGTCGGGAGACGAGTATCCCTGCACCCGCTCCCGACTCCAGCACGGGGATCCCGGGCGCCGCGGCCGAAACCCGCAATCCGTGCTTCGGGCCCGGCCCGCCCGGGGCTACGAAGGTCCGATCGTGAGCCAGCCACCGACCACCCCCCCGGCCGGGCCCGCCGAGGGCCACGCCGCCCGCCCGCCGGTGCAGGACGCCCCGGCCTGGCGGCGCGAGCCGTACCGCCTGTTCTTCCCGCTCGGCCTGCTGCTGGCCTGGGGCGGGATGTTCCACTGGATCGTCCTCGCGACCGGCCAGGGCACCCACTTCGAGACCCCGTTCCACGAGTCGGTGTTCCACTCGATCGCCCAGGTCCAGGGCTTCCTGATGACCTTCGCGGTCGGGTTCCTGTTCACGGCGATCCCGCGGCGGACCGGCACGGCGGCCCCGGGCCCGGTCGAGATGGTCCTCGGCCTCGCCTGCCCGGTGCTGACGACGGTCCTCGCCTGGCGCGGCGACTTCGGCGGCTCCCAGACGCCGTGGCTCGTGCTGTTCGTCGTCGTGCTGCAGTTCGCGTGGCGCCGCTTCCACGACCCCCGCGCCCTGCGCCGGCCGCCGCGCAGCTTCCTCTGGGTCCCGCTCGCGCTGTGGACCGGCTTCGCCGGCGTGGCGCTGCTGGCCGCGTACGGGATGACGAGCAAGGACAAGGCGACGAGCGAGGTGTTCGCCCCCTGGGTCCACTACCTCGGCCAGGTCCTGCTCCTGCAGGGCATGTTCCTCGGCCTCGTCGTCGGTGTCGGCGGCATGGTCCTGCCGCTCCTGACCCGCGGCGACTCGTCGACCGACGCCGCCGGGGCCAACCGCTGGCAGGTCCCGCTCCACCTCCTCGCGTTCGCCCTGCTGATCGGCAGCTTCCTGCTCGAGGTCGCGACCCCGGGCGAGGACGCGCCCGAGCTCGTCCAGGCCCTCTGCGGGCGCCGCCCGGCCTACGTCCTGCGCGCCGCCGTCGTCCTGGCGCTGCTGTGCGGGACCGGCCGGATCTGGCGCCGGCCGTCCAAGCCCGGCGCCCACCGCTGGCTCGTGTGGCTGTCGGCCTGGGCGATCCCCGTCGGCTACCTCCTCGGCGCGCTGCTCCCCCCGGCCTCGTTCCAGGCCGGCCTCCACGTCGTGTTCATCGGCGGCTTCGCGCTGATGGCGCTGGCCGTCGGGCTGCACATCAGCCTCGCCCACGGGGGCCGCCCCGACCTCGTCGCCGGCCCCAACCGCGAGGTCCCGGTGCTCGCGGCCCTGCTGCTGGCCGCGATCGTGCTGCGCGCCCTCAAGTCCCTCGACGTCCCCCGCCAGTACCTGTGGCTGGGGCTGTCGGCCGGCTGCTTCCTGCTCGCGACCCTGGTCTGGCTCGCGCTCGTGACCAAGCCGCTGCGCCGGCCCCCGCCGGGCGACGCCGGGGCGGCCGGCTAGACGAGGTCCGAGTCGCCGAGCGTGAAGCGCCAGCGGTCGCGCAGCCAGCGGACCTCCGGCCCGAAGCTGTTCATGACCAGGAAGTGGCTCGGCGGGCCGACGAGCCAGCCCTTGCGCTGCAGCGCCAGGAACCACGGGTCGTTCTGCGGCAGCACGCCGACGAGGACCGGGGCCCCGTCCGCGAGGCCGCGGCGCTCGAGCCCGTGGAGCAGGGCCGTGCCGGCGTCGTCGTCGGCGGCCGGGCACAGCCAGTCGCACAGGAGGCCGGCGTCGGTGACGGCCGCGTACCCGCCGCGGCGGTACACGGCCAGGCCGCGCAGCCGGCCGTCGCCGGCGTCGCGCGCGACGACGAAGCGATACTCGCGCTGCGGGTGCCGGGCGTAGCGCCAGTCCAGGAAGGCGCCGTCGCGGACGAGCCCGAACGGCGTCCCGCCGGCGACGAGGCGCCACGGCTCGTCGCCGAGCGCCCGGACCTCGGCGTGCTCCTCGACGACGCAGCTCCCGGGCAGCGGCACCGGCCGGAAGCCCGGCGCGGCCAGCTCGCGGAACAGCACGTCCATGTCCCGCACCATCTCGCTGTCGAGGTAGCGGCGCGCGACGCGCCAGATCGGGTACGGGTAGCCGTACAGCAGGACGTGGCCCGGCCGGACGAGGGCGGCGTCGGGGCCGCACCAGCACTCGTGCAGCATGCGCACGACGTGGACGATCAGGCCTGGCCGCCCCCCCGCCCGGCGGTGCTCGGGCAGGACGTAGGCGTCGCAGACCCCGCCGATCGTCACCTCCTCGCCCTCGGACACGGCCCGGAACGGGATCGCCGCGTACTGCCCGACGATGCGGCCCTCGCGCTCGGCGACGGCGACCTCGGTGCGGCCCAGGGGGTGCTCGCGGTACTGCCAGCGCCAGTACGCGAGGTCGCGCGGGGCGAGGCCGTCCTGGGCCGGGAAGATCGCGTTCCAGCCCTCGACGATCCCGACCTCGTCCCCGTCCCGCCAGGGCCGGACGACGACGTCCCCGACGACCGTCTCGGGCCGGCGCACGTCCGCTTCCGCCTGCGCCTGCGGCGCCGCGTCACCGGCTCGCCGGCCGCCTCGCCCCTGCGGTCGGTGACCTCGGGCTCGGCGCGGTCGCGCTCGGCCGCCGCCCGCCTCCCGCGGCCCCGGCCGGCCCCGCGCGGCCGCCCGAGGGCGCCGAGCTCGGGCAGGGCGCGCGTCAGGAGCTCGGCGAAGCGCTCGGCCGCGAGCTCGGTCGCGGCCAGGACCTCGTCGTGCGACGGGGCCGCGGTGCCGAGCCCGGCGGCCCGGTTGGTCACGACCGACAGGGCCCCGACGCGGCAGCCGAGCGCGTGCAGCGCGATGGCCTCGGGCACGGTCGACATGCCCACGGCGTCGCCGCCGAGCGCGCGGACCATGCGGATCTCGGCCGGCGTCTCGTAGCTCGGCCCGAGGACCTGGGCGTAGATGCCCTCGCGCAGGCCCTCGCCGGGGTCGGCGGCGCGCAGGAGCTTGCGCGCGACCGGGTCGTAGACGTCGCTCATGGCCGGGAAGCGCGGGCCGAGGGCCTCGTGGTGCGGCCCGGCCAGCGGGTTGCGCGAGGTCAGGTTGAGGTGGTCGAGGATCAGCATCAGCGAGCCGGGCACGAGGTCGTCGCGGATGCCACCGGCGGCGTTGGTCAGCAGGAAGGTCGGCGTGCCGAGCAGGGCCAGCGTCCGGACCGCGCGCACGACCTCCCACGAGTGGTAGCCCTCGTAGAGGTGCACGCGGCCGGTCAGGCAATGCACGAGTGTGTCCCCGAGCCGGCCCTGGACGAGGCTGCCGCCCTGGCCCCGGACGCGGACCTTGGGGAACTCGTGGACCTCGTGCAGCGGGATCTCGAGCGTGTCCTCGAGGTGCTCGGCGAAGCCGCGCAGCCCCGAGCCGAGCACGACCCCGACGCCGGCGGCCTCGACGCCGCTCCGGCGCAGCGAACGACCGGCGCTGCGCAGGAGCTCGACCTCCTCCTGGATCGACAGCTCGGCGCCGTAGGCGACCTCTCTCATGGCCCGGAATCTATCGCCGGTCCGCGGCCGCCGGGAAGGCCTTTCCGCCCGGCGCCGCGGGACCCGCCCCGCGTCACTGGAGGACGCCGACGACGCAGGCCGTCATCCAGCTCGCGAAGGCCCCGCCGATCATCGCCAGGACGCCGAGCCGGGCGAGGTCGCCCTTGCGCTCGGGGGCCAGGGCGGAGATGCCGCCGATCTGGATCGCCACCGAGCCGAAGTTGGCGAAGCCGCACAGGGCGTAGGTCGCGATCCTGGCCGAGCGCTCGCCGATGCGGTGCTGCTGCACGAGGACGGCGAGCTCCTGGTAGGCCACGAACTCGTTGGCGGCGATCTTGACCCCGAGCAGGGAGCCGACGGAGGTCACGTCGCCGGGCTCGACGCCGAGCATGAAGGCCAGGGGCGCGAACAGCTTGCCGAGCATCCACTGGACGCTGAGCGGCTCGTCGAAGCCCAGCACGGCCCGGCCCGCGGCCTCGGCCAGCCGGGCGGCGGCGTCGGGGTCCGGCAGCGGCGCCGGCCCCGACAGGAGCCGGTCGAGCAGGGCCGGGAGGAAGCCCGGCGCGTCCAGGGCCGAGGCCATGCGCTCGGCCTCGACCTCGGCCGGGGTCCGGAAGCCGGCCAGGAGCCAGTTGGCCAGGGCCAGGAGGGACACGAAGGCGATCAGCATGGCCGCGACGTTGAGGGCGAGCTTGAGCCCGTCGAGGGCCCCGTTGGCCGCGGCCTCGACGCCGTTGTGGGCCGTGCGCTCGAGCCGGACCTCGACCCGCCCGAGGGTCTGGCTGTGGCCGGTCTCGGGGAACATCAGCTTGGCCACGACGAGGGCCGCCGGGGCCGACATGACGCTGGCGACGACGAGGTGGCCGGCGCTGCCGGCCATCCCGGCCTGCTCGAGCATGCCGACGTAGAGCGCGAACACGCCGCCCGCGATCGTCGCGAAGCCGCCGACCATGACCGCGAACAGCTCCGACTGCGTCATCGAGGCCAGGAAGGGCCGGACCAGCAGCGGGGCCTCGGTCTGCCCGACGAAGATGTTGCCCGACACCGACAGCGACTCGCTGCCGGAGGTCCGCATCAGCCGCACCATCAGCCAGGCCAGGGCCTGGACGACGCGCTGCATGACGCCGTAGTGGTAGAGGATCGCCAGGAACGACGAGAAGAAGATGATCGTCGGCAGGACCTGGAAGGCCATGAGGAAGGCCTGCTGCGGGCCCCAGCGCTCGGCGAGGAAGCGGAAGTCGGTCAGGGAGCCGAACAGCATCGCGGAGCCCTGCAGGGACAGGTCGAGGAACTCCTTGACGCCCTCGCTGAAGCCGAACATGAGGGCGTTGCCCGGGGCCCAGAGGAGGAACAGCAGGCCGAGCACGAGTTGGAGCAGGAGGCCGACGGCCACGGTGTGCCAGCGGATCGCCCGGCGGTCGCGGGACAGGAGCCAGCACAGGCCGACGAAGACGAGGATGCCGGCGGCCGAGACGAGTTTCTGCACGGTGGACCCCCGCGGTGGACCGGCGGTGGAGAGGAGCGGTGCGGGCAGCCTCGGGACCGGGGACGCGGAGCGCAAGCGCGAGCCCCCGGGACGGGGGCCGGGGCCCCGATGGCACGGACCCTTCAGCTTCCTGGCCCAGGTGCCGATCCTTATAGTCGACCCCTCGCTGACCCCGACGGAACCACCCCGATGTCGAGAAGCCTGGCCCTGCTCACCGGGCTGCTGCCCCTCCTCCTGACCCTCGCCGGGTGCTCCTCGGCCCCCCCGCTCGACATCCGGGCGATGGTGGCCGAGTACGCGACCCACATGCAGCAGAACTACCTCGTCCGGCCCGGGGACCGGCTGGCGGTCAACGTCGTCCAGGACCCGAGCCTGACCCAGGAGGTGCTCGTGTCGCCGGCCGGCACCGTCGGGCTGCTGCGCATCCCCGGCGAGCTCCGCGTCGAGGGCCGGTCGATGTCGGCCGTGCGGCTCGAGATCCAGCGGGCCTACGGCCTGATCCTGTCCGAGCCCGACGTCAACGTCTCCCTGCTCGAGGTCAGCGCCTCGGCCGTGTTCGTCGCCGGCGAGGTCCGCGACCCGGGCGTGATCCCGTACACCAAGGGCATGACGGCCACGACGGCGATCGCCGCCGCCGGCGGCCTGCGCATCACGGCCAAGTGGAACGACGTGCGGATCCTGCGCAACCGGCCGGGCCAGGAGCCGCGGACGATCCGGCTCGACGCCGACCGCACCTTCCACGGGGAGGGCCCCGACTTCCTGCTCCTGCCCGGCGACGTCGTCTACGCCCAGACCTCGGCGATCGCCGACGTCGGCAACTGGGTCCAGCTCTACATCCGCAACCTGCTGCCGTTCCAGTTCTCGGCCGTCCCGATCGTCCCCAACTACTGAGGCGGGGCGGCGACGTGAAGGTCCTCCTCGTCGCCCAGCAGGGCGGTCACTTCCAGCAGCTCCTGCGGCTCCGGGCGGCCTGGGAGGGCATGGACGTGGCCTGGGCCCTGACCGTGGCCGAGGTCGAGCCCCCGGCCGGCCTCGAGGGGCCGCGCTACTTCCTGGCCTCGAGCGACCGCCGGACCCCGTGGAAGATCCTGGCCAACTTCCCGCGTGCGTGGCGCGTCCTGCGCCGCGAGCGGCCCGACGTCATCCTCAGCACCGGGGCCGCGATCGCGATCCCCTTCGCCCTGCTCGGGCGGCTCCACGGCGTCCCCTTCGTGTGGGTCGACAGCCAGGCCAACAATCGCAAGCTCAGCGGGACCGGCGGCTTCCTGGCCCGCTGCGCAGCGCGCGCCTACACCCAGTGGCCGGCGCTCGCGGCCGGGCGGTTCCGCTACCGGGGGCGCGTGTGATCTTCGTCACGGCCGGCAGCCTCAAGGGCTTCGACCGCCTCGTCCGGGCCGTCGACGAGCTCGTCGACGCCGGCGAGCTGGACGACGAGGTCTTCGCCCAGATCGGCCGCGGGGGCTACGAGCCGCGGCGCTGCACCTGGCAGCGCTTCCTGTCCCAGGACGAGTTCAAGGCGCGGGTCGAGGGCTCGTCGCTGGTCCTGAGCCACGTCGGCGTCGGCACGATCCTGCTGGCGCTCGAAGCCGGGGTCCCGGTCGTCACGCTGCCCCGGCGGGCCGCGCTGGGCGAGCACGTCAACGACCACCAGCTCGACACGGCCCGGCAGATGGAGGCCGACGGGCTGGCCCTCGTCGCCTGGGAGGTCGGCGACCTCGCCGGCTGCATCCGCCGGAGCCGGGACTTCCGGCCGTCGCGCGGGACCGGCCAGGGCGACCTCGTCGGGACCCTGCGCCGCGACCTCACCGCCCTCGGCGAAGGGCGCTGGCGCCGCCTGCGGCGGCGCCTCGGCCGTCAGCGGCCCTCGTCGTAGAGGGCCTCCAGCTCGGCGGCGCGCCGGTCCCAGTCGTCCCCCTCGACGCGGGCGCGTCGGGCCGGGTCGACCCGGTACTCGCCCCGGGCCGCACGGACCTGGGCGACGAAGGCCTCGTGGCTGCCCGCGATCCGGAGCACGTCGGCATACCGGCGCGCGGCCGGGAAGTCGGGCTCACGACCGGCAGGCCCAGGGCCAGGTACTCCTTGAGCTTGATCGGGTTGGAGCAGCGGATCCACTCGACGTCGCGGTACGGCATCAGCCCGACGTCGAAGCCGCTGCCGTAGGCCGGGATGTCCTCGTAGCCGCGGCGCCCGAGGAGGTGGACGTTGGGCAGGTGCTCCAGGGCGTCGGTCTCTGGCACGCGGTCGCCGATCAGGACGAGGGAGGCCTCGGGGAGCGCCTCCGCGACCCGGGCCAGCAGGGGCACGTCGACGAGGTGGGCCCGGAGGTTGCCGAAGAAGCCGACCCGGGGCCGCGGGACGGCCTCGAGGTCTGCGGGCACGCGGTCCCGGGGCCGGAAGTGCGCGAGGTCGACCCCGTGGTCGAGGAACAGCCCCCGCTCCCCGACGACCCCCCGCTCGTCGTCCAGCAGGGCCTCGCTGCAGTAGAGCACCCGGTCCGCCCCCTCGAGCAGGGCGGTCTCGAGCCCGAGCAGGAGGTCCCGGTCGGCCTCGGGGAACTCCGAGTGCTTGTCGGAGCGGTTGTAGAACACCTTGCCGACCCGCATGCCGGCGACGACCGGCCAGGCCGTCGGCGGGGTCAGGAAGACGTCGGGCCGGCGCATCCCGCAGAGCCGCAGGGCCGCGCCGACCTGGAGTCGGACGGCCTTGGTGTTGGCGGCGGCCCCGAGCCGCGAGGCCATCGGCAGCGACAGGGTCGAGAGGACGCGGAAGCCCGGGACGTCGGGGAGCGGCCGGCGCAGGAGGCGGGCCACCGACCGGGCCTTGCGCAGGACCTTGCGCAGGACCTGGCGGCTGCGCCCGGGCCGGGGCACGCGCATGCCGATCGAGTTGACGAGGAGGACCGGCCGGTGCCGGGCGACGCGGACCATGAGCTGGAGGTCCGAGTGGGCCCGGTTGTGGTACCACCAGTCGACCCCGGCGAAGCACAGGAGGGGGCGCGACCGCCCGGGGTCCGCGCTCATGCCCCCGCTCCGGGCCGGGCCAGGGCGGCGGCGGCCTCGCCGCCGTCGACGACCCCGACGTACGGGAGGTCGCGGAACCGGCCGCCGAGGTCGAGGCCGAAGCCGACGACGAACCGGTCCGGGATCTCGAAGCCGACGCCGTCGAGGCGGACGTCGACGACCCGGCGGGAGGGCTTGTCGAGCAGCGTCCAGACCTCGACCGAGGCCGCGCCGAGGGCCTCGAGCCGGGGCCGGAGGAAGGCCATCGACCGGCCGGTGTCGACGATGTCCTCGAGCACGACGACCCGCCGGCCGCGGAGGTCGCCTCGAGGCGCCTCGAGCAGCCGGACCTTGCCGCTGCTCTCGGTCCCGTCGGCGTAGCTCGACAGGCGGACGCGGTCGCAGGCCTCGGGGTCGAGGGCGAGGGCCCGGCAGAGCTCCCGCGCGAACGGGCGGGCACCCTCGAGGACCATGCAGGGGTACGGGGGCTCCGGGGCCCGCCGCCGGAGCTCGGCGGCGAGGTCGCGGATCCGCGCGGCGAGGGTCGCTTCGTCGATCAGGACCCGGACGGGAGGCATCGGCTCAGGATAGCCCGGCCGGCGGCAGCCTCCACGGCCGGACCGCCGGCTACATGCCGGTGCCGCGGACGACGACGCCGAAGGTGTGCAGCATCAGCTTGATGTCGAGCCACAGGCTCCAGCTCGAATGCTGCAGGTCCATCTCGACCCAGCGCTTGAAGCTGACCTTGTTGCGGCCCCAGACCTGCCAGATGCAGGTCAGGCCCGGCTTGACGGCCACCCGGCGCCGCTGCCACCACTCGTAGCGGCGGACCTCGGTCGGGACCGGGGGGCGCGGGCCGACGAGGCTCATGTCGCCGCGGAACACGTTCCACAGCTGGGGCAGCTCGTCGATGCTGTACTTGCGCAGGAACCGGCCGACGGCCGTGATCCGCGGGTCCTGGCGGATCTTGAACACCGGGCCGTCCTGCTCGTTCTGGGCCTCGAGCTCGGCCTTCCGGGCCTCGGCGTCCATGTACATGCTGCGGAACTTGAGGCACGCGAAGCGCTGGCCGCCCTTGCCGACCCGGACCTGGCGGAACAGGACCGGCCCGCGGTCGCTGAGCCTGATCGCGATCGCGCAGACCAGGAACAGCGGGGACAGGAGCAGCAGGGCCAGGCCCGCGCCGATGACGTCGATCGCGCGCTTGACGAAGAGCTGGAACGTCGGCTCGTCGCCCGGGCGGAAGCCGATCATCGGGATGCCGCCGAACCACTCGAGGGTCGGCAGGACCTGGTTGCCCTCGACGTAGGACGGGGCGTAGAGGTACGGGACGCCGGCGTAGTCGCAGTCCCGGAACAGCTCCTCGACCTCGCCGTCGGTCGACACGCCCGAGGGGCAGACCAGGACGCGGTCGATCGTCTCCTCGGCGAGGAGGGCCTTGAACGAGTCGGCGGTGCCGAGGTCGGGCACGACGCTGCGGGGCAGCCAGCCGCGGCGCTTGAGCTCCTCGTCCGTGCAGGCGACCTCGTCGCCGAAGGACAGGGCGCCGATGACGTCGAGGCCGAAGTGGCGGTTGCGGGCGACCTCCTCGAGCAGGTGGCGGGCCGCCGGGCCGCGCCCGACGATCAGCGCCCGGCGCGTGTTGAGGCCGGAGTAGCGCAGCCACTTGAGGGTCGAGCGCAGGAGGACGCGGAGGCCGACGATCGACGTCAGGCCGAACCCGAAGACGAGCAGCGGGTGGTAGCCGAGCGAGCCGGTCACGACGAGCACGCCGAGGCTGCCCAGCGCGACGCTGAGGCCGAGGGCCTTGGCGACCTCGACGGCCTCGAGGAAGGTGCCCTGGGCGCGGCGGGACTGGTAGATGCCGAAGCGCGTGGCGAACAGGCACCACATGGCGAGGAGCAGGGCGCCCTGGGTCAGCAGGGCCGAGGTCTCGATCTCCGGATCGAGGAACCGCGACACCGGGAGGGGGTTCCAGGTCACGGCGATCCCGACCGAGACCGCGATCGCGACGAGGTCCGCGAGGCGGACACCCGCGGACAGCCAGCGGGAGAAGGCTCGGAGCATAGGTAGGCCAGGCGAGAGGGGTCGGCCGCCCACGGGGCGGCTATCGAGGAAAAGAACAGGCAGCAGAGGGTCCGGTCGTCGCCGACCGGGAGGTGCAGGGTCCCCTGAGGATCTCTTCTCCAAGGCCCGGCCCAGGCGGTGGCACGCGCACCGTCCTGCCCGGGACCTCCCCCGTCCCTCAGCGAAGCCTACTCCGTCACCTCATCGTGGGCCGGCTCGACGCTCCGCGGATCTCGCTGCTTCCGGCGGGCCGGCTTCCGGTCCAGTCCCTCCAAGAGCGGAAACGGATCGGGAACCGAACGAAGTCGCAGATCGAGACGGTTGCGGGACGCCGTGTGGGCCACCCGAACGAGGTGCTTGCTATCTATCAGGACATCGACCGAGGTAACAGACGGGATCGACGCCCGACGCGCGCCTTGTCCGCGTCCTCACCTGGTGGCCACGGCTCCACGGTTGCATCGGGACGATCATGGCCGTCCGCGCGCCCGGGTCCCGCCCCGTCGTCCCGGTGCCGGCCGCGTCCGAAGCCCCGATGGCAGCGCCGCCTCGGGGACCCCCTGGGCCCGCGCGCGGCCCGCTACGTCCGGTCGGCCGGAAACCCGTGGGTCGCGTCGACCGGGCCTCCGCCGCTCGGATAGACTTTCGCGGCGAGAGGCTCCCGGGCAGCCGACCCAGGGCCGATCAGGGGCATCCACCCGCCCCGGGCTCCCTGCGGCTGCACCGCGGCCACCCTACCCTCGGGCTGAGAGGGCACCCGGAACCCAGGTCCATGGCCGAGCAGATCAACTTCATCCGTCGCCGGCAGCTCGTCGAGCCGCCCGTGCAGGCCCCGCTCCCGCCCGACGACGAGCCGATGACCCTCAGGGCCCTCGTCGCGGCCGTGTTCCGGTGGCGGAGGATGCTCCTGGTCCTCGGGATCGTGGGCGCCCTGGTCGGCTTCGTGCTGGCGATCACCAAGCCGAACACCTACCTGAGCTCGGGGGCCTTCCTGGTCAAGACCGGCGGCGAGCAGGTCCAGCCCAACATCTTCGCCGACCCGACCAAGGCCCTGTACCAGCCCCAGCTCCGCAGCAACGCGCCCAAGATCCTGCTGTCCGGCCGGGTCCTGCGCGACGTCGCCGAGCGGGTCGGCCCCGAGGAGATCCTGGCCCCGTACGACCCGCCGGAGATGGTCGTCGACTCCCTGCTCGACCGGGTCAAGAACCTCGTGTTCAAGCTGCAGTCGTTCCTGCACGCCGACCCGCACATGCCGGTGACGGTCGACAACGCCGTCGAGCACCTGCGCGAGAACCTGATCATCGAGACCGGCGGCCGGGACGACCTGATCGAGATCTCCTACCGGGCCAACTCCAAGGAGCGGGCCCAGCGGATCCTGGCGACCTACATGCAGGTCGCCCAGGAGGTCCACCTCGAGGTCTACAACAGCCCCGAGGAGGTCGAGATCATCGAGGAGAACTACCGCGAGGCCGGGGACCGGCTCAAGAACGCGCAGCTCGCGATGCGGGTCTTCCTCGACTCCCTCTCGGTCCAGGACTTCGACCTCGAGCTGACGAGCAACAAGAACGAGCTCCGGCGGCTGTCGGTCGTCAAGGGCACGACCGAGTCCTCCGTCGACCAGAAGAAGAAGCGGGTCGGGTTCCTCGAGGCCGAGGTCGCGCGCCAGCCCGAGCTCGTCGACGAGCTCGTGCCCGAGGGCGTCGAGAGCGCCTACCTCAAGTCCCTGCGGTCCCAGCAGGCCAAGTACGAGCAGGACCTGTCGACCAAGCTCGTGGCCGGCTACCGGGAGGACACCTCCGAGATCAAGCAGCTCCGCCGGCGGATCGCGGACATCGAGAAGAGCATCGAGGCCGAGCTGGCCAAGCCCAGCGAGGACGTCCGGATGGTCAAGAAGCTGGTCCCCAACAAGCGCAAGGACCAGCTCCTGACGGAGCTCAACAAGGCCGTCTCCGAGCTCGAGGTCGACCAGGAGAGCCTGGTGAACCTCCAGCGGCAGGAGGAGGAGCTGGGCAAGGAGATCGACGCCCTCGCGGCCCACAAGCCGCACTACGACGACCTGGCCCAGGAGGTCGCCGACGCCCGGCAGGCCGAGCAGCGGGCCCAGATCCTCCTCGACCTGGCGCGCAAGAAGCAGCGCTTCGCCGCCCGCGGCCTGAGCTCCCTCGTGCTGATGGACGGCGCCTCCTTCCCCCACGACAAGGAGGGCCCGCGCCGGATGGTCCTGATCGTCGGCTCGACCTTCGGGGCCCTCGCCTTCGGGCTGCTCCTGATCACGATCCTGCAGCTGACCGACCGCACGGTCCGCACGCCGGACGACCTGGAGGCCGTGGCCGGGATCCCGGTCCTGGCCGTGATCCCACGCATCGACCGCAAGAACCTGCGCCGGCACGAGACCCTGCGCAGGCGCGCCGGACCCTGACCGGGGAGCAGCCATGGGCAGCCTGATCCCGATCCGCGACAAGGGCGAGTGGAAGCAGCGGCAGGTCCCCTCGATGCTCGAGGAGTGCCGCAACCTGTGGGCGATCCTGTCCACGCACTTCCGCACCAGCGCGCCGACGTCGATGATGATCGGCTTCGTGTCGACGATCGCCGGCGAGGGCACGACCACGCTGGCGTCCAACTTCGCGGTCGCGCTCGGCGAGCAGGGGATCACGACCTGCCTCGTCGAGGGCAACTTCCACAACCCCGGCCTGGCCGGGTCGTTCGACGTGCCGCCGGAGCCCGGCCTGCTGCAGGCGCTGCGAGGCAAGGTCGACCCGTCCCTCGCCGTGCACCGCCAGGTCGCCGAGGGCCTCGACCTCCTGCCGGCCGGCGGGTCCGGTGTGGATTCCTATCCGCTCCTCGGCGGCAACGCCTTCCTGCAGGCCCTCGTGCGGCTCAGGGACGGCCACAACGCCATCGTGCTCGACGCGCCGCCGCTGAGCGAGCACGCCGAGGCCTCGCTCATGCTCCGCTACATGGACGCGGTGATCCTCGTCGTCCGTGCCAACGAGATCAGGAAGCCGGCCCTGCGCCGCAGCCTGACGACGCTCAAGAGCCTCGGCGTCCCCTACGTGGGCGTCACGCTCAATGCCATGACCTACGAGCTGCCTGTCTTCCTCGACCGGCTGCTGTAGGTTCCCTCGCACGCGGCGTGCCGGTCGCGGCCGGGCGTCGGGGCCCCGGAGCGCGGCTCCGCGGGGTATATATTCATGGAGCCCTTCCCGATACCACTCGCGGGGAGGGCGTGATCCGAGGCGGCCCGCCCGGGAAGCAGCCGCCCCCATGTCGGAAGAGGAAGGTGCTAGGAATGAAGGTCGGGATCCTGGCCGGAGGTTTCGGCTCACGGCTCGCCGAGGAGACCGAGGTGAGGCCCAAGCCGATGGTCGAGGTCGGCGGCAAGCCGATCCTCTGGCACATCATGAAGCACTACCTCGGGGCCGGGCACGACCACTTCGTGATCGCGCTGGGCTACAAGGGCGAGTTCATCAAGCGCTGGTTCAGCGACCTGGCCCGCTTCCGCTCGCACATGCGCGTCGACCTCAGGCGCGGCGAGGTGTCCCCGACCGGCGAGCCGCTCGAGCCGATCGACCACGAGTGGACCGTAGACCTCGTCGACACGGGTCTCCACACGAACACCGGCGGGCGCATCAAGCGGCTCGCCCCCTACATGGGCGACTCGACGTTCATGCTGACCTGGGGCGACGGCGTCGCCGACGTCGACCTCGACGCCCTCCTGGCCTTCCACAGGGCCCACGGGAAGCTCGCGACCGTCACGGCCGTCCGGCCGACCGCCCGCTACGGCAAGCTCGACCTCGAGGGCAACCGCGTCGCGCGGTTCTCGGAGAAGCCGCAGCTCGAGGAGGGCTGGATCAACGGCGCCTTCTTCGTGCTCGAGCCGGCCGTGTTCGACTACGTCGACGGCGACGACACGCAGTGGGAGAAGCAGCCGATGGAGCGCCTCGCCGCCGAGGGGCAGCTCATGGCCTACTTCCACGACGGGTTCTGGCAGTGCATGGACACCCTGCGCGAGAAGCAGATCCTCGAGCGCCTCTGGGCCACCGGAGACGCCCCCTGGAAGACCTGGTGACCCCCCGCGGTCCCCGGTCCCGACGACCCACAACGAGAGCGACGACATGAAGGTCCTGGTCACCGGTCACGACGGTTACATCGGCACGGTCCTCGTCCCGATGCTCGAAGGCAGGGGGCACGAGGTCCACGGCCTCGACAGCTACCTGTTCCACGACTGCCTGTTCGGCCCCGAGGTCCCGGACCCCCAGTCCCTCCACCTCGACGTCCGCGACGTCCAGCCCGCCCACCTCGAGGGCTTCGACGCGATCCTCCACCTCGCCGGCCTGTCCAACGACCCGCTCGGCGACCTCAACCCGGACTGCACCTACGAGATCAACTGGCGGGCCTCGGTCCGCCTGGCCGAGGCCGCCAAGGCGGCCGGCGTCCGGCGCTTCGTGTTCAGCTCGTCGTGCTCCAACTACGGGGCGGGCGGCGAGGACATGCTGGACGAGGGCTCGGCGTTCAACCCGGTGACGCCCTACGGGGAGTCCAAGGTCCTCGTCGAGCGCGACGTCTCCAAGATGGCCGACGGCGCCTTCTGCCCGACCTTCCTGCGCAACGCGACGGCCTTCGGCATGTCCCCGCGGCTCCGGGGCGACCTCGTCCTGACCAACCTCGTCGGCTTCGCGATGACGACCGGCAAGGTCCTGATGAAGAGCGACGGCACGCCGTGGCGGCCGCTCGTCCACATCGAGGACATCAGCCGGGCCTTCGTGGCCGTGCTCGAGGCGCCCGAGGACAAGGTCCACAACGAGGCCTTCAACGTCGGCCGCACCGACCAGAACTTCCGGATCAACGAGATCGCCGAGATGGTCGCCGAGGTCGTGCCCGACTGCCACATCGAGTACGCGGAGGGCGCCGGCCCGGACAAGCGGTGCTACCGCGTCGACTGCGACAAGATCCGCCGGGTCCTGCCCGCCTTCGAGCCCGCCTGGACGATCCGCGACGGCGTCGAAGAGGCCTACCGGGAGTTCTCGGAGAAGGGCATCGACTTCGACACCTTCACCAGCTCCCGCTACCTGAGGATCAAGCACGTCAAGGAGCTCCTCGACGCGGGTCGCATCGACAAGGACCTGCGCTGGACCGGGGCCCCGTCCCGCGCCTGAGAGACCGCCCATGCCGCACTGCCGCTCCTGCTCCTCGGGGAAGCTCGTCCCCGTCCTCGACCTCGGCACCACGCCGCTCGCCGACGCCCTCGTGCCGGCCGACCGGCTCGGGGCCGAGGAGCCGCGCTTCCCGCTCGAGGTCGTGTTCTGCGAGGACTGCTCGCTCGTCCAGATCCTCGAGACCGTCCCGCCCGAGCAGTTGTTCTGCGAGGACTACCCCTACTACTCCTCGTTCTCGGACGCGCTCCTGCGCCACAGCAAGGCCAACGTCGACGAGCTCCTGGCCGCGCGCGACCCGGGCCCGGACGGCCTCGTCGTCGAGCTGGCCAGCAACGACGGCTACCTGCTGCAGTACTACGCCCAGGCCGGCGTCCCGGTGCTCGGCATCGACCCGGCCGAGGGCCCGGCCAGGGCCGCCGTCGACAAGGGCGTCCCGACGCTCAACACCTTCTTCACGCTCGAGCTGGCCCGGAGGCTGGCCGCCGAGGGCCGCCGCGCGGACGTCGTCCACGGCAACAACGTCCTGGCCCACGTCGCGGACACGAACGGCTTCGTCGAGGGGATCGCGACCCTGCTGAAGGACGATGGCCTCGCGGTCATCGAGGCGCCCTACCTGCGCGACCTCGTCGAGCACTGCGAGTTCGACACGATCTACCACGAGCACCTCTGCTACTTCTCGGTCACGGCGCTCGACAAGCTGTTCCGGCGGCACGGCCTGTTCCTCAACGACGTCCGGCGCATCCCGATCCACGGCGGGTCGCTACGCATGTTCGTCGGGCGGACGGAGGCCCCCCTCGACGGCGTCCTCACGCTCCTGCGCGAGGAACGGGAGCTGGGCATGGACCGCCGCGACTACTACCGGGACTTCGCCGACCGGGTCCGCGGGGTCCGCGAGGGCCTGCGCAGGCTCCTCGGCGAGCTCAAGGCCGGGGGCGCCCGGATCGCCGCCTACGGCGCCGCCGCCAAGGGCGCGACGATGCTCAACTACACGGGGATCGGCACCGAGACGCTCGACTTCGTCGTCGACCGCAACGTGCACAAGCAGGGCAAGTACATGCCGGGCGTGCGCGTCCCGATCGACGCGCCGGAGCGGCTCCTGGCCGAGCAGCCGGACTACTGCCTGATCCTGCCGTGGAACTTCAAGGACGAGATCCAGGAGCAGCAGGCCGAGTACGTGGCCCGCGGCGGCCGCTTCATCGTCCCGATCCCGACCCCGAGGGTCCTGGAGCCCCAGACCGCATGACGCGCACCGACCGCTGCCAGGCCTGCGGCCACGAGGGCATGCGCCCGTTCTTCGAGGTCGCCGAGATCCCGATCCACTCCTGCCTCCTGATGCGGACGCGGGAGCAGGCCCTCGACATCGCCCGCCGGGACCTCGAGCTGGGCTTCTGCCCGGCCTGCGGCTTCGTCCAGAACCTCGTGTTCGACGCCGCCGTCCACAGCTACTCGCCCGAGTACGAGGAGACCCAGGCGTTCTCCGAGACGTTCAACTCCTTCGCCCGCCAGCTCGTCGAGGGCTACGTCGAGCGCTACGACATCCGCGACAAGCGCATCCTGGAGATCGGCTGCGGCAAGGGCGAGTTCCTCGTCCGCATGTGCGAGGCCGGCGGCAACCGCGGCCTCGGCATCGACCCCGGCTACCGCCCCGAGCGGACGACGACCGAGGCCGACGTCCGCTTCCTCAACGAGTTCTACGACGAGTCGCACGGCAGCTACGAGGCCGACGTGATCCTGTGCCGGCACACCCTCGAGCACATCCAGCCGGTGCGCGAGCTCGTCAGGACCGTGCGCCGCTCGATCGGGGACCGGCGGGACGTCGTCGTCCTGTTCGAGCTGCCCGCCGTCGAGCGCATCCTCGAGGACCAGGCCTTCGAGGACGTCTACTACGAGCACTGCAGCTACTTCTCGCTCGGCTCGCTGGCGCGCCTGTTCCGCGCGAGCGGCTTCGAGGTCACCCACCTGTCCAAGGCCTACGACGACCAGTACCTCCTGATCGACGCCGTGCCGGCCGACGGCCCGACCCGGGCCCGCCTGCCCGAGGAGGACGACCTCGAGCTCCTGACCGACCTCGTCGAGGCGTACCGGACCGAGGCCCCGCGCAAGGTCGCCGGGTGGCGGGACGACTGCGAGCGCGCGGCCGGCGCCGGCAGGCGCACGGTGCTGTGGGGCGGGGGGAGCAAGGCCGTGAGCTTCCTCACGACCTGCGGCATCGGCGCCGAGGTCGACCGGGTCGTGGACATCAACCCGCACAAGCACGGCAAGTTCCTGCCCGGCACCGGCCACCCCGTCGTCGCGCCCCGGGACCTGCGCGACGCGCCGCCGGACCGCGTCATCGTCATGAACCCGATCTACGTCGACGAGATCCGCAAGGACCTCGAGGCCATGGGGCTCGCGCCGCAGATCCTGACGCCGTGACCGGGACCACCGCCTGCATCGTCTGCGGCTCCGACCGGAGCCTGTCCTGCCTCGAGGCCGGCGGGCTGCCGCTCCTGTGCAACGCCCTGTTCCCGACCCGGGACGAGGCGGTGGCCTGCGCCCGGGGCGACCTCGACCTGCGATTCTGCCGGGACTGCGGCCACCTCTGGAACCGGGCCTACGAGCCCGGCAGGCTCGAGTACGAGGGCGACTACGAGACGTCGCTCCACTTCTCGCCGCTGTTCCACGACTGGGTCACGGCGCTGGCCGGGGACCTCGTCGACCGCCACGAGCTCTCCGGCCGGACGGTCCTCGAGCTCGGCTGCGGCCGCGGCGAGTTCCTCGGCCTGTTCGCCGACCGCTGCCGCTGCGTCGGCTACGACACGAGCTTCGACGCCGGGCGGACCGAGCTGCCGGCCGACGTCACGGTCCACGCCCGCTACTTCGACCCCGCCGTCGACCGCGACCGGGGCGACCTCGTGGCCTGCCGCCACGTCCTCGAGCACGTCCCCCGCCCGGCCGACCTCGTCGCGACGCTGTGCTCGGCGACGGCCCCGGGCGGCCGCGTCTACCTCGAGGTCCCCAACGGGCTGTTCACCCTCGAGCGGCTCGGGATCTGGGACCTGATCTACGAGCACGTCTCGTACTTCACGCCCAGCTCCCTGGGGCGCCTCCTGGCCGACCGCGGCCTCGCCGTCGACCGCCTCGAGGCCGGCTTCGGCGGGCAGTTCCTGCAGGCCTCGTTCGCGCCGGACGGCGTCGCCGGCTGGCGGCCCGAGGACCCGGCCCGCCTCGCCCCGCTGGCCGAGGGCTTCGCCGACACGCACCGCCGGACCGTGGCCCACTGGAGCGCCATGGTGCGGGACCGCCTCGACCGCGGCCTCGACGTCGCCGTCTGGGGCGCCGGCTCGAAGGGCGTGACCTTCCTCAACTCGGTCGACGGCGGCGCCGGCATCCGCCACGTCGTCGACGTCAACCCGCGCAAGCAGGGCCTCCACGTGCCCGGGACCGGCCAGCGCATCGTAGCGCCGGCCGCGCTCGGGGAGGCGGGGGTCGACGCCGTCCTGATCATGAACCCGCTCTACGAGCAGGAGATCCGCGCGACCCTCGCGGGGGCCGGCCTCCGGGCCGAGGTCGCGGTCGTCTCCTGACGCGCCGAGCGGAGGACCCTTGCCCCACGACACGCCATGAGCCGACCCATCGCCGAGCCCCGGAAGCCCGATGAGGCCACGCCCCGGCCGCAGGCCGACGGTCCGACGCTGAGCTTCGCCATCCCGGTCCGCAACGGGGAGGACCGCCTCCCCCGGCTGCTGGACTCCCTGCTGGGCCAGGACTTCACCGACCTCGAGGTCGTCATCGCCGACAACCGGTCCGACGACGGCACCCAGGCCCTGTGCGAGCGCTACGCCGACGCCGACCCGCGCGTCCGCTACTTCCGCAACCCGGAGGACATCGGTCAGGTCGCCAACTTCAACCGTGTCCTCGAGCTCAGCCGCGGGCGCTACGTCCGCTGGATCGGCGTCGACGACTGGCTGGAGCCCGGCTACGCGAGCGCCTGCGTCGCCGAGCTGGAGGCCCACCCCGAGGCCGTCGGGGTCACGACCTACCAGGACCACACGCGCGAGGACACCGGCGAGGTCACGTGGACGGCCTTCACCGGGGAGCGGCTCGAGTCGCCGTCGGCGGCCCGCCGCTTCCTGCGGATGATGTGGTTCTTCCAGCACGACTTCCGCTTCATCGACCCGATCTACTCGATGATGCGGCGCGACGCCCTGCTGCGGACCGGCCGGCTGCAGGTCGTGCCCAACATGGACATGGTCCTGTCGGCCGAGATGGGTCTCCAGGGGACCTTCCGGCACGTCCCCTCCCTCCTGGCCCACCGCGCCCTGCCGGCCCCGAAGAAGCTCAGCCGCGTCCTCAAGGCCTACCACCCCGAGCGCCACAAGGAGCTGTGGGACACCTGGGCGGGCAACACGCGGCCGTTCTACCGCCTCATCGACGCGGCCGGCCTGGGTCCCTGGGACCGGTTCGTGTGCCGCTGGTCGGTCCGCCGCTACGCGCTGCGGTTCTGGTTCAGGCGGACGCACCGCCGGATCCGGGCGGCGCTGGGGCTCTACAAGGAGCTCTGAGGGGCGGCCGGGGCGGACCCGGCGGGCCGGAGGACCGGCCGCGCCGAGGCGCGCCGGTCCCCCGCCGGGACGATCACTTGATCGTGTCGTCGTAGAACGCGAGCTTGCTGATCCAGAACATGTCCTTGGCGCCGTAGCCCGAGACGGTGCCCTTCGCGGCCGAGGCGAACGAGAACTTGTCGTTGACGCACATCGGCTGCGGGTGGCTGCTGTTGACCTGCGTCTGCAGGTACAGGTCCACGTTGGCGAAGGGGTACTGCGCCGCCGGGATCTGGTTCTTCATGATGTTGGCGAAGGCCGGCGTCCAGTCGAAGAACGACGGGTCGTAGCCCTTGGCGCCCTTCCAGGAGCCGCCCGAGTAGATCGTGAACACGCGGGCCTGGTGGGCCAGGTCGGGGTGCGACGTCGTCGCGATGCCCTTGTTGGTCACGTACTCCCACCACGAGTACTTGTGGTTGGGGAACGGCGCCCAGGCGTGGGTGTTCTTGGTCCCGTCGGCGCCCGACGTGCCGAACCACGGCGTGTCGTAGCTCGGGATCGCGGCCGCGAAGACGGCGCTGCACATCTCCATGCCCAGGCCCCAGTGCTTGTCGCCCTCGCCGTCGCTCATCGTGATGTTGTTGGCGTAGTGGAGCTGGTGGAAGGCGATGTCCGCGAGGTTCTCGCGCATCTTGATGTCCATGATCTCGGTCACGCCCTGCTTGTTGCCGTCGGCGACCCGGTACTTGGAGACCAGGGTCGTGTAGGCGAAGGCGATGTTCATGAACTGGACCTGCTCCTGGCCGAGGATGACGCGCTCGTTGCACGGCGCGCACCACCACAGCGTGTTCTCCATGCCGACCGGGTCGACGGAGGCGAACTTGAGCAGGATGTCCTTGGCCTGGTCGATGAACCGCTTGCCGCCGTTGAAGCGGGTCTCCGTCCCCTCGACCGCCGCGACGAAGGCGCAGCGACCCGCGATGACGGCCTGCGACTGGTAGGCGCGCCAGCCGGGGCGGCGGATGTTGACGAAGTCCTCGTCCATCCCGTTGAAGAAGGTGGACGTCAGGAAGTAGTTGAACCCGCCGCGCCAGAGCGAGGGCCCGCTCGAGCTGCAGCGCTTGAGCACGGCCTTCATCTCGTCGGAGTTCCGCCACCACAGGTTGCGGGGATGACCCTCGCCGTTCGACGGGTAGTCGGGGTGGAGGTGCAGGACGCGCTTGCGGATCGCGCCGGTCGTGCCGTTGCGGCACTCGAAGGTGTAGGCCTGGTTCCGCGTGTGCAGGATCTCGGACGCCCGGATCGGGTCCTTGTAGTCCGTCCAGGTGCCACCGTCGACGCGGTACTGGATCGTGTCGTTGTTGGTCAGGTTGTAGAGGTGGATCCAGGTGCCGCCGGTGAGCCAGGTCTTGCGCTCGTGGATGACCGGGATGTGGTAGACCTTCGCCGGGGAGGTGTAGTACTCCTCGCCCGCGGGGGCCTCGACGCGGATGACCGGCGTCTTGGGGTCGACGACGACCGGGATGTAGAGGCCGTCGCTGTTGCGCGGCTTGTCGTTGCCGCCGCCCGTGAACCAGCCCACGTCGTCGTGCCAGATCGTCAGGGCGTGCCACTCGTCGCCGGAGGCGTCCTTCTGGCCGCGCCAGTACCGGCTGCCGGTCTGGTCGGGCGTGGTGCCGTACGCGCCGTTGTTGTGGCCGAAGGTGCCGAGGACCTTGACGCCGGCCTCGTAGGTCTCGGTCGTCAGGTCGATCGCGCCGCCGTAGGCCTTGCCCTGCGCGCCGTTGACGTACGGGATGCCGCCCTGCTCGTCGCGGTCGATCTTGTAGTAGATCACGCCCTTGGAGCCGGCGTCCCCGCCGAGCGGGTCGGCGTTGTTGGTCGTGTCGGTCTTGAGGGTGATCTTGGAGCTGGACTTGAGGTAGACGACGCAGCGGTCGTCGTACTTGCGGTCGTACCAGCGCGGCTCGACGACGAAGTCCTTGCCGAACGTGCCGGAGGGCTCGACCAGGATGCCCGAATTGAGCACGACCGGGACCGGCGTGTCGTTCTTGGGATTACCGGGCACCGAGAACAGGAGGTCGCCCGAGGAGTCGACCACGCCGCCCTCGAACAGGACCTCGATGACCGCGTGGTAGGTCACGTTCGAGGTCAGGCTCGTGAACTTGCTCGTGTACTGGAGCGGCGCGACCTCGGTCGGCGGGTTCTCCTTCAGCAGGTTCCCGCTCCCGTCATAGAGGCGGATGCGGGACTCGCCCGGCTTGTCCAGGGACCAGCCGAACGTGGCCTCGCCCACCGCTGTCGACAGCAGGCCGTAGTTGACCAGCTGCGGCGCCTGCGTGTTCTTCTTCGATCCGTCGCCCCCGTCCAGGGACGTCGAGCCGCTGCACGCGACCAGCAGACCGGTCAGCGCGCCCGCGACGAGCATGGCGATCCTGGAACGAAGACGTGGTTCATGGACGGTCCGGAGCGGACCTCCATGATGATGGAAAATGGTCGATGCTGACATGCAATCCCCCCTTGGCTCGTCTCACGACGCCCCCCCTATCGGCACGATTCCAGCCGGGTGACGGGGAATTCGGCAGGCTCCCGCTGCCACCGGAGGCTGGAGGATAGCGCCAGGCTCGCGCGATGCTCCCGGATCCCGGGACGGACCAGGCAGGGTCCGTCAGGATCGATTCCCCCGGAGGCGATCGCCGGAACGCGACGTGGACTGATCGTGAAGACCCGCCGGGACTCCCCGACCGCGTCGCCGCGGTCACAAGGGGATCTCGGGCTCGGGCCCTCGTGGACAGCATGTTCCGGACCGAGCCGCCCACGTCCACGGGGAATCCGCCCCCCGGGCAGGATTACGAGTCTCCCCGGCTCGCACCGACCTTGTCAGCGGGCCCAGGAGCGGCGCAGGCACCAGGGCAGGAGTAGCGCCGGGAACAGGATCGCGAGGTGCCGGAGGCGCCTGAGCCGCCGGAACCGCCGCCTCGGGCCGGCCCGGGGAAGGTCGCGGAGATCCAGCGCGAGCCAGAACGGGACGCGGGCGCAGAGGCCGAGGACCTGGATCAGGGCCCCGAGCCAGGCCACGCCCGCCCCCCGCCACTTGAGCAGGAAGTACAGCGCCCCCCGGATCTTGGCCGCGTAGGCCCAGGCCGAGGTCGCGGCGTCCTGCTCGGACGTGCCGCCCGAGACGTGGCGGATCGTGCAGCGGGGGTCGAGGCGGACGCGGTAGCCGGCGCGCCGCACGCGCCAGGCGAAGTCGGTCTCCTCGGCGTACATGAAGTACGCCTCGTCGAGCGGGCCGACCTCGGCGAGGACGCCGCCCCGGATCAGGAAGAAGCCGCCCATGACGCACTCGACGTCCCGCGGCTCGTCGGCGTCGACGTCGCCGTAGGAGTCCCAGTTGGACCACGCGCTCCGCGGGAAGGCCTGCGCCAGCTCCGTCGCCTTCATCAGGATCCCGCGCAGGTCAGGAAGCGCAGCGCGCTGGCCTGGAACGGCTGCTGGTGTTCTCGACCCGGCAGCCGAGGATGCCGACGGGGTCCTCGTCGAGAGCGTTAGGCAGGTCCTGACGACGTCCCGTGGAGCTCGGTGTCGGGGTTCAGCAGCAGGACCGGGGCCGTCCCGGCGCCCGCCATGGCCTGGTTGGTGGCCCGCGTGAAGCCGAGGTTGGCGTCGTTGGCCACGACGCGGACCTGCGGGAAGCGCTCGCGCAGGAGCTCGACCGTGCCGTCCCCCGACGCGTTGTCGACGACGACGACCTCCATGCCCTCGACCCGCGTGTGCGCGAACAGGGAGCGCAGGCAGCGCTCGACCAGGTCGCGGGAGCGCCAGGTCACGATGGCCACCCGCAGCCGGACGCCCTCCCCCTCCCCGCTCATCGGCCCGGTTCCGGCACCAGCAGCGGTGGCAGGGCCTCGACCTCGACCGGCCCGTACTCGACCTGGCACAGCAGGGCCATGAGGCCGACCCCGTAGCCGAGGTCGGGCAGGGGCGCGCCCTCCCGGTCCCAGGTGACCATCCACTCCTGCGGCTCGTCCGCGCCGCGCGGCCACCACTTGGAGCGGATCCGCCAGCCGTGGAAGACGCCCTCCTGGTCGTAGGCCGGCTGCGTCTCGACGACGACCCGGTGCGTCGACCCGGGGCGGACATCGTAGTCGCGGTACGTGTTGACCCAGTGGGACGGGCCGTCGGCGACGCGCTCCGAGATCTCGTTGCCGACGCCGCCGGGCTTGCTCCAGAACCAGCTCATCGCGAAGCGCCAGCCGCGGCGCAGGCCGCCGCCCCGGTCCGGCTCGTCGGGGTGCCCGCCCCACAGCGAGAACACCCCGAAGCCGTACTCGCCGATCTTGGAGACCTCGACCCGGCTGCGGAACGTGACCTCGGTCTCGACCCGCCGGCCGCCCTGGATCGCGCCGACGACCAGCAGGATCCGGTCGTAGCCCTCGTAGCCGGGCTCGGGCCGGACGCGCCAGCCGCCGTCGACCTCGAGCCGCGTCCACCAGCCGTCCTGGACCTCGACCGGCCCCGCGCTCCAGTCGACGTGGAGCGGCAGCCGGATCTCGGCCGGGTCGTACGTGAAGCGCAGCTCGTCGACCGGCGTACCCAGGAGCGAGCGGTGGCGGAGCTCGCAGAGGTTCTCGCCGGCCCGGAGCTCGTCGGGCGTGAACTCGAGCGTCGTCAGCGGGGTGACGGCCCGCGAGTGCCCGAGGTCGAGCGGGCGCCACGGCCCGCCGTTGAGCCGGTATTCGGGGCCGAACACGAGCGGGCGCAGCGCGACCGAGATGTTGGCGCCGAGCGCACCCTCCCGGTGGTCGTAGTGCCCCGGGGCGTTGAGGACCCGGAACGGCGGCGACAGGAGCGTCACCACGAGCCAGACCAGCGCCGCCAGCGGCAGCGTCAGCAGCAGGCGGAGGATCAGCCGTCTGGTTCCGATCGGGATCATGAAGCTCCGGCCGCCGGGGTACCGTCCACAGGGCGCACCCCGCCGGACTGCACCACCGAGGTATACACCGCCTCCCAGGCCCGGGCCGAGGCTTCCAGGCTCCATCCCGCGACGACGGCCTCGCGCCCCGAGGCGCCCATGCCGGCGAGGGCCTGGAGGTCCCGTAGGAGCGCGACGGCCGCCGCGGCCATGGCGTCGAGGTCCCCGACGTCGACCCTGCGCAGGGCCGGGGTCGCGGCCGCGAGGCGGTCGAGCGACGGGATCGCGAACGACAGCACCGGGACCCCGCAGGCCAGGGCCTCGAAGGGCACGAGGCCGAAGCCCTCGTCGCGGGACGGGAACACGACCAGGTCGGCGAGCCGGTAGTGGTCGCGCACGTCGAGGGCCGCGCCGGGCATCGCGAAGGCCTCGCCGAGGCCGAGGCGGGCGGCCTCGGCGGCGAGCCGGTCCCGCTCCGGGCCGTCGCCGACGACGACGAGCCGCGCCCGCGGCAGCTCCCGGCGCACGGCCGCGAGGAGCGCGGGCAGGACGGCGCAGTTCTTGCCCTCGTGGAGCCGCGACACGCACAGGACCACGGGGTCGGACGGCCCGACGCCGGCCTCGGCGCGCCGCCTCGCGCGCTCGTCGCCGTCGAGCGGGCGGAAGCGGTCGACCGGGAGCCCGGACTCGATGACCCGGACCCGGGCCTCGTCGACCCCGCAGCGGCGCAGCCGCTCGAGCCAGGAGCGGCGCGCGGCCTCCGACACGGCGATGACCGCCGAGAGGGTCCGCCGGTCGAGGAAGGCCTCGAGGCGTCGCAGCAGGCGGGTCTCGAGCGCCCGGTAGACGCGCTTGGGCCGCCCGAGCGGGAGCGGCAGGCCCGGCCAGCTCCCGTGCAGGGTCGTGACGTGCGGGATCCGCCGCCGCCAGGCCTGCTCCTGGACGAGCAGCTTGTCGACGAAGGTCCCGTTGGTGTGCACGACGGCCGGGCCGAGGCGGGCGACCAGGGCGGCGACCTCCCGGCGCAGCGCCGGGACCGCCCCGCGCCCGCGCCACGGCAGCCGGTGGAGCGGGAGCCCCAGCTCGTCGTACGCCGGCTGCATCTCGAGCGAGCCGCCGAAGTGCAGGACCTCGTGGGCGAAGCCGCCGCCGGCCAGGGCGGCGAGGTGCCGCTGGACGACGACCTGGCCGCCGCCGAGCGCCAGGTCGGGGAGCACGTGCAGGACGACGGGTCGCGTCACGCCGGCGCCCTTCCCCGCAGGTGGAGCAGCGCCCGGCGCAGGACCGGGGCCCAGGCCAGGAGCACCGCCGGGGCGCACAGGGCGAAGCCGGCTACGGGGTGCCAGCCCGCGCCCGCGAGCAGGTCCGCCAGCAGGCGGCCGAGGCCGCCGGTGGCGAGCAGCAGGAGCAGCAGCCCGAGCTCGGGCCACAGGTCGCGGATGCCGCGCAGGCGGAGGGCGACCGCGTACGAGGCGAAGCCGGCCGCCTCGCCGAGGGCGAAGCCGCCGAGGGCGCCGACGAGGCCCCAGGACACGTAGCCGAGCGGCACGAAGGCGAGGTAGCCGAGGATCTTGGCCGCGTTGGCGACGACGAGCCACTTGGGCTCGCCGAGGGCGAAGAGGTAATTGGCCGCCGGGATGCTCGCGACCCGGAACCACTGGCCGAGCGCGACCAGCGCGACCATCCAGCCCGCGTCGTGCCAGCGCGCGTCGTACAGCACGGTCACGACCTGGCCGCCGGTCGCGATGATGCCGGCCAGGGCCAGCCCCCCGATCGTGTAGATCGGCAGGCGCACGCCGTCGAACACGCGGCCGAGGTCCCGGCCCTCGTTCTTGGCCTTGCTGAACGCAGGGAAGGCGATCCCGGCCCCGAGCTTGACGAGGACGAGGTACGGGATGCCGCCGAACACGATCGCGATCTGGTAGACGCCCAGCAGCTCCTTCTGCCCCTCGAAGAGCTTGCCGAGGGCGAGCCGGTCGAGCTGGTCGGCGAGGAAGCCGAGCGGGGTGTTGAGCACGATCCAGGCCCCGAAGCCGAGGATGGCCAGGGCCGCCGTGCGCTCCAGGCCGAGCCGGGGCCGGCAGTCGGGGAAGCACAGGTGGCTGAGCAGCGTGCGCGTCGCGATCCCGGCCACGAAGCCGTAGACGAGGGACCAGACCGTCGGCGAGACCAGCGCGTGGACGACCATGACGACGAACGCGACGCCCTCGGCGCAGAGGTCGATCCAGGCCAGGCTGCGCATGTCGAGGCGCCGCTTGCGGAGCTGCAGGGCGGGCGACGCGAGCCCGGCGAGGACGAGGCCGAGGCCGGCGATCGGCAGCAGGTCCTCGAGCGCGGGGGCGTCGTAGAAGGCCGCGATCGGGCGCGCCGCGAGGTACAGGACGGCGTACAGCAGCAGGCCGCGGAGCACCTGGAAGGTCCAGGCCGTGTCGCGGAACCGGGGCGCCTCGCCGTCCGGGTGCTGGACGATGCTGGCCGCGATGCCGATGTCGCTGAAGGCCTCGAAGGCGCCCATCAGCGCCTTGACGATCAGCATCAGGCCGAAGCTGAGGGGGTCGAGGAAGCCCGGCCGGGTCAGGACGAGGTTGCCCGCCAGGCGGAAGCCCTGGCTGCCCCCCTGGCCGATGGCCATCCAGAACGCCCCGCGGAGGCCGAGCTGGCGCAGGCCGGGCCGGGCCCCCGACTCCTGCTCGACCGCGACTCCTGCCTCCTCGCCGGTTCCTCCGGCTTCGCTCATCGCAGCCGCTTGACGAGGTTCTTGGCGCGGCGGACGAGGCCGCCGATGAAGCTCTCGAACAGGCGGATCCGCTCCAGCACCTCGGGGGCGCCCTGGCCGCGGCGGACCGACACGCGGGGTTGCAGGAAGGCCCCGGGGTCGGCGATGCCGCCGTCGGAGCTGAACACCCGCTCGTACCCGTGTGCGCGGAGCTCGCGCAGCACGCGGCGGTCGTACGCGCCGAACGGGATGCCGGCCTCGGCGACCGGGTGGCCGAGGAGGTCCTCGAGGTAGCCGCGGCTGTCGCCGAGCTCCTGGCGCAGGGAGTCGTCGTCGAGCTCCGGCCAGCGCAGGTGGGCGACGCCGTGTGAGCCGATGGAGTGGCCCCGCGAGACGAGCTCTCGGAGCGCGGCCTCGTCGAGGTAGCCGGGCTTGCCCACGTGGTCCCGCAGGACGAAGAAGGTCCCGCGGAGCCCCCGCTCCTCGAGCTCCGGGGCGGCGATCTCGAGGTCGCTGAGGTTGCCGTCGTCGAACGAGATCGCGACGCCGGGGCGGCTCGCCATGGCGTCCAGGACCTCGGTGAAGGACGCGCGGTCGACCCACACGGCGTCCTCGCCGGCCTCGAGCGGCCGCTCCGGCTCGCCGATCCCGTGGAACAACAGGCGGATCATGCGCCGGGCGCCGGGCTTGGTCCTACGGGGGCTCCCCCCCGCCGGGGCAGGCGGTGTCGCATCGTCCTTCGGATCCCTCGCGCTCATCCCTCGGCACCTCCAGGCGGTCCATCCACGACCGGAGCCACGGGTCCGGGGCCTGGGTCCGGGGACTGGGCCCGGCACCCTGTGGCCTCGGCCGGAGAGTGTATCCGCCCTCGGGGTCCATGACCCGGGGCCATTGCCCCCTCGGCGGCGGAGGTCCCGGACCCGGCGATCGGGTAGGCTTCTTGAAGGGACCGGGACCCAGGCTCGTCGACCATCCGGACCGGCCCGAACACCTCCCTCGGCGCCTTCTGCCGGCCGGATGCGATGAACCTCGATCAGTGGACCACCGCCACCACCGACCAGACCTTCCTGCACCCGGTCGGTGCCCTGCTGATCGCGCTGATGTTCATGCTGGTCCTGTGCGTGCGCCGGCACTGGATCCTGCCGGTCTGGGCCTGCGCGGCCTGCTTCATCTCGGTCGGCCAGCAGGTCAGCGTCGGCGGCCTCGACTTCCACGTGCTGCGGATCTTCCTCGTCGCGGCCTGGATGCGGCTGGTCCTGCGCGAGGGCTGGCGCCCGATGCGCTGGAACTCCGTCGACGTCCTGATCCTGTCCTGGTACCTGCTCAGCACGCTGACCTCGATCCTGCTCTACAAGAACTTCCGGATCGTCACGTACCGGGCCGGGCTCGGCTTCGACATCCTGCTCAGCTACTTCCTGGCCCGGCAGCTCGTCCGCACGCCGGCCGACCTCAGGCCGATGGTCCGCACGCTGGCCTGGGTCAGCATCCCGGTCGGCCTGCTCTTCGTCGTCGAGCGCCTCAGCGGCTTCAACCCGTTCTCCCTGCTCGGCGGCGTGCCCCCCCACACCCTCGTCCGTGAGGGCAAGCTGCGCGCCTCGGGCCCGTTCCCGCACCCGATCATCGGCGGCTCGTTCTGGGCCGCCCTGCTGCCGCTGTTCTGGGCCTACGGGCAACGGTGGCTCCGGGACCGGCGCCTGTACTACGTCGCCATCGGGACCTGCCTGGTCACCGTCATGGCGACCAACTCGAGCACGCCGATGGTCGGCGTCATGTGCACGGCCTTCGGCTTCGCGGTCCTGCCGTTCCGCCGGCTGATCAAGCCGGTCCTGCTCGTCGTGCCGCTCGTCCTGACCGTGCTCCACTTCTCGCGCTCGACGCCGGTCTGGCACCTCTTCGCCCGCATCGACCTGTCGGGCGGCTCGACCGGGTACCACCGCTTCCGGCTGATCGACAACGCGATCAACCACTGGCACGAGTGGGTGGCCATCGGCACGCAGGACACGAGCCACTGGGGCTGGCTGATGTTCGACATCACCAACGAGTACCTCAAGGTCGGCGTCGGCAACGGCCTGCTCGCGATGCTCGTGTTCATCGCGATGATCGTCTCGGCCTTCCGCTGCCTGGGCTTCGCCTACGGCTCCCCGCTCCTCGGGCGCGAGGACCGCATCCTGATCTGGGGCCTCGGCGTCACCCTGTTCGTCCACGTCATCGCGTTCCTGGCCGTGTCGTACTACGGACAGCTCAGCTTCCTGTGGTACATGACCCTCGGCTTCGTCGCCTCGATGAGGGAGGGCGCGACGGCGCCGCGCGAGGACCGGCTGGCCGAGGTCCCGTGGACCTTCCCCGCCGTCATGGCCCGGTCGCGCCAGTAACGCACGACGCCGGCCCACCTCCGGGAGGCGGCCGGCGTCGCGGGGCGACCGACGGGTCGCGGGGGCTCAGGAGCCCTGCGTGAACCTGGCCTTGGCCTGCTTCTCCTCGCCCTTGCGCCAGAACACGGCCACGACCTCCTGACCCTCGTCGAGATCGGCGAGGGCGGCGGCGACGTCGGCGGCCGACTTGAGCCAATGGTCGCCGAGCTTGACGAGGAGGTCGCCCTCGGCGAGGCCGAGCTTCTGGGCCAGGCTGCCCTCGACGGTGCCCTGGACCCACAGGCCCACGCCCTCCGGCAGGCCGAGGAAGCGCCCGACGGCCGCGGTGTCACCCTCCCCGACATAGATGCCGAGCTTGCGCGGCTGCTCGACCGGGGTCAGCCCCCCGCCCTGCGCCTCGTGCTCGTGGGCCTTGGCCTCGGCGTCCTTCCCGACGGCGTCCTTCCCGACTTTGGCGCGCTCGGCCTCGAGCCGCGCCTGGAGCTCGGCGATCCGCTGCTGGAGCCGCCCGATCTCCTGCTCGAGCCCCTTGGCCGGGACCCGGTCGACGTCGAAGGGCCGCATCGGCGGCAGGACCCAGGTCCCGTCCTTGCGCGCGCCCTGCGACCAACCCCGCATCTGGTCCTGGAAGCGCTCCATCTCCTGACGGAAGCGGTCCATCTCCTGCTCGAACTGCTCGCCACCCGGCATGCCGGGGCCGAAGCGGAAGTCGAAGCCGCGCGGGCCGATCCGGAAACCCTGGCCGAACCCGGGCATCTCGAAGGTGCCGACCTTGCCCTTGAGCTCGGGGTGCTCCTTCAGGAGCGTCTCGAGGTCCTTGGCCTTGAAGCGCTTGACGTCCTTCTTGCCCTCGTCCTGGGTCTCGACCTCGACCTCGACGCCGTCGGGGCCGATCTGGATCCGGGTCCCCCGGCCCTGCACCTGGATGTCACCGCCCCGGTGCGGGGTCCACGGCCGCAGGCCGCCCGAGGTCGGGCCGTCCTGCGCGTCGTCCTTGCCCTCCATGCGCTCGAGCTTGGCGCCGCCGCCGTCGAGCCGCCTCAGGATGCGCCGCGCCTGCCAGCGCTGCTCCGGGTCGTCGCTGTCCGAGGCGCACTTCTCGAGCGCCTTGCGCGCGGACAGGCCCATCCCCTCGAGCTCGGCCGCGGCCTTGCGGCGCACGGCGAAGTCGGGCGCGCCCAGCTTGTCGACGAGCTCCTGGATCCGGTCCTCGTCGGCGCGGGTCGTGGTCTTGCCCGTGTCCTGGTCCTGTGCCGGCATGGTCGGCACGAAGAGGATTCCGCTCGTAAGCACGGCGGACAGCGCCAGCGTCATCGGCCTCATCGCATCTCTCCTCGTTGGGGGTCGTGCCTGGCTCAACGGAGCCCCCGGAGGACTACTCCCGCCCTGTGGAGGCCCGGACCTCAGTCGGGCCGGATGACCAGCACGGCCGCCTCGGCCTCGCCCCGCTGATACCGGACTTCGATCCGACCCGCGGGGGTCAGCGCCTCGAGGGCGGCGCGGACCTGGTCGAGGCGGGACAGGGGCTTGCCGTCGATCGCCAGCCACCGGTCGCCGGGGCGCGCGCCGGCCCGCTGGCTCGGCCCGCCCTCCCAGAGGTCGAGGACCTGGAGCCCCTCGACCGTGCCGTCGCGGCTGGCCGGCAACAGCCGGATGCCGAGGCTCGGGGAGGCCTGCGGGAGCTCCTTGTCGGTCAGGGTCCGCGCCTGGCTGAGCAGGAAGCGCGGGTCGACGACGAGCTGGAACGGCGTCATCGAACGTTCCTGGCCGGTGGTACGCGCGGGCTCGCGGAGAGCCTGGGACCCGGCCCGATCGGCGCCCTCCTCGCCCTCCTTGGTCGGGGTCGCAGGAGGGGTGGTCGGGGGGGTCGTCGGCCGCCGGCGCGCCATGGCCGAGAAGTCGAGCGGGAGGACCATGCCGACGAGGCTGCCGTCGAGCGCCAGCACGGTCGCGCCCTCCTGGACGCGCTCGTCGGAGATGCGCGTGAACACGCCGCTCCGCCACCGCGCCAGGCCGCCGCGTTGGCGCGACGAGTCGCGCATCGGCGGCATCCGGAACTGCCAGTCGGCCAGGAGGTCGAGGCGGGCCGAGCGGTCCTCGATGACGAGCACGAGGTCGCCGAGCTCGTCCCGCAGCTTGGGGTCGTAGAAGCGCGGCGCCGGCGGCGCCTTGATGTGCGCGCGGTCGCGCAGGATCCAGTAGTCGGCGAAGCGGCCGTCGCTGCCGAGGAAGCGGACGCGGTAGTGCTTGTCGTCGAGCCTGAGGCTGCCCTCGGTCCCGGCCTCGAGGCCGTCGATCCGCGGCGCCGCCAGCAGGGCGTCACCGAGGTGGAGGACCGGCACGGGCCGGCTGCGCCGCCCGTAGCTCAGCGTGCCGCGGTAGTCGGCGCTGCGGCGCAGCGCCGTGATCTCCCTGGACAGGCTCTGCAGCCCCGGCAGGGACAGGGCCGGCCGCGAGGCCGGGGCCTGCGTTGCCTCGGCCGCCGGCTCGGGACCCGAGCCGACCTGCAGGGCCAGGACGAGGACGGGGAGCAGGGCCGCCATCGCCTAGAAGTCCCGCCCCCTCGTCTCGGGGGCCTCGAGGCCGGCGTCGGCGTCGGCGTCCTCACCGGGCACGACCGGGCGCGGCATCAGCATCGTCCGCAGCAGCTCCTCGACGCGGAGCCGCTGCTCGCGCTCGAAGTCGTAGCGGGGCAGGCGGCGGACCTCGGCCCCGTCCTGGTTGCCGACGGGGCGCATGCCGTCGTCGGGCGCCTCGGTGCCGGCGAGGCGCTCGCCGGGCCCGGCCTCGGCCGGGGTGCCGTTGCGGCCGATCAGGAGGCCGACCAGCAGGGCGGCGGCCAGGCTGGCGACCTGCAGCACCGGGCCGGTGAAGCGCAGCAGGGCGCCGCGCCCCCGGACCTCCTCGAGGCCGCGGGCCAGGGCCTGCCGGTCGGCGCCGGCGCGGCTGCGGTGCCGCACCTCGCCGAGGATGTCGCGGTGGAGGTCGGCGAAGAAGCCGTCCTCGACCTCGGCCTCGGCGCCGCGCAGCGTGAGCAGGGCCTCGCGGGCCGCGCGCAGCCCCTGGGCCTCGCGCGTACACGCGTGACAGCCGGTCAGGTGACGGTCGACGACCGCGGTCGTCGTCTCGTCGAGGTCGCCGGCCAGGGACTCGGGCAGGAGCTCGAGCACGAGGCGGCAGGACGGCTCACGGCTCAGGGCCTCGCCGGGGTAGTCGTCGGAATCGTCGTCGGTCCGGAAGGGCATCGGGGGCATCCTCGATCCTCCTGTCGTCAGTCGGAGGCCTGGCTGCGGCGCGTCTCGCGCTCCCAGGCCTCGCGGAAGAGTTGGCGCGCCTTGTGCAGGCGCCAGCGGACGGTCGCGAAGGTCAACCCCAGGATCGGGGCGATCTCGCGGCTGGAGATGTCGTGCAGGTCCCGCAGGGCCAGGATCGTCCTGAACCGCGGGTGCATCTGGTCGAGCACACGCCGGACGGCGTGGCGGAGCTCCTGGCCCTCGAGCTTGCCCGAGGGCTCGCTCGGCTCCTCCTCGCCGAGCTCGGTGTCCCGGTCCTCGAGCGAGGCGGCCCGGTGCTTGAGCTTGCGCAGGCTGTCGATCGCCAGGTTGGTGACGATGCGGTAGAGCCAGGTGTAGAAGTTCTTGGAGAAGTCGAAGCGGTCGAGGGAGCGGTGGACCCGGACGAAGGCCTCCTGGACGACGTCCCTGGCCTCCTCGACCTGGCCGAGCATGTGGTAGGCGAGCCAGAACGCCTTGCGCTCGTAGCGGGCCACGAGCCCCTCGAAGGCCGCCATGTCCCCGTCCAGGGCGGCCTGGACCAGCTCGGCGTCGAGGACCTCGGGGCCAGGGGCGCGGGCGTGCCCGTAGTCCTGGCTCGAGGCCTCGAGGGCCTGGCCGTAGGTCTTCTGCCGGACGGGTCGGTCGGGAAGGCTCATGGAAGGCCCCAACTTACGGCCGCCGGGACGGGGATGAGAGACCGGGGCGGGTCCCGAGGCAGGCTTTTCAGCCTTCCTGGACCTCGCCCATGTGCCGGTACTTGGCGTGGCGCCGGGCCATGAGCTCCTCCGGGGCCAGGCCGGCCAGCTCATCGAGGCCGCGCAGGAACCACGCCTGGACGTTGGCGATCGTCTCCTGGGGGTCCCGGTGGGCCCCGCCCAGGGGCTCGGGCACGACCTCGTCGATGATGCCCAGCTCGGCCAGGTCGGGGGCCGTGAGCTTGAGGGCCTCGGCGGCCTCGGGGGCCTTGTCCCCGCTCTTGTAGAGGATGGCCGCGCAGCCCTCGGGGGAGATCACCGAGTAGTAGGCGTGCTCCAGCATCGCGACCCGGTCCCCGACCCCGATGCCGAGGGCCCCGCCCGAGCCGCCCTCGCCGATGACCAGGGCCAGGATCGGCACGCGGACCCCGAACATCTCGAGGATGTTGAGGGCGATGGCCCGGGCCTGGCCCCGCTCCTCGGCGCCGATGCCGGGATAGGCGCCCGGCGTGTTGATCAGCGACAGGATCGGCAGGCCGAGCTTCTCGGCCAGGCGCATCTTGGCCAGGGCCTTGCGGTAGCCCTCGGGGTGGGCGCAGCCGAAGTTGCAGCGCAGCCGCTCCTTGACGCTCTTGCCCTTGCGGTGGCCCATGACGAAGACCCGCCGGCCCTCGAGCACGGCCAACCCGGTCACGATGGCCGGGTCGTCGGCGAAGCTCCGGTCCCCGTGCAGCTCGACGAAGTCGTCGAACATCTGGTTGAGGTAGTCGGTCGTGACCGGCCGGTCCGGGTGGCGGGCGACGTTGACCCGCTCCCACGGGGTCAGCATCGAGTAGACCTCGGCCGTGACCTTGCGCAGCCGCCCCTCGAGGGCCGTGACCTCGCCGTTGAGGTCGAGCTGGGTCGACGCGGCCAGGGTCTTCAGCTCCGCGATCTTGTGCTCCATCTCGAGGATGGGGCGCTCGAAGCCGGGGGCCCCCTCGAGCCGGCGCTCGAGGGCCTTGTCGGGTTCGCTGCGGCGGCGCTTTTCGTCTCGTTCGGCCATGGGGCTCGGCCGGGGTCCCCGGGGCCGGGCTCGGGCCCGGGGTTGCGGCGGGAGGATTCTAGGAAGCGGCAAGGACCGGGCGAAACCCGAAACCGCCGATGCCGGGGGGCCGTCGCCAAATCCGGCCCCGCCAAGGTGTTGTAACCTTCTCCCGGTCCTGGTAGAAACCGGACCCGCACCGTGCCGAAAGGGACGGTGCCTTTCCTCCGAAACGATCGGAGGCAAAGCTTCCTTCCTCCCGGTCCGACGCGGACAGCGTTGCGAGGGCAGGACAGGCATCGAGGGTGGCGGCTTCTCCCGGCAGGTTCTGCCGACGCATCCACCCCCGGAGGCCGCCCTGCCCGGAGACGGAGCCCAGCGGACCGAACCCGGAACGAGCCACTACTAAATGACCCCTGACCCCGCTCTGGCCTTTCCCGAGCCGGCCGTCTACGAGAACGCCGGCTTCCCCCAGGAGGCCCTCGACGAGGATGCGGTCAAGATCGTCCAACGCCTGCGCCGGAAGGGCTTCGAAGCCTTCTTCGTCGGCGGCTGCGTCCGCGATCTTCTGCTGCACCGCGAGCCCAAGGACTTCGACATCGCGACCTCGGCACGGCCGAGGCAGATCAAGCAGTTGTTCCGCAACTGCCGCATCATCGGTCGTCGCTTCAAGCTCGCGCACCTCCACTTCGAGGGCAAGATCATCGAGGTCTCGACCTACCGGCGCCCGCCGGAGCAGGACGAGGACAGCGACGACCTCCTGATCACCAGCGACAACGCCTTCGGCACGGCCGAGGAGGACGCCCGGCGCAGGGACTTCACCTGCAACGGGCTGTTCTACTGCCCGGACACCGACCGCATCCACGACTTCGTGGGCGGCGTGCCGGACATCGAGAAGCGCCTCGTGCGCACGATCGGCGAGCCCGACGTCCGCATCCAGGAGGACCCGGTGCGCATCCTGCGCGCCGTCAAGTTCGCCTCGCGGCTCAACCTCCGCATCGGCAAGCAGACCTGGAAGGCGATGTGCGACAACGTCGAGGACCTGCGCAAGGCCGCGGCCCCGCGCATCCTCGAGGAGATCGTCCGCCTGCTCCGCTCGGCCAAGGCCGCGCGCGCCCTGCAGCTCCTGCGCGAGTGCGGGGCGCTGCAGGTCCTGCTGCCCGAGGTGTCCCGGTTCCTCGACCGGTCCCCGGTCGAGGAGCGGCTCCGCTTCTGGCGCCTGCTCGAGGCCCTCGACGCCCTCGTCCAGCAGTACCGCTTCCAGGAGGGCAGCATGGTCGCCTCGCGGCCCGGCACGCCGGTGCTGCTCGGCGCCCTGTTCCAGGTCCTGATCGAGGACCGGCAGCAGGTCCTCGGGACCCGCGACGCCAACGTCGACTTCGGTCGCCAGGTCGAGGCCTTCATCGGCCCCGTCCTCAAGCGCATGAACGTCTCCCGCGCCGAGTCGGGCACGCTCAAGCGGATCCTCGTCGTCCAGCGGCGGTTCAAGAAGGACGGTCGGGCGCGCGGGTTCAAGCCCGCGGCCTTCGTCCAGCAGGACTACTTCCCCGACGCCCTGCAGCTGCTCGAGCTGCGCTGCATGGCCGGCCAGGCCGACTGGGTCGAGTACGACCGCTGGGAGGAGCGCATCCTCGACCACCGGCGCGGGCCGACCGTGGCCCGCAACGGCGCCCCGAGCAACGGCGTCCCCGCGCCCGAGGCCCGGGACGAGGCCCCTCCGAGGGAGGACCGCGACCAGGGCGGGCACCGCGGCGGGCGCAGGGACGACGAGCGTCGCCGCGACCGCGGACGGGACCGGGATCGCGATCGCGATCGTGGCCGTGACCAGGGTCGCGACCAGGGCCGTGATCAGGGCCGCCGCCGCGAGGCCGCCGAGGGCCAGGGCGAGGGCCGGTCCAAGCGCCGACGCCGACGCCGCGGCAAGGACCGCGGCGAGGGCCGACGCGAGGAGGAGCCGAGCGAGATCGTGGCCCCGCTGCCGGCGATCGAGCTGGACCCGCGCCACATCCCCTCGTACGGCTCCGTGCTCGGCGACACCGGCTCGCAGGCCAAGATCCGCCTCGAGACCTCCAAGGGCAAGCGCACGCGCAAGCGCGAGGCCAAGCTCGAGGAGCCCTACGTCCCACCGCCCCCGCCCGAGGAGTCGCTGCCGACCGTCGGCCGCGAGCCCGAGGACGGCGACGACACCTTCGGCGACTGGTGAGCCCGGGCCCGCTTGCCGCGGGCCCGCCCGTCCCAGGAGGACCGCGACGATGAGCCAGCACAGGGAGCTCAAGAAGGTCACGACCGAGAGCCTGCGGCCTGCGAAGAGCGAGGGCCGCAAGATTCAGCTCGACCGCGGACGCGACTGCGGCCCGGCTGCTCGACCAAGGCCGGCATCGACCTGCTGCTCGTCGGCGACAGCGCCGGCACGGTCAGGCGCGGGGCTCGACACGACGATCTCCGTCACGGTCGAGCAGATGCTGGCACCACTGCCGGATCGTCAAGGGCGCGTCCAGCGCGCGCTCGTCGTCGTCGACCTGCCGTTCCTGTCGTTCCAGGTCAGCGAGGAGGAGGCCTTGCGGCAACGCCGGCCGCCTGATGAAGGAGGCCGGCGCCGAGGCCGTCAAGCTCGAGGGCGGGCTGCCGTTCTGCCGCGTCGTGCAGCGGCTGACCGACAGCGGCATCCCGGTCATGGGCCACCTGGGCCTGACCCCCCAGTCGATCCACCGCTTCGGCACCTACCGCGTCCGCGGCGAGGAGCCGGAGGAGGCCGACCGCATCCTCGAGGACGCGGTCGCGCTCGAGGAGGCCGGGGCCTTCGCCATCGTGCTCGAGAAGATCCCGACGAGCCTCGGCCGGCGCATCACCGAGCGCCTGACGATCCCGACGATCGGCATCGGCGCGGGCCCGGCCTGCGACGGGCAGATCCTCGTGACCCACGACATGCTCGGCCTGTTCACGCGCTTCCACCCGCGCTTCGTGCGCCGCTACGCCAACCTCGCCGAGGAGATGGTCCGCGCGTTCAAGGACTACGCCGAGGACGTCCGCGAGGGCCGCTTCCCGACCGAGCGCGAGTCGTACTGAGGGCCCCCGCGGCCGCCTCGGAGCGGGCGCGTCGGGTATCGTGGCGCGACCTCTCCCGGCGCGCGCCTTGACGTCCCTCGACGATTCCTGGGTCCTGATCGACTTCCTGGCGGAGCTCCACGCCGACCGGGAGGCCGGCCGGGACCTGCCGCTCGGCCACTACCTCGCCCGCTTCCCCGGCCACGAGGAGGCGGTCGCGCGCGAGTTCCTGGCCGTCGAGGGCCGGGGGACGCCCGCGCCCGAGGAGCCGGCCGGGGCCGACCGGATCGGGCCATACCGGCTCGAGGAGCGCATCGGGGTCGGCGGCCAGGGCGAGGTCTGGAGCGCCTGGGACACGCGGCTGTCGCGGCGCGTCGCGCTCAAGCTCCTGCGCCGGGGCCTGCACACGGGCCGCGGATCGAGCCGCTTCCTGCGCGAGGCCGTGCTCGCCTCGAAGCTCGAGCACCCGGGCATCTGCGCGGTCTACGAGACCGGCGAGGACGACGGGACGCCGTACCTGGCCATGCGCTTCGTCGAGGGTCGCTCGCTGGCCGCGGCCCTCGACGCGTCCCGCGGCGTCGCGGGGCGCCGGCACCTCGTCCTTGACCCGCCGGCCACGACGACGGGCACGGGTTTCACGGGGGCCTCGCACACCTCGCTGTGGTCGGGCGCGCGCCGCGAGCTGATGGAGGTCGTCGCGCTGGTCGAGCGCGCCGCGCGCGCGCTGCACGTCGCCCACGAGGCCGGCATCGTCCACCGCGACCTCAAGCCGGCCAACCTCATGGTCACCCCCGAGGGCGAGCCCGTGTGGCTCGACTTCGGCCTCGCGCGCGACGAGACCGGGACCGAGGCTCCGCTGACGCTGACCGGCGAGGTGTTCGGGACCCCGGCCTACATGGCGCCCGAGCAGTGGGCCGGCGAGGGCCGCGTCGACCGCCGGGCCGACCTGTGGTCCCTGGGCGTGATCCTGTACGAGGGCCTGACCCTGCACCGTCCGTTCGACGGGCCGACGCGGGAGGCGCTCGTGCGGGCCATCACCGACCGGGATCCCACCCACCCGCACCGCCACGAGCCCGACCTGCCGCGCGACCTCTGCGCCGTCCTCGCGGTCGCCCTCGAGAAGGACCCCGACCGCCGCTACCAGAGCGCCCTCGACCTCGCCGAGGACCTCCGCCGCGCGCGCATGCTCGAACCCGTCCGCGTGCGCGCGCCCGGGCCGCTGCTGCGCGCCGGACGCTGGATGCGCCGCAACCGCCTCGTCACGGCCTGCCTCGGCGCGATCTTCGTCCTCCTGGCCGGGGCCCTCGTCCTGACCGAGGGGCAGCGGGCGGAGCAGGCCCGCCTGCGCGAGCTCGCCGAGAGCCGCGAGGGCCGCCTGCGCGAGCTGAGCCGCAAGGTCCTCTACGAGTACCACGAGAGCGTCCGCGACCTGCCCGGCGCGACGGCGCTCAACCGCCGCATGGTCACCGACATGCTGGCGTTCCTCGAGCTCCTGCCCGAGGACGGCAAGGGCTTCGAGCGCGAGCGCGTCCAGGCCCGCCTCGGCCTCGGCGACGTGCTCGGCAACCCCGCGTACCCCAACCTCGGCCGCGTCGACGAGGCCCGCCGGCACTACGAGGACGCCCTCGGGCTCTGCGCCAGCGTCCCCGACCCCGCGGCGTCCGCGACGCTGCGCGCCGAGGCCCTGCTGCGGCTCGGCGACCTCGACGCCGCCGCCGGCCGGCTCGCCGCGGCGTTGGAGCGCTACCACGACGCCCTGGCGGCGCTCGACGGCGCGGGCGTGGCGACCCCGCTCCGCGGCGAGGTCGAGCTGCACCTCGTGACCGCGCGCTCGCGCCACGTCGGCGACCCGGCCGGCTGGGTCGACGTCCTGGCGGCGTACGAGCAGGGCATCGCCCGCCTCGAGGCCGACCTGGGCGCGACCCCCGCGCCCGCGGTCGCCGACGACCTCCGCTGGCAGCTCACCCGCGTGCTCGTCGGCCGCGGCGACGTGCTCGGCAGGCTGGGCCGGGAGCTCGAGGCCCGCGCCGCGATGGAGCGCGCGCTGGCGTCGTTCGACGACCTGCCGGCCTCGCGGCGGACGCGCCTCTCGGTGCGGCTCGCGCGCGGCGAGTGCCTGGTCGGGCTGTCGAGCCTGCTCGAGCGCGAGGGCCGCAACGACGAGGCGACGCGGCTGCAGGACGAGGCCCGGCGCTCGTTCGAGAGCATCCTCGACCTCGACCCGAGCAACGAGGGCGCCCGCGGCGCGCTCGTCCGGGCCAGGATCAACGAGGGCCTCCAGGCCGGCCTGCGGGGCCTCCGCGACCGCGCCGTCGCGGCCTACCGCGAGGCCCTGGCCCTGGCCGAGGGCGCCCCGTCGGGCCTGCAGCAGGAGCGCATCGCCTGCCACCTGTACCTCGGCGAGGAGCGCTACACGGCCCTGCACCTCGCGGAGGCCAGGGACGAGTTCGCCCGCGCCGAGGCCATCGCGAGGCGCCTGCTCGCCGACGGCCCGGACGACCGCCTCGCCCTCCAGCAGGCCGCCGTCGCCGGGCTGTACCTCGGCAAGTGCGCCGAGCGGCTCGGCGAGCGGGACGAGGCGCTCGCGCGGCTCGCCGCGGCCCGGACGGCCTTCGGGCGGCTCAGCACGCTGGAACCGGGCAGCCTCCGCCACCGGCGCGGCATGCAGAGCGTGGCGCAGTCGGAGGGCTTCCTCGAGCTCTCGGCCGGTCACCACGAGCGGGCGCTGGCGGCGTTCGAGGAGGCCATCCGGCTCGAGCGCGAGCACATCGGCCACGGCACGACGCTCACGAGCCGCAGGAGCCTCGGCATCCTCGCGATCCCGACCGCGGCGTGCCTGGCCGGGCTCGGGCGCGACGAGGACGCGCTCGCGGCGCTCGCCGGAGCCGCCACGGAGCTCGAGGCCGTCGTCCGCGAGCGGCCCGAGGACCAGCTCGCGACGCGCAACCACGTCCGGGCCTGCTTCGAGGCCGCGCGGGTCGAGCACCGCCTCGGGCGCCGCGACGCGGCCCTGGACCGTTGCCGCGGCGCGGTCGGCCGGGCCGAGGCGCTGCTCGCCGAGGAGGGCCGGCAGGACGAGCAGCTCGGCCTGATCCTGGCGGGGGCCCTGCTCCTCGAGTGCCGGCTGTGCGCCGAGCGCGACGAGGTCGACGCGGCCAAGGAGGCCCTGCGGCGCTGCGAGGCGCGGCTCGCGGCCCTGCCGCCGGCGGTGCGCGGCCAGTTCGAGTTCGCCGCCGAGCTCGCCGCGCTACGCGCCGGGCTCGACGGCTAGCGCGGCCGACCGGCGGCCGGGCTCAGTCCTCGAACCAGGTCGGCGGCAGCAGCTCGAGCCGGAGCCGCGCGCGCAGCCGCTGCCAGCGCTGCTGGGCGGCGGCCTCGCCGATGCCGAGGCGCTCGCCGACCTCCCGGTGCGACAGGCCCTCGAGGCCGCGGAACAGCAGCAGTCGCCGCGAGTCCTCGTCCAGCGCCTCGGCCGCCGCGAGCACGCGCTCGAACTCCTCGCTGCGCGCCAGCTTCCGGCTGGCGCTGGTCCAGTCCGCCGCCTGCTCGCCGGCCGACAGGCTGTCGAGGGAGCGCGGTGGACCCGACCGCTGCCGCCGGCCCAGGCTGCGCAGCTCCATGCGCAGGACGTTCCCGGCGATGCCGAAGACCCACGACCGGAACGACCCGCGGGCCGGGTCGAAGTCCCCGAACCCGGCGACGGCCCGGTACCAGACCTCCTGGATCAGGTCCTCGGGATCCAGGCGGGCCCTCAGGCCGGCGGGGACCCTGAGCGACGACCACATCCTGAGCGCCGGCAGCACCCGGCCGTACAGCCGCGGGAAGGCCTCGCGCCGCCCGGACCGCCAGCGGTCGCAGAGGGTCGCGGTCGTCGTCGAGCCGGGATCGGGAGGCAGCCCCATGTTGGGAGCATCTTCCCACCGTTCCCGGGGTCAAGCGCGGCTTGGCAGCGCGGAATTCCTGCCCACAATCTGTCGGGTCCGGCCCCGATCGGCAAAGCACCGGGAGAGCTCCTGCTCCCCGACCTCCGGTTCTCCCGGAGGGGCCCCGCGATCCGCACCTTCCCGCTTCGTCCCGAGGAGTCCCGATGAAGACCCCGATCACCCTGTCCGCCGTCGCCCTGCTCCTCGCGCCGCTCGCCGCGCAGAACGAGAACGTCGTGGTCACGGGCAAGTCCCTGGCCCCGATCTCCGTCCTCGGCCAGATCGGCACGTCCCAGAAGTTCGAGGGCTTCCCCGGCAACCAGAACATCGGCACGTACCCGTACTCGCTGTCGATCTCCCAGAGCCAGACCGTCTCACCCGACTGGACCGGCTCGAGCTGCAGCGCCTATCCCGGCTACTACGGCGACACCTTCGTCATCAGCGAGCGCGGCTGGGCCCGCGGCGCCAAGACGACGATGTCCGGCACGTCGGCCAGCCCGTCGGCGACCGGGGCGTCGCTCGGCTCGCACGCGTTCCTGATCACGCTGACCGGCAAGAAGAGCATGACCGGCGAGCTGTTCGTGTCCTGGCACAGCAAGGACATGGCGACCAGCGCGATCCAGGCCATGATCGACATCGGCAACGACAACTCGGTCGAGTGGAACCCCAAGGGTACGATGGCCGAGCGCAAGACCTGGAAGATGTCGCTCGGCACGACGCCGGTCCAGGTCAAGGTCGTGATCACGGCCCAGGCAGGGGGCACCGGGAACTCGCTCGACTACATCAACTACTTCACCGACTTCATGATCGGCTTCTTCGAGGACCAGACGACCAAGGTCTCGGTCACCAGCTACGGCGCCGGCTGCGGCGGCGCGGCCCTCAACGGCGGCTCGGTCCTCGTCGGCCAGGAGCACGTCTTCACGCTCAAGTGCACCGGCGGCTTCGCCAACGCCTGGGCCATCTCGGCCGTCGGCAACGCCCAGCTCGGCCTGCCCCTGCCCGGCGGCTGCTCGCTGCTCAGCAACGCCGTCGTCCTGACCCTGCTCAAGGCCGACGCCCAGGGCGTCACCGGCGAGACCTTCAAGAGCCGCAGCACCAAGGCCTTCACGAGCTACCACCAGTACCTGCCGATCGACCTCGTCGGCAGCAACCTCGTCCTGCGCGCCACCAACGGCCTCAAGATCGTCAGCCAGTAGGCCTTGCGCGGCCGCGCCCCGGCGCGGCCCGCATCCCCCCGCCTCGTCCCAGGAGTCCCGATGAAGTCCACGATCACCCTGCTCGCCGGCGCCCTCCTCGTGGCGCCGCTCGCCGCGCAGACCACCAACGTCCAGGCCACCGTCAAGACGCTGACGCCGGTCGCCGTGCTGTCCCAGGTCGGCACGACGCAGAAGTTCGAGGGCTGGGCCGCGAACACGAACATCGGCAAGTCCCCCTACTCGATGAACATGGTGCAGAGCATCAGCGCCTCCCCGGAGTACGCGAGCTCGATCTGCCTGGCCTACCCCCAGTACTACGGCAACAGCGTCGCGATCCTCGAGCGGGGCTACGCCCGCGGCGCCACGACGACGACCGGCGGCACGTCGGCCAGCGCGTCGGCGACCGGGGCCGGCTGGGGCGCCCACTCGTTCCTGATCACGATCACCGGCCCGGCCAACACCGCCGGAGAGCTGTCGGTCTCGTGGCACAGCAAGGAGGACCCGACGACGACCTCGATCCAGGGGTGGATCGACATCGGCAACGACAACTCGGTCGAGTGGAACCCCAAGGGCACGATGGCCGACCGCAGGACCTGGAAGATGACCCTCGGCGCGTCCCCGGTCGTGGTCAAGGTCACGGTCCAGGGCATCGCCCGCGGCACCGGCAACGCCCTCGACTACCAGGACTACTTCACCGACTGCTTCGTCGGGTTCTTCGAGGACCAGACGACCACGGTCTCGGTCACGAGCTACGGCGCCGGCTGCGGCGGCGCGGCCCTCAACGGCAGCTCGGTCCTCGTCGGCCAGGAGCACGTGTTCACGCTCAAGTGCACCGGCGGCTTCGCCAACGCCTGGGCCATCTCGGCCGTCGGCAACGCCCAGCTCGGCCTGCCCCTGCCCGGCGGCTGCTCGCTGCTCAGCAACGCCGTCGTCCTGACCCTGCTCAAGGCCGACGCCCAGGGCGTCTCCGGCGAGATCTTCAAGAGCCGCAGCACCAAGGCGTTCACGAGCTACCACCAGTACCTGCCGATCGACCTCGTCGGCAACACGCTGGTCCTGCGCGCCACCAACGGCCTCAAGGTCGTCAGCCAGTAACCCCTTGCTCCGCTCCGCGGACGCCCCCGGCTCCGCCCCCGGACACGGTTCCGGTTCCGGCTCCGGCTCCGGCTCCGGCTCCGGTCCCGGCTCCGGTTCCGGTTCCGGTCCCGGTTCCGGCTCCGGCTCCGGTTCCGGTTCCGGCTCCGGTTCCGGTTCCGGTCCCACCCCCTTCCTCTCCGCCTCCTGGCGCTGGCTCCTCCTCCTCCAGTGGGAGGTCGACGAGGCGTTGCTGCGACCGCTCGTGCCCCAGGGCCTGGAGCTCGACCCCTTCGAGGGCCGGCACCTCGTCTCCCTGGTCGGGTTCCGCTTCCTCGACACGCGGGTGCGTGGCTGCCGCGTCCCCGGCCACGTCGACTTCGACGAGGCCAACCTGCGCTTCTACGTGCGGCGGGAGACGCCGCAGGGCACGCGCAGGGGCGTCGCCTTCGTGCGCGAGGTCGTCCCCCGCCGCCTGATCGCCGCCGTGGCGAGGCTGGTGTACGGGGAGCCGTACGTCGCCCGCCCGATGGCCTCGACCCTCGCGCTCGACGGCGACCCCTGGTCGGTCCGGTACACCTGGCGGGACGGCGGCGCGACCCTCGGCCTCGAGGCGGCGGCGGTGCCGGTCGCGACGATGCCGCCGCCGGGCAGCGAGGCCTCGTTCCTGACCGAGCACTACTGGGGCTACACGGCGTGGCGCGGGCGGACCCGGGAGTACGAGGTGCTGCACCCGAGCTGGCCCTGCGCCGAGGTCCGCGAGGCCCGTGCGATCGGGCCCCTGGGGCGGTTCTACGGGCCCGGCTGGGTGGGGCCGCTGGCGGCGCCGCCCTGCTCGGCGGTCCTCGCGGTCGGCAGCGAGGTCGTCGTCCGCCCGGGCGCGCCGCTGGCCAGGGGCTAGGATGGTGGGCTCGCATTCGGCGCTCCTCTCCTCCCGACCGCTCCCAGCGCGACCAGATGCAGCTCACACGTACGGTCAAATTCCTCACCTCGAGGGAGATCCTGTTCGGCGCCTGGCGCTCGGCCGAGAGCCTCAGGTCCTGGTTCAGGCCGCGGCCGGACATGCGGATCCGCGCGCTCGACTACGAGGCCGCGCCCGGGGGCCGGCTCCGCGCCGTCCTGGACCGGCCCGAGGGCGGCAGCGTGCAGATCCTGGGCAAGGTCGAGCGCTTCCAGCCCAGCGTCAGGCTGGAGCTCCGGCTCGGCCTCCTCGAGGATGACCGGCAGCTCGAGGACGGTTGGCACGAGCGCCTGCCGAGCTCGGTGACGATGTCCTTCGACGGGGACTTCGAGGGGTCGACGCTGACCCTGGTGCACGAGGGGCTCGCGAGCGAGGAGGAGGTCGAGAACATCGGCCACGACTGGGACGGGTTGCTGGCCGAGCTCGAGCAGCACGTCGTCCGGCAGTGCGGTGAGTTCTACGACCGCGTGACGCGGGGCAACGCGTTCCACAGCCGCTTCGGCGGGTTCTGGCCCGACCAGGCCCGCGCGCGCGAGACCCTCGCGGGCCGCGTGGAGGCGGGGCGCCTCGCCCCCGCGGACGTGCCCCTGTTCGAGCACTGGATCGACAGGGGCTACGTCGTCCTCGAGCGGGCCGTCAGCGAGCGGACGCTGAGGGCCTTCGAGGCCGAGCTCGACCGCCTGTGGCGCGCCCCCCACCCCGAGCTGTTCATCGAGTGCAGCTTCGACGGCACCTGGACGATCCTCCCGATGCGGCCCGACATGCGGGACCGACCGCACAAGGTCCTCGACGTCCACGGCTACAGCGCGGGCGCCCGCAGGATCCTGGCCGCCCCGCGCACGATCGACTTCCTGACCAAGCTCATGGATCGCCCGCCGATGGGCTTCCAGAGCCTGTGCTTCATGCGCGGGACCGAGCAGGCCATGCACCAGGACACCGCCTTCGTGGCCCTCGGCTCGCCGATGGAGCTCGTCGGCAGCTGGGTCGCCCTCGAGGACGTCAGGCCGGGCTCGGGCGAGCTGCAGTACTTCGAGGGCAGCCACCGGATCCCGGAGTACCTGTTCGACGACCGGGCGCGGGCCCAGGCCCACGGCACCGGCAACCCGGATGCGTTCTACGCGCACGTCCAGCAGGAGTCCTCGGGGCGCGGGTGCCCCCTGACCCGCTTCCTGCCCAAGCGCGGGGACGTGCTGCTCTGGCACGCCGACCTCGTGCACGGGGGCTCGCCGGTCGAGCTGCAGGGCTCGTCGCGGCGCAGCCTGGTGACCCACTACTGCCCGGTCGACGTGGACCCCGAGTGGATGGCCGTCCACCGCAACTCGGGCCGGCTGCGGGCGGCCAAGGGCGCGTACTACTGCCACCTCCGCCGTGGGAACTGAGGGTCGCGCGTGCCCGACCCGGCCCCGCTGGCCTCGACGGCCCGACCCGGCATGATGGCCCCTCCGACCCCGACCCGGAGCCACGATGAAGATCTCGATCACCTACTGCGTGATGTGAAACTACCTCCCGCAGGCCACCGGTCTGGCGGCCGCGATCAAGGACGAGCTCGGCCTCGACGCCGTGCTCATCAAGGGTGACCGGGGGATCTTCGACGTCGTGGCCGACGGCGAGCTGATCTACTCCAAGTACGAGACCGGGGCGTTCCCCGACGCCGCGGAGGTCCTCGCGCCGCTGCGCGCGCGCCTCAAGGGCTGAGGGCCGCGCGGGCCGCCGCGCGGCCGGCGACGACGCCGGTCGCGAAGGCGAGCCAGAACGAGAAGCCGCCGATCGGGCCGTCGGCGTCGAGCAGCTCCCCGCACACGTGGAGCCCGGGCCGACCCCGGACCGCCATCGTCCGCGGGTCGACGGCGTCGAGCGCGAGGCCGCCGGTCGTGACCTCGGCCTTGGCGAAGCCGAGGCTGCCGGTGATCGGCAGCGGCAGGCCCTTGCACAGGGCCAGCAGGCGCCGGCGCCCTCCGGCGTCGACCTCGCTCGGCGGGACCCCGCCCAGCCCCGCCTCGGCGACGAGGACCTGGCACAGGCGACGGGGCAGGTCGAGCTCGCGCTGGAGGCGGTTGACCAGCTCCCCCGAACCCTGGAACAGCGCGGCGCGGAGCCCGGCCTCGTCCCTGTCGGGGGCGAGGTCGACGTGCACGGCGCGGTACCGGCCCGGCTCGCGCTCGAGGTCGCGGCTGAGGTCCATCGGCCCCGGGCCCGAGAGGCCCCCGTGGGTGAACAGCAGCGGCCGCCGGCGCCGGCGCAGGATCCGGCCGCCGGGCCCGCGGAGCTGGAGCTCGACGTCCGGCAGGGTCACGCCGCTGAGCTCGCGGACCCAGGGCAGCGGACAGGCCAGCGGGGCCAGGGCCGGGCGCGGGGTCACGAGCGGCAGGTCGAGCGCGCGCAGCCAGGCGTAGCCGTCGCCGGTCGTGCCGGTGCCGGGGTAGCTGCAGCCGCCGACGGCCAGGACCAGGGCGCGGCAGCCGAGCTCACCGGCCGGGGTCGCGACGATCCAGCCGTCGCCTCCGGGGCGGACGCCGGTGACCGGGTGCCCGCAGGCCAGCCGCGCGCCGGCGCGGTCGAGGCGGCGCAGCAGGGCGTCGAGGACGTCGCCCGCCCGCTTGCTCCGCGGCCAGACCTTGTCGAGCTCCTCCTCGACGGTCGGCACCCCCTCCTCGTGCAGCCAGCGCCGGACCTCGGCCGGGGGGACGGCGCGCAGGGCGCGGCGCAGGAAGCGCGCGCCCTCGGGGCCGAACTCGGCCTCGGCCAGGCGCGGCTCGAGGCTCGTCGTGACGTTGCAGTGCCCCCCGCCCGAGACCAGGACCTTGAGGCCCGGCCGGGGCATCTTCTCGAGGCACAGCGTGCGCGCGCCGGCCGCCGCGGCCTCGCGGGCCGCGACGAGGCCCGCGGCCCCGCCCCCGACGACGAGGACGTCGTGGGGACCGGGGATCGGGTCGGCGCGGGCCTCGCGGTCCGCGCCCGCCCGGCTCACAGCCCGGGGTACTTGAGGTGGACGCGCTTGGACATCCGGGCCTTGACCTTGGCGTTCTTGGTGCTGCAGCCCTTGCCGAGCATCTTGCGCTTGGGTCGACCCTGGTTGACGCCGCCACCCTTGATGCGGGACTTGGCCATGTTCGCTCTCCCGGGCCTCAGCCCTGCTTCTTGGTCTTCCTCGCCTGACGCACGACGAGGTAGCCGTTGACGTGCCCCGGGACCGCGCCGCGGATCAGGAGCAGGTTGCGCTCCTTGTCGACCGAGACCAGCTCGAGGTTCTGGATGGTGACCTTCTCGACGCCGTAGTGGCCCGAGTACTTCTTGCCCTTCGGGATGCCCTTGGCGGTCGAGTACGTGCGGCCGGTGCCGCCGAGGTGGCGGTGGCACTTCTTGGTGCCGTGGCTCATCGGCTGGCGGTGGAAGTTCCAGCGCTTGATCGTGCCGGCCCAGCCGCGGCCCTTGGTGATGCCGGTGACGTCGACGCGGCCCAGGCCGTCGAAGGCCTCGACCGTGACGTCCTGGCCCTGCTGGACCTCGGGCAGGGTCTCGGACCGGACCTCGCGCACGAAGTAGAAGTCCGTGCCGCCCTCGACGCCGGCCTTGGCCGCGTGGCCGGCCTCGGGCTGCTTGGCGTTGCGGGCCCGGCGCGCGCCGAAGCCCAGCTGGACGGCGTAGTAGCCGTCGGGCCGGCGCAGGCGCTCGGTCTTGCCCTTCTTCTTGCCCTTGTTGGCCGTGGCCCGGCGGTGCTCCTCGGGGAGCTCCTGGATCTCCTTGACCTTGACCTGGAGGACCCGGCATGGGCCGGCCTGGATCACGGTCACCGGCACGACCTCGCCGTCTTCACGGAAGATCTGGGTCATGCCCAGCTTCCGGCCGAGGATCCCGATCGTCATCTTCGACTCCTTCGCCCCGGGGGGGCGCGTCTCGGTGGGATCCGCCGTCGGTCTCGAGGCGAGCACGGTGCCTTCCACCTGCTGCCGAGGAGGATCCCGGACGAAAAGGGCGGAGAGGCTAGCCGATGGGCCCGACGGGGGCAAGCTCGGCCGGGCCGGGGGCCGGCCGTCCGGAACCTCGGGGTCCGCCCTCCGCCGGGCCGGGGCCCGCCGCTATCCTCCTCTCCCTCGAAACCCGAGAGGAGCGCGATCACGAGCAGTCGAGCAGAGCGGAGCAGCGGACGTGGGAGCCGGTCGGATGCCCGGGGCGGAGACCGGGAGCCTCGGCAGGAGGACCTGCCCCAGGTCGACCGCTTCGAGGACATGGACCTCGGGGACGACATCCTCGACGCGATCGACGACCTCGGCTTCACCACGCCGACCGAGATCCAGGCCCTGGCCATCCCCCAGATCTGCGCCGGCCGGGACGTCGTCGGCCGGGCCCAGACCGGCTCGGGCAAGACCCTCGCCTTCGGGGCCCCGATGCTGGACCGGATCGACGAGGCCCGGGTCAGCGTGCTGGCCCTGGTCCTGTGCCCGACCCGGGAGCTCGCCCGGCAGGTCTTCGACGTCTTCGTCGACCTGACGACCTACAAGGAGCTCCGCCTCGCCCTCGTCGTCGGCGGCGAGTCGATGAAGGCCCAGATCCAGAGCCTGCAGAAGGGCTGCCAGGTCCTCGTCGGCACGCCCGGCCGGGTCCTCGACCTCGTGCGCCAGAAGTGGTTGTCGCTGGCCTGGGTCGAGTTCGTCGTCCTCGACGAGGCCGACGAGATGCTCGAGATCGGCTTCCTCGACGACGTCACCGCGATCCTCGACGCGACCCCGAGGGAGCGGCAGACCCTGCTGTTCTCGGCCACCTTCCCGCCGCCGATCATGGCCATCGCCGAGAACCAGATGCGCGAGCCCCTGACGATCGGGGTCAAGGGCCGGGACGAGGCCGCCGGCACGATCCTGCAGCGCTACCTCGAGGTCGACGAGCGGGACAAGGTCCGGGCGCTGGAGCGCATCCTCGACTCCAACCCCGACCACTGCTACCTCGTGTTCTGCGACTCGCGCAACGAGGTCGACGACCTCTACCGCCGCCTGCGCAGCAAGTCCTACGGCATCTCCCCGCTCCACGGCGGCTACGACCAGACGGTCCGCACGCGGATCATGAAGCGCTTCCGCGAGGGCGAGTACCGGGCCCTGATCGCGACCGACGTCGCCGCCCGCGGCATCGACGTCTCGCACGTGACCCACGTCATCAACTTCTCGCTCCCGCGCAGCCTCGAGCGCTACCTGCACCGCATCGGCCGGACCGGCCGGGCCGGGGCCAAGGGCGAGGCGATCACCTTCGTGACCCGGCGCGACCAGCGCGACTTCCAGGCCATGGCCCGGCGCGGCAAGCTCGACCTCCGGGGCGTCGAGCTCCCCCACCACCAGGCCGAGGGCGGGGATGCCCGGCGCGGCGACCGCCGCGGGCGGGACGGAGACGGGAGCCGGGGGAGCCGGACACGCGGCGGCAGGGGCCCCACGCGCGACGGTGGCCGGGACCGGAGCGGCGGCGACCGCAAGGCCTCGGGCGGCAGGGGCTCGCGGGATCGCGGGCCTGGATGAACCGGAATCGTCCCGTTCCGACCGGGGCGGGCCGTCGGGGCGCGGGATCGGGTAGCGTCCCGACCTCGGCCCTCCGCACGCGGCGACCGAAATCGGCTAGATTGGGCGCGGCCTCGCCGCCCCGTCTGGGCGGTGGCAGCGACCGGTGACCTGCGGTCGCGGCGCGGGGCCTCCGGACCTGTCCTCTTCGATCCCTCTGCGGCCACCTTTCCTGGCCGCGTCCCGGAACCTTCCTGCAATGAAGTCACTCTCCGCGACCCTCCTCCCCCTCGCCGCCGTCGCCCTCCTGCTGCCGGCATCCGCCGCGGCGCAGGGCAAGAACTGCTCGCTGCTCGGCACCTGGAACAAGGGCTCGGGGCACGGCTACAACGACATCTGGGGCTACACGGCCCCCGACGGCAAGGAGTACGCCCTCGTCGGCCTGACGACCGGCTTCTCGGTCGTCGACTGCTCCAACCCCGCCAAGCCGGTCGAGGTCGCGTACTGGGCCGGCAAGTCCTCGAGCTGGCGCGACGTCAAGACCTACGGGCAGTACGCCTACGTCGTGACCGAGGCCAGCTCGGAGGGCGTCTGGATCATCAACCTCAAGGACCCGCAGAAGCCGGTCTTCGTGACCAAGTGGGGCACGGCGGTCTACCGCAACTGCCACAACATCGCGATGGACTGGGAGAACGGCCACGCCTACCTCTGCGGCACGAACAAGGGGATGCTGGTCATCGACCTGTCCAAGAACCCCGAGAACCCGACGCTGATCGCGACCTACGCCTCGCCGTACGTCCACGACGCCGCGATCCAGCACGGCTGGGCCCACCTCGCCGACATCTACGGCAACAACTACCGCCTCGTCGACGTCACCAAGCTGCCGACCTTCACGCAGCTCGGCCAGGCCCCGGCGCCGGGCAGCCAGTACTGCCACAACACCTGGCCGACCTGGGACGACAACTACTGCGTGACGACCAACGAGGCCGCCGGCGGCCCGGTTGCGATCTTCGACATCACGACGCCGACCAAGCCGACCCTGATCGCCAAGGTCACGGCCGGCCCGTCCAACGCCATCGCCCACAACGTCATCGTCGTCGACCGGATGATCCACGCCTCGTACTACACCGAGGGCTACCAGTGCTGGGACATGAGCGACCCCAAAAACCCGGTCTCGGTCGCCTCGTACGACACCTGGCCCGGCACGAGCGGCGGCTACAACGGCAACTGGGGCGTCTACAGCTTCAACCCGTCGGGCAACATCTTCCTCAACGACATCTCGACCGGCCTCTACGTCGTCAAGCCGGCCTCGACGTCGACCTACTACGGCAAGGACTCGCCGGGCACGGGCGGGGTCGCCCCCGAGGTCCACACGTTCGGGGCGCCGTTCCTCGGCAACGCCAACTTCCGCTTCGACCTGCGCCACGGCCTGGCCAGCTCGGTCGGCGTGCTGCTGTTCACGACCAAGGCCGCCCAGGCCACGGTCTCGGGCCTCGAGATCAACGTCGACCTGACCTCGGCCGGCTCCCTGGTCCTGCCGGTGCCGACCGACGCCAAGGGCGAGGCCCCGGTCCCGATCCCGCTGCCCAATGACAGCGGCCTCAAGGGCCTGAGCCTGTTCCTGCAGTGGCTCGTGGTCGACAAGAACGGCCCCCTCGGGCTGAGCTCGTCCCGCGGCATGCAGGCGACCCTGTTCCAGAAGTGACCCCGGGCCCGGGCGCCGGCCGGGGATAGACTTCCGGGGGGACCGCCCCCCGGACCCAGGCCGCGCCCATGCTGAACCGCAAGTTCTCGCAGCTCTCGACCCAGTCCCGCCACCGCAAGCAGGAGGTCCTGCGCGAGCTGTTCGAGATCGGGCCGGAGACCCGCATCCTCGACGTCGGCGGCCAGGTCGACGCCCGCGGCCAGCAGATCCTCGACACGCACCCCTGGAAGCGGAACCTGACGGTCCTCAACCTCGACCCGCAGCACCTGCGCCGGATCGAGGCGGAGTACCCCGAGGTCACGACCGTCGAGGGCGACGCGACGAAGCTGCCGTTCGCGGACAAGAGCTTCGACCTCGTCTACAGCAACGCGGTCATCGAGCACATGCCGAGCCCGCAGGCCCAGCGGGACATGGCCCGCGAGATCCAGCGGGTCGGCAAGGCCTGGTTCGTGACGACGCCCAACCGCTGGTACCCCTTCGAGTTCCACCACCGGCTGCCGTTCGTGACCTGGCTGCCGCGCCCGCTCATGCAGGGCCTCGTCCGCGTCGTCTCGTACAACCACGTCGAGCGCGGCTACCGCTTCAACCAGCGCCAGGACCGGATCCTGCTCCTGACCGCCCGCCAGCTCCGCCGCCTGTTCCCCGGCTCGCGCCTCGTCCCGGTGCAGATCACCTTCATGCCCGAGACCCTCATCGCCGCCGGCCCCCTCGACGCGCTGAAGCCGGCCCCCGGCCCCTCCGCCTGACCGGCCCGTCGCCGGCCGGGTCGGTGTCGATCGGGTCGGTGTCGATCGGGATTCGTTCGTCCCTGGTAATGCCAGAGTCGAACCGTCCTCGACTCCGTGGCTCCCCGGACCACGCACATGGGACCTCCCTGTACTCGCGGTGCGAGGATCCGGCCCATGGGCGATTGGACGATCTCGCCGGCCCGAGGACCCTCCCTGCAACGGAGTGATTGGTTCCACGCGTCGACGGGCACCGGGGACACGACAGGACCAAGCCTGCCATGCGAGGACGAGTCCCCTGTGACGATTCCCGTCCCCCACCAAGGCGCGGTGGACGCGCTCTCGCTGACGAGGGACATGACCGTGCACGGGACAGTCCCCGGACCCGGCTCGTCTCCCGGAACCGTCTGACCGGCTCCGATCCCGGTCACGACTCCGGTTCCCGATACGTCTCCGGTCCCGGTTCCGTCTCCGGTTCCGGATGCGTCTCCGGTTCCGGATGCGTCTCCGGCTCCGGTCGCGGTTCCGGTTCCGGTTCCGGATGCGGCTCCGGTCGCGGTTCCGGTTCCGGATGCGTCTCCGGCTCCGGTTCCGGTTCCGGTTCCGGTTCCGGATCCGGCTCCGGTCCCTCCGCGTCCTCAGCCCAACAACGCCTCGTACATCCCCTCGTCGAACCCCACGTACAGCGTCTTCCCGACCCTCAGGGTCGGGGCGCGGAGGTTGCCCGACGGCCCGAGGAGGGCCTTGCGCAGGTCCTCGAGGCCGAGGTCGCCGGTGAGCTTGCCGTCGCGGACCTTGAACTCGAGCACCTTCTTGCCGCGGGCGACGACGACCTTGGGGTACAGCAACGCGAGCTCGATCGCCTTCTGTCCGGGGTACTTCTGCTTGTCGGCCTTGACGGTCTCACGGACCGTCGCGCCGTGCGCCTCCAGCGAGGCGTCCGCGCGCTTGCAGCTCGTTCAACCCGAGCGGTGGTAGTACCAGTCGATGCGCTTGCCCATGCGATCCTCCTTCACACGCCATCCGGCAAGGTAGCCCCGGCACACCGGCAGACAAGCCATCCGCACCGGTTCCAGTTCCGGACACGGCCGCGGTTCCGGTCCCGGCTCCGGTCCCGGCTCCGGTCACCTCATCACGATGTCCGCGCGTGGCACCGCGATTCCCACCGCACGCGCCTTCTCGGCCAGGATCATCAACGCCCGGCGGCCCTCGTCGCCGAGGTCCATCGTCCGGTCGTTGACGTAGAGCTCGACGTGCTGCCACAGCACGCGGTCGTCGAGCTCCTGGGCGTGGGACCGCATGCACGGCAGGGCCGAGGCCGGGTCGGCGTGCGCGGCCGCGAGCGAGGCCCGGATCGCCGCGACGAGGCCCTCGGGGTCGGGGAGGTCGCGGCGGGCCAGGATGCCCCCGAGCGGCAGCGGCGCGCCGGTCTCGTCCTCCCACAGGGTGCCGAGGTCGGCCGCGAGGTGCAGGCCCTGGGCGGCGTACGTGAACCGCCCCTCGTGGATGACGACCCCGTAGTCGGCGCGGCCGGCGCACAGGGCGGGCTGGATCGCGGAGAACAGGACCTGGCCGGGCTCGGGCCCGCCCGGGACGAACATCCGGTACAGCAGGCTGGCCGTCGTCGCCGACCCGGGGCACAGCACGCGGGCGCCGGGACCCGGGCGGTCGGGCAGGTCGGGGCGGGCCTTGAGCAGGAGCGGGCCGACGCCGTGGCCCAGCGCCGCGCCGACCGGGAGCACGGCGAAGCGGTCGGACAGGCCGAGGGCGGCGTGGAAGCTGGCCTTGGCGAAGTCGTAGCGGTCCTCGGCCAGGCCGCGGTTGAGGGCCTCGACGTCGTCGAGCTCCCACAGGACGTCGGGGCCGGCGACCCGGCCCTCGAGCAGGGCCGCGAAGGCGTAGGTGTCGTTCGGGCAGGTCGAGATCGCGCCGCGCAGCATGCCGCCTCCCGTTAGAGGGACCGCCCGTCCTGGTCGGCCAGGAACCCGAGCAGCAGGGCCCTCGCCTCGTCGACCTTCCAGCGCCCGTGGTCCCGGTCGCCGGCATAGTTGGACACCGCCCGGACGCAGGCGAAGGGGACGCCGTGCAGCCGGCAGGCCCGGGCGACGCCGAAGCCCTCCATCTCCTCGACCGCGACCTCGGGGTGGTGGCGCTTGCGCAGGCTCGCGGCCTCCTCGTTGGCCGACGAGGCCGACACCGTCAGCGCGGTCACGACCTCGAGGCCGCCGCCGACGAGCGTCTCGCTGGCGACCTCCCGGCTCTCGAGCGGGAGGACGCCGCGGACGTCCTCGGGGAAGGCGATCACCTCGGGCGGGCTCGTGCCCTGGCCGTCCCAGACGCCGAAGCCGTCGAGCTCGAACGCCTCGAGCTCGACCAGGGACCGGCCTGGCCCGAGGCGCTCCTCGTACGCCCCGCAGAGGCCGACGAGGAGGCACGAGGCGTAGGCGTCGCGCCCGAGCAGCCACGACGCCCCGGCTGCGGCGTCGACCGGCCCCATGCCGCAGAGGCCGAGCCGGAACCCGCGCCACGGGACGGCGCCCTCGCGGAGCGCGTCGAAGGCCGGCGCGTCGGGCAGGAGCGAGGCCTCGAACCAGGTCGGCAGCAGCAGCAAGGCGGTCATCGTCGTCCTCCGGATCCCTGCTCCAGGATCCCACGGTTGGCGAGCTCGTCGGCGCGCTCGTTGCCGTCGTGGCCGGCGTGCCCCTTGACCCAGTGCCAGCGGACCTCGTGGCGGCCGGCGAGCTCGTCGAGCCGCTGCCACAGGTCCTGGTTCTTGACCGGCTTCCGATTGGCCGTGCGCCAGCCCTTGGCCTTCCAGCCGGCGATCCAGCTCGTGATCCCCTGCTGGACGTAGGTCGAGTCGGTGTGGAGCTCGACGCGGCAGGGTCGGGTCAGGGCCTCCAGGGCCCGGATCGCGGCCATGAGCTCCATGCGGTTGTTGGTCGTCTCCCGCTCCCCGCCCCAGAGCTCCTTCTCGCGGCCGTTCCACTGCAGCAGGACCCCCCAGCCCCCCGGGCCCGGGTTCCCCTTGCAGGCACCGTCGGTGAAGATGACGACCACGCCGCTGGCTCTCGCGCCCATCCCCGGTCGGGATAGCAGAGCGGCCGCGTGGTTCCAAGGGGTTCCCGCTGGCCCCTCTGACCGACCCTCCGTAGGGAGGAGCCGGAGCCCCGCCCCCGCCGACCACCAGCTCTCGACAAGGCCGCCCCGCGATGCGCACCCCCGGTCTCTTCCTGCTCACGTCCATCCTGCTGGCCCCGGTCCCGGCCCCCTGCCAGGACATGGCCCCCACCCCCGCGCAGGCCGAGGCCCCCAAGGTCTCGCCCAACCCGTACGTCCCGGCCGCGCAGTGGTACGCCGCGATCGAGGAGGGCAAGCAGCGGTCCCAGGTCATGGCCATCCTCGACCACCTGACCAACCGCATCGGCCCGCGCCTGACCAGCTCCGACAACTTCGACGTCGCCTGCCGCTGGGCGGCCAGGCAGTTCGAGGGCTTCGGCCTCGACAAGGTCGAGCTCGACCGTTGGGGCCGGTTCCCGGTCGGCTTCAACCGCGGAGGCTCGAGCGGCGAGATCGTCGCGCCGAAGGAGCTCGCCGGCCCGCTCGAGTTCATGACCCTGGCCTGGTCGGCGGGGACCAAGGGCAGGCAGCAGGGCCCGGCCGTGCTCGTCGACGTCAACGGCTCGGCCGAGGACCTGGCCGCGCGCAAGGACCTCGCCGGGGCCTGGCTCGTCCTCGACGGCAACACCCGCCGGATGTCGCGCGCCGCGACCCAGCTGCGCGACGCGGCCCGGGAGGCGGGCGCCCTCGGCTTCGTGATGTCGGCCGGCAGCAAGTACCTGCGGATGTACGGCCGCTACCAGGTCAGCTGGGAGCACCTGCCCGACTTCCCCGAGCTCCGCCTCGTCAGCGCCGACCACAAGAAGATCGTCGACGCCCTGAAGGAGCGGAAGGACGGGGCCCCGCCGATCGCCCTGGCCTTCGACGTCCGCAACCTGTTCAAGCAGGGGCCGATCGACGTCTACAACGTCATCGGCGAGATCCGCGGGACCGAGAAGCCCGACGAGGTGGTCATCGTCGGCGGGCACCTCGACTCGTGGGACGTCGCGACCGGCACGACCGACAACGGCACCGGGGCCTCGACGACGATCGAGGCCGCGCGGATCCTGAGCGCGATCGGCGCCAAGCCCAAGCGCACGATCCGGTTCATGCTGTTCGGCGGCGAGGAGGAGGGCCTGCTGGGCTCGAGCTCGTACGTCAAGCGCAACCGCCAGGAGCTGGCCGAGAAGGTCTCGGCCGTCTACGTCCACGACGGCGGCACCAACTACGTCAGCGGCGTCGGCGAGGCCGAGCCGATCCACGAGCACCTCGTCAAGATCTTCGCCGGCTTCGACGCGATCGACCCCGAGTTCCCGTTCAGCGTCCGGCGCGGCGCCGGCGGCCTGGCCGGCGGCAGCAGCGACCACGCCTCGTTCCAGATGATCGGCATCCCCGGCTTCTTCTGGTCCCAGAAGGGGCGGGCCGTCTACACCCACGGCTGGCACACGCAGTTCGACACCTTCGACCTGGCGATCCCCGAGTACCAGCGGCAGACCGCGACGGTCGTGGCCCTGGCCGCGCTGGCCACGGCCAACTACGACGAGCTCCTGCCGCGCAAGGAGCGCGGCCCGTCGATGGGCGGCTTCCGCCCGGCCCCGCAGCCCTTCGACCCGAAGGACCCCAAGCTCGGCGTCTACACGGAGGACACCGCGATCCTCGCGGTCATCCCGGCCACGCTGGCCGCCAACTCCGGCATCGAGAGCGGCGACGTCCTCCTCGAGCTATGCGGCAAGAAGGTCGAGGAGCGCGAGGACATCGCCTCGGCCCTCGAGGCCTGGGTCAAGGACGGGATGCCGGCGACCAAGGTCGTCGTCAAGCGCAAGGGGGAGCGCCTCGAGCTGGCGCTCCGGCGCGAGCCCGCCGCCAAGCAGGCCGTCGAGGCCGACGCCGGCAAGCAGGGCGATGAGAAGGAGAAGGAGGGGAAGGACGACGACGACGGCGACGGGAAGCCGGCGCCCAAGCGCCGCCGGCTCTGATCGCAGCACAGGACATCCCCAGTAGCCCCGTCGAGGACACGCGATGCTCTCCCTCTCTCCCCTCCTCCTGTCCCTCCTCTCCCTCCCGGTCCAGGACGCCAAGGTCGCCGAGGCCGCGGCCGAGGCACCGTCCCCCAACCCCCTGATCGACGCGACGACCTGGAAGGCGGTCGTCGAGGAGGGCAAGACCCGCTCGCAGGTCATGCGGCACCTCGACGTCCTGACCAATCGCATCGGCCCGCGCCTGACCTCGTCGCGCGGCCTGCGCAACGCCTGCGACTGGGCCCGCGCGACCCTCGAGGGCTTCGGCTACGACAACGCCCGACTCGAGCAATGGGGCGAGTTCCCGGTCGGCTTCAACCGCGGGCCGTCCAAGGGCGAGGTCGTCGCCCCGGCCGAGCTCGCCCGTGAGCTCGGCCCGCTGCGCTTCGTGACCCGGGCCTGGTCGGCGGGCACCCGCGGGCCGGCCAGCGGCGGCCTCGTGGCCCTGCCCGCGTCGGCCGAGGCCGTGACCGAGGCACCCGACGCGTTCCGCGGCCGCTGGGTCCTCGGCGCCGTCGACGGCCGCCGCCGGATGAGCCCCGAGCACATCGCCCTCGTCGACGCCCTGGTCGCGGCCGGCGCCCTCGGGCTGATCGGCCCGTCGCGCAACGACCTGCTGATCACGAGCGGCAACTACCGGATCACGTGGGACGACCTGCCGGTCTTCCCCGAGATCACGCTCCAGCTCGCGCAGTACGAGAAGGTCGCGGCGAGCCTCGCGCACGGCGACGTCGAGCTGGCCTTCGACATCCGCAACTGGTTCGAGCAGGGCCCCATCCCCCTCCACAACGTCATCGCCGACCTCGTCGGCAGCGAGAAGCCCGACGAGTACGTCGTCATCGGCGGCCACCTCGACTCGTGGGACGGCGCGACCGGGACGACCGACAACGGCACCGGGACAGCCACGACGCTCGAGGCCGCGCGCATCCTGATGGCCGTCGGCGCCCGGCCCAAGCGCACGATCCGCTTCATGCTGTGGAGCGGCGAGGAGCAGGGCCTGCTGGGCTCACGGGCCTGGGTCCAGAAGCACCGCAAGGACGTCGTCGAGCACTGCTCGGCCTGCTTCGTCCACGACGGGGGCACCAACTACGCCAGCGGCGTCAAGGGCGCCGAGAACGTCCAGGACCTCCTCGCGACCTGCTTCACGGGCTTCGAGACGATCGACCCGACGTATCCGTTCGAGGTCGGCCAGAAGCCGCTGCCGATCTCGGGCAGCGACCACTGGTCGTTCCACTCCGTCGGGGTCCCGGGGTTCTTCTACGAGCAGGCGGGCGAGGCCGACTACACCCACACCCACCACACGCAGCACGACACCTTCGACGCCGCGCGGCCCGGCTACGAGGCCCAGACCGCGACGGTCATGGCCCTGACGGCCCTGGCCGTGGCCAACCACCCCGAGCTGTTCCCCCGCCACGACCCGAGCAAGCTGCAGGAGCTCATGGCCCAGCAGCGCCGCGGGCGCGGGCTCGACCTCGGCCTGACCCTCGACGGCCGCAAGGTCACCGAGGTCCGCGACGGCTCGCCGGCGGCGCGCCTCGGGCTCGAGGCCGGGGACGAGCTGCTGCAGGTCGCCGGCGAGGACTTCGAGGGCGGCGACCGCGCCCTCGGCCGCGCCCTGTTCGGCTGGCTGCGCAGCGGGGCCGACAAGGGTGGCCTCAAGGTCAAGCGCGGGGACGACGAGCTCGAGCTGCCGCTCGACCGCTCGCTGTTCGGCAACCGCGCCGGCGGCAGCCGGCCCGGCGGCAACCGACCCGGCGGCAACGCTGCGGGTCAGGGCCGGAGGGGCGGCGACCGCGAGGGCGCCACGCCGACCCCGGCCGGCGGGACGCGCCGCTAGCCGCCCGCCGCGCGCGGCCGGCGGGCCGTGCAGGCGACGACGGCCTCGACGCTGCGCGCGCCGCAGGTCCCCTTGAGGACCGCGGCGCAGGCCCTGGCACGTCGCGCCCGAGGTCACGACGTCGTCGACCAGCAGCACCCGGGCGCCCCTCAGGCGGGCGGCGTCCCGACCGGGACCGAAGGCCCCGGCCAGGTTGGCCTCGCGGTCGACCGTGGCCTCGCTGCCCTGGGGCTCGGTCTCGCGCAGGCGGCGCAGCCCCTCGCCCCGCAGCGGGATCCCGAGCCTCGTCGCGACGAAGCGCCCGAGCTCCTCGGCCTGGTTGAAGCCGCGCTCCCGGCGCCGGCGCCGGGCCAGGGGCACGGGCACGACGACGTGCCGGCGCCAGGCCGGGCCGCGCCGCGGGAAGCCGGCCGCGAGCCGCCGGCCGAGGAACCCGAGGGCGGCCGGGTCGTGCTCGAGCTTGAACCGCCGCACGAGCTCGCCGCCGGTGCCCTGGTAGGCGTAGGCCGCGCGGATCCGCTCCAGGTCCCCCCGGAACCCCGCGCAGTCGGGGCAGCCGCGGTCGGGGCCGGTGCACAGGGCGCAACGCTCCGGCCCCGTGGCCCGCGCCAGACCGCGGCGGCACGCGAGGCAGGGCTCGAGCACGGCCGCCGAGGCCGCGCCGCAGGCCGGGCAGCGGCGGGGCAGCAGGAGCTCCTGCACGGCCACGCGCAGCTCGCGCAGGAGCCAGTCGCTGCGCACGCGCAGCTCGAACGACAGCCGGGTTCCGAGGCCGGGCACCACGCCCGAGGGATCGCCGGTCCGGGCCCGGGTTTCCCGGGCTACATGTTGCCGCCGCCGTTGGTCCGCCGGGGCGGCATCGGCAGCGGGGCCATCTCGCGCAGGCGCCGGGCGCGCTGCTCGCGCTCGCTCTCCTCGCGCGGCCGCGTCGGGTCGAGGTCGAGGGCCAGCATGACCATGGCGACGTACTTCTCGACGCTGTCCTCGGCCGAGCCCACGATGCCGAAGGCCTTGCCGATCTGCTTGGTCACGCCCATGTTCTGCACGAAGTCGAACTCGTGCTCGCGGAAGTGCTGGCGCAGGATCTGCTGGAAGATGCGGCGGCTGTGCCGCTTGCCCCAGAAGTAGACGCCGGCGGCCGAGGCCAGCAGCAGCCCGCAGACGATCTTGGTCCACAGGTCGACGAGGCCCCAGGCGACGAGGGCCTGCAGGATGAACCCGGCCATCAGGAACAGGAACCCGATGACGACCTGGATCTTGTTGAGCACGTAGTCCCGGACGGGGCGCATCGAGCCGGCCCCGATCCCGAAGTACTCCTCGATCAGGCGGCGAGGGCTGCGGAACACGATCGAGTTGGCCAGCAGGAAGATGCCGACGATGCAGCAGGTCAGGCCGATGACGGTGAACTGGTGTTCGGAGCCCATACGGTTCCTCGGGTCGACCCTCCGGCCGGCAGGCCGGGCGGACCGGATCCGGAGCATGGTATCCGGGTCCATGACCCCGACCGAAGGGGCAAGCGCCCCGATCCGGCCCGGGACCCGGGCCGGGGCGCCCCTCGGGTGAGGAACCCGCGGCCCGAGCCCTTATGATCCTCCGCCCTCGATCCGACCCCGGAGGACCCTTGCCGTCGCAGCTTCCCCCTGTCGAGGACCTGGCCCTGCTGGCCCGGCTCCGCCTGACCCCCGACGAGGCCGAGCGCCTCGGCCGCCAGCTCGAGGGCATCCTGGTCCACTTCGCGAGCCTCCAGGAGCTCGACCTCGAGGGCGTAGAGCCCAACCCCTACGCGATGGACCTCCGCCACGTCGTCCGGCCCGACGGGCCGGTCGAGGGCGTCCAGGCCCTGCCGCGGGGCACGGCCAACCTCGACGCCAACGCCCCCGCGCGGCGCGAGGACTTCTTCGAGGTCCCCAAGATCCTGGAGGCCTGATGGACTTCCCCAAGCGGAGCGCGCGGGAGCTCAGGGACCTGGCCGCCTCGGGCGAGGTGTCCCCGACCGAGCTCGTCGAGGCCGCCCTGGCCCGGATCGAGGCCGTCGACGGCAAGGTCGGCGCCTTCCTGTCGGTCGAGGCCGACTCGGCCCTGGCCCGGGCCCGCGAGCTCGAGGCCGCCCGCGCGCGCGGCGAACCCTGCGGCCCGCTCTACGGCGTCCCGATCGGGCTCAAGGACAACCTCAACCACACGGGCTGGCCGCTGACCTGCGCCTCGCGCGTGCTCGAGGGCTACCGCGCCTCGTACGACGCGACCGCCGTGCGCCGGCTGCTCGACGCCGGCGCCGTCCCGGTCGGGCGCTGCAACATGGACGAGTTCGCGTTCGGGTCGTCGACCGAGCACTCGGCGTTCCAGGCGACCCGCAACCCCTGGAAGCTCGACCGCATCCCCGGCGGCAGCTCGGGCGGCTCGGCCGCGGCCGTCGCCGCCGGCATGGTCCCGCTGGCCTTCGGCTCGGACACCGGCGGCTCGATCCGCCAGCCGGCCGCGCTCTGCGGCGTCGCCGGCCTCAAGCCGACGTACGGCCGCGTCAGCCGCTTCGGCCTCGTCGCCTTCGGCAGCTCGCTCGACCAGATCGGCCCGTTCTCCCGCGACCTGCGCGACTCGGCCGTCGCCCTGGGCGTGATCTCCGGCCGCGACCCGCGCGACGCGACCAGCCTCGACGCGCCGGCCTTCGACCCGGCGACGATCGGCGAGGGCGTCCGCGGCCTGCGCATCGGCGTCCCGGCCGAGTACTTCGACGAGCGCATGGACGCGTCGATCCTGGCCACGGTCCGCGCGGCCCTGGCCCGCCTCGAGGCCGAGGGCGCGACCCTGGTCCCCCTGTCGCTGCCGACGACCCCGTACGCGATCCCGACCTACTACCTCGTCGCGACCTCCGAGGCCTCGTCCAACCTCGCCCGCTTCGACGGCGTCCGCTACGGCAACCGCGCCGCCGCCAAGAGCCTGCTCGAGCACT